>JBEKNU010000258.1:0-10942 GCA_049522495.1 Terriglobia bacterium
AGTTGACGCTGCGAAAAGCCTATGGCTTTCGTACCTTCCGCGCCGCTGAAGTCGCTCTCTACCATACTCTTGGAGCTCTACCTGAACCACAGTCTACCCACAGATTCTGCTGAGGAACCATTTTAATTCCCCCTGAGTTTCGCCACGAGGCCACCAGGAACAAGCTAACTATTTTAGTTTGAATAACATACATTTTTGAGAAATCCTCGCCCTTCATCGCTAACCCTTTTGTTTTGCGGAACATCGTGGGAAACCGCGAGATGTCGAACTCCGCATTGGCGCTCCAGCCTAGCCCAAGACAATGAATCTGAGAAAAAGCAAACACTCTCACGCAAAGGCGCCAAGGCGCAAGGAAATGCAAAGGACAATATTTGCGCTGAGAGCCTTTGCGCCTCCGCGCCTTTGCGTGAAATTGTTGTATCTCCGGGGCATTTCGTAAAAGCTTGACCGGCCTGGGCGTGGGGGCATACGCGCTTCCCATTTCCTGCCTCGTCACTCGTCACTTGTTCCACCAGCGGCTGCTCGTCACTGGGCACTCGTCACTCGTCACTGCCTTTGCCGATGTGCGTGCAATTCCACAACCAAACAGCCCCAGCCTTGTAGCTTAGCAAGTTGGCGGCCATTGTCAGTACCGTTATGTACAAATTGCCTACTGAAAGGCGAAAATAATAAACAGCGGACGCTAGACAGCGAGCCCTTTTAGCGAGTCCCGCGAGCCGCGAAAACCCCGTAGCACGGCCTACCTGCCCCGATTCATCGGGGTCCTGGCCGTGGAAGAAACGGGCAGGAGACGGTGCGAAAAAATTGCCTGAAGAACAAAACAACTCACGCAAAGGCGCAAGGGCGCAGAGAGTGGCGAAGCAAACAAAGGAGTTCCCCTTTGCGCTTCTTTGCGTCTCTGTCCGTCAGCTGACGGATGAGATTGTTTTTTTCACAGCTTCGGATGCCCGTTCTACGTCTGGCGCAAGCGGCGCTATGACTGTGTTGCACCTGTTGTCACACAGACTCCTTCGGGGTTGGTGTACCGTCGGGGCATACTGTTTCCGTGGGTTTCACCCGCGGCTAATGACATTGGACCTCTTTGAGGTCCCCACTTTTGACGGCGTAGTATTGACGTAACGGTATCGGGCATGAGTAAACCGCATGGTCAGGACGGCGCTGACCGTGGCAAGCCGCTGACAACTTTGCGCGCTTCACGGCATTTCCCCCTTCGTACAAATAGAATGAGCACTTTTGACCAACTGTAAGAGCAATACTGGGCTGATACGTATACTCCCCATAGGATATAAGGACATTTGGAGCGTTGCATCAATGGCTGGGAAGAAATCCACAATTTCCAAACCCCGCGGCGCGGAGAAGGTCCGCGCGCCGGGACCGTGGTGGGCGCTTGGGCGCTGGTGGCTGATTATAGGAGCAGCGCTTATCGCCATCGCCGCCATCGTTGTGATCGGATTGGCCAGCAAATGGCCATATACGCAACAAGCGGTCACCAAAGCGCTGCAAGACCGATTCGCCCGAAACGTCCAGATCCGCAGCTTCCGCGAAACCTACTTTCCCCCAGGGTGCGTGGCGGAAGGGGTCAGTTTCCTGCACCGGAAACGCACAGACCTGCCGCCGCTGATCACGGTCCAGACGCTGATCATTCGCGGAAGCTACAATGGCCTTTTGCGGATTCATCCGCGCGTGGATGAGGTCGAGGTGAAGGGGTTGCACGTGCTAATACCGCCGCCGGGTCCGAGCGGCCAACCGTCGAGTGTGATGCCTTTGACGACCAGCACCACGGGCGCCACGGTGACGATTGGCGAGATCAAAACGGATGGCGCTCTGCTGGAGTTTATGCCCCGGAAGCCGGGCCAGGAACCCTTCAAGCTGCAGGTTCATCGGCTGACGTTGGACAACGTCGGTGAGCGCACGGTTATCCCCTACCATGCCGCAGTGTTCAATCCCGAGCCGCCCGGGGAAATCCGGTCGACGGGTGAGATCGGCCCCTGGAATGAAAATGATCCGGGCAGTACTCCGGTGACCGGCTCCTACACTTATGAGCACGCGAACCTGGCCAGGTTCGAGGGTATCTCCGGTACCCTTTCGTCCCAAGGAAAGTTCAGCGGCACCATCGGCCATATCGATACGAATGGCGTAACCGACGTGCCCAACTTCCGCGTGTCCGGAAGCAGCCACACCGTTCACCTGGTTTCGAGATTCCAGGCGGTTGTGGACGGAACAAATGGAGATACCTATCTTCAGAACGTGACCGCGCACTTTCAGCGAACCACGGTTACGTCGAAGGGTAGCGTGGCCGGGCAGCCTGGCGGGCACGGAAAAACCATTCGGCTGGAGATGGCCGTGGAGGAAGGCCGCATTGAGGATTTGTTGTCCCTCTTCACGGAAGAGAATCGCCCGTCGTTGACCGGTAGTATCAACCTGCACGCCACCGTACAAGTGCCGCCGGGGCCTCCAGGATTCTTGCGGAAGCTGGATCTTGCCGGCAGTTGCGGCATTGGCAGCGAACGCTTCACCAACCCAAAAATCCAGCAGCCGGTTAATGCCTTAACCCGGAGTGCGGAGGGCGAGGACAAGAAGCAGCAAGCCGAAGACCCGGAAACAGTGCTCTCGCAGTTTACAGGGCAGGTCTCGGTGAAAAATGGAGTGGCAACTCTGTCCAACGTCTCCTTTACCGCTCCCGGCACGCGCGCGCAGCTTCAAGGTACCTACAGCCTGATGGACCAAAAAGTTGACCTCCATGGAATTTTGTACACCAACGGAAAGCTGGACGAGACCACATCGGGATTCAAAGCCCTGGTATTGAAGGCAGTCGGCCCGTTCCTGAAACAGAAGTCCGTTACGGTGGTTCCCTTCGCAATTAGCGGCACATCTTCCCACCCCTCTTTCGCGTTGGATCTCGCGGCCAAGCGGCGGCAATCCGCTCTCCCTGTGCCCAGTCCGTAAGCCACAAGCGGGATTAATGAAAGGGCACCATCCAAAAGGCCGTGTTTGGGCCATGGCGGTAAGACGCGCAAACCATCGGGCTCGGCTGTCGCATAGCATGCACCAAAGAACAGTAGATGTGCGTTGCGCCCAGGCTCGCGAAGTGGCGTCGAAACGCTTGTTCGACGTCTTCCCCGCCGCCGTCTTCCAGGGCCAGCCCGACAAACTGCTCCATGACTTTCCCTTCAAGTTCCTCACAGGTGAGGCAGTCGATGACAATCGCCAGGCTTGAATCCGCCGCCATCGTTTTGAACGCGGCTAAATTCGGGCCCTCGCGATTCCCCAATACCCCGGCGAACGCCTCGCACCGGCCGTCGGGGACAAGGGCTTCCGGCAGCCCGGCCATCAAGCGGCGCACAAATATCAACCCGTCGGCTCCGCCGTCCGCGTACATCGGATACCGCACTTCCGGCGCCACGGGCATCCACGGAGGGTTGCAGGAAATCACGTCGAACCTTTGCCCCGCCACCGGCTCGAAAAAATCGCCGATGACCAGTTCCACCTTGTCCGCCAGTCCATTCATGGCGGCGTTGACCCAGAACAGCTTCGCGGCCAGCGGCTCGATCTCCACCGCGGTCACGCGCGCCGCGGTCCGGGCGCTTACCAACGCCTGCGTCCCGACGCCGGAGCACAGGTCCAGAACGGTGCCCCCCGCCCCGTCAAACATGCGGCTAAGCTCCAGCGAGCAATTCCCGTAGTAGAACTTTGTCGAGGGGGAGGTCTTTTCGCAGAACAGCCAGAGCCCCAGGTGGGACAACAGCCGGTACGCCGGCGCGACCCGGTCCCCGATCCCATTCAGCAGGCCGAGCGCTTCGAGGGTCGAGAGCAGTTCCTCCGGCACGCACGCCAGGAGATCGTGCCGCTCGACGGCCTGACCCTTGCCGAATAGCCGCGCCAGTACCCGGAATCTCTCCGCCACCTGCGGAGGTCCACTCGGCGGATTGTGGATCAACACGCGGTCCAATCCCCCCTCCGCCAGCAGGTTTGTCCACTGGACCAGCGCACGCTGTTGTTCGCTTGTGAGCATCACGTGCGACCCCTGGCTCATTTTAATTCTGTTTTATTGATTTTCAACCTTATAAAAAGGTGGGTTTACGATAGCGAGGTAATTTGCCGGAGCGGGGAGTATACCCCGCCAAATGGCGGCGTCCCGATAAGGTCGGGGCACCGCCGCTACATCCCATTGACCCACTGTCGAACTTACGCAGCCGCTTCCCAATCGTCTTGTGCGCTGATTCCCCCGTCAGTCCACGTAATCTCAATCTTCTGAAATGAGAACGTGACATCCTCTGTCTCAAACTCATTTGTCTTCGAATGCTTTAAGTTGCCGGGTAGGTTGCGTCCCCGCGAGTAACTCACAACGGTGGCGTTGGTTAGCTCGATCACAAGTGTGGGTATGTTCTTCCCATGAGCATTCGGCTTCAAGAAACTGAACGTAATTTTGGGGATCGTTTTGCCTTTTGCCATGCTCTGGCGGAAGAAAAGGGGCGAAGCGGAGTCGGTTACTTTGCTGATTGTGAACTCGTTGAACTTAATCTTCCCCGCTCCCGCCCCACCCGTGGCGGAGCCAATCGTGTTAATGTGAAATCCAATATTCTTGGGAGTCAAGTCATTCCGCCCTAGTTTCACACCAAGAATTTTCCCATCCCCGCCAGCCTTAACATTCCCTCCTATACCTGAAAAGTTGAGATAGATTGGCATTGGCGCCCTCCAAATTTGAATGTAGAAGCCCTTTACGTCAAGATGGCACGAAGAAGACAAAATGTCAACCGCGATTGCGGGTCAGCTTACTGTAGCGACGGCTTTAAGTGGCAATTAGGCGAATTGAACTCGCTTGTACAGCAGGAAGCCACTGTCACTTTTCGAGCAGCTTTTGGTAGGCGGCGCGAATTTCCGGATCCTCGGGGGAAAGGGAGTAGGCGGTTCGCAACTCTTCGATACCCGCATCGTGATCCCCACGGTTATAGAGAACCCCGCCCAATCCGAAGTGGGCGAGCGCAAATCCGGGTTGGAGGCGAATGGCCTCACGATATTCATCCACCGCGCCGTCGGGATTGCCTTGTTTATATTCAGCCAATCCGATGTGGAAGTGCGCTTCGGCGTCGTCCGGCTTCAAACGCAGCACTTCGTGGTATTCGGTGATCGAGCCACTCAGATCATTTTGCTTCTCGAGGGCGTGGCCCAGGTTGGAATGCGCTTCCAGGTAATCGGGCTGAATGCGAATCGCTTCCTGGTATTCCGGAATGGCAGCCGCCACATTTCCCACGGTCTGGAGAGCCACGCCGAGGTTATTGTGGGCCACCGCGTCGTCGGATTGCAGAGAAATCGCCGCGCGCAGGGCGCTGATCGCCTCGTCCCACTTTCTTTCCTGCACCAGCACATGCCCGAGCGCTGACTGGAGCGCCGCATTGTTGGGGTCAAGTTGGACGGCGGCGCGGTATTCCTCCTCCGCTTGCGGGTAGAGCTGTTTGCGTTCGAAGTCCGTGGCTGCCGCCTGATGGCGGGCGATTTCGTTCGCCGGACGGTGCATGACGTAGTACCAAATCCCTCCCCCCACCAGGAGAGCGAGGATCATGATTGCGGATGGCCGCAGGAAGAACGGCCGGGCGGTGTCGGGTTCAGGGGAGGAAGGTGGCACGACGGGTTTCGCCGCGTACGGCGGGCGTGGAGCCACCGGCGCGGGCGGGACTGGAACAAGAACGGTTCCACCGGGTGCGGAAGGAACCGCTTGAGCAGTTGGGGAGGGAATAGGTAACGCCAGCGCGGGCATTCCCTTCTCGGCACGCATCAGGTCCTCGATCAACGCCGCGGCGGAGGGCGGGCGCAGTTCCCGTTTTTTCTGCAACATGCGCATCACCAGGCTGGCGAGCGCGTCGGGAATCTGCACGTCGGGGCGAACCAGGCGAATCGGGCTGGGCAGCTTTTGGATATGCGCCATCAGCATGTCCATGGTGGTCTCGGATTTGAACGGCAAGTCGCCCGTCAGCATCTGGTACATGACGATACCGAGGGAATAAAGGTCCGAGCGTCCGTCCAGGTCATCGCCACGCTTTCCCTGCGCTTGCTCGGGCGAGATGTAGAGGGGAGTGCCCACCACAAATCCCCCGCCCGTCAACTCCATACCCTTGGGCTCTTCCCCCCTTCCCGCTTCTTTGATTCGGGCGATGCCGAAGTCTAATACCTTGGCCTTTTCCCCCTCGGCGGTTTGGACCAGCACAATGTTTTCCGGCTTGATGTCACGGTGAACCATGCCCAGGTTGTGAGCAGCGTCCAGCGCCGCGGCTACTTGTTTGGCGATGGCGCACACGCGCGGCGCGGGCATCGGGCCCTGCTCCTGCATGACCCGGTTCAGGCTTTGGCCCTGGATGTACTCCATGACGATGAAGGGACAGCCGTCTTCGGCTTCGTCGATGTCTTCCACTTGCACGGCGTTGGGGTGGTGAAGTTTGCGGGTGATGTAAGCTTCGCGTTTGAAGCGCTCGCGGAATATCTCATCACCGGTGAGTTCCGGATTGAGCACCTTGATGGCGCGCAGCTCGTCAAACCCCGTGTGCTTAGCCTTGTAAACGGCGCCCATGCCGCCCTCGCCGATTTTGCCAAGGATACGATATCGGCCGCGCACGAGGGTCCCGGGAGTCCACGTCCCTGTGGCTATGAGCCCCGCGCCATCGCGCGAGCAGAACGCGATCGAGTCAGGATAGGTGGCGTGGCAAGTGGGACAGGTTTTCATTTAAGCCGCCGGCACGCTCTTTAGGCCGTCAGATTGTAAATCAAGCCGAAGGGATCCTTGACGTAACATCTCGGAAAATCCGGCTCGTCCTTGACGATTGTGAAACCATTCTTCACCAGCCGGAGTTTGGCTTTTTGGACATTGTCGACTATCACTTCCAACACCGGCCCGAGCGCCGGACCTCTCTCGATGAAAAGGTTGATGTTTTCACCATGGAAGCTGATCATCTCTGGAGTTTCGCCAGTAATCTCAAACCCAAGCTGTTTGACGTAAAAGGCCGCCGCGTTCTTGGGATTTTGCGCTTGAATCAGAATATCTTTACCAAACTTGTTTGCCATGTTCGCCGCCTCGCCCAGGTCAGGTTATCTGACTTCCAAATAAGCTTAACACCCTGGACCTCTCCTTGCGAGCGTCGATTCGGAGACGGGATGATAGTGGGGTGATCACCGGCGGCGGGCAGCGCTTGCGGGAGGTGGAGAGTCGGGCTGTCGTTCGGGGGCAGTTTGCGGTGGGCTGGGCGAAGCAGCGGGATCCGGAGCTGCGAAGATCGATTCCTCGATAAGTTCTTGCAAAGTGGGGCGCGGCGTCAAACGCGGGGTCAAGTTCGAATCCGTATTGTCATAAAAAAGACCGGAGAGGGGCACCCCCAGGGCCTCCGCCAGCTTGTCGAGCGTTTCGAGTGTCGGTAACTCCTCCCCGTTCTCGAACCTGGCGAGGAGGTTACTGGAGACCCCCGCTTTCGCCGCGAGGGCTTCGAGAGATAGAGAATGCTCAAGACGAACCTGGCGACATCGCGCCGCGATTTGCATGCCCGCTCACTTTCCTGAGATGGATATCGCACAGGGGATCGCTGCTTTGGGGACCGTCCAGATAACCGCCGCACCACAAGCGTGCTCGTCCACCGATCTCCTCAACTCCAAAGAAGCAGCGGGGATGCCGGCCTGGAGAAAAACCCAAGGATAGGGAGTTGCCACACTCGTTGCTGCACAAGATGCACAAAATCCTGCCCGCCCATTTTCTTCAGCACCCCTGTGGATAACTGGAGCCTACGATCTTGCCATTCCGGGTCGAGGAAGTATGTTTGGCATCAAACACTTGGGAAATTTACTTGGGAGTGAAGTGTCCCCCATTGAGGACGAATCGGGGATCCCGAAAACGGAAGGTAACACATGTGCATACTGACCTATCACCGACGCTTTCGGCTATATTGCCGCACATACTCCGGGACGGCGATTTGCTTGGGCAGGCGGCCATCGGGGAGCGGCGATTCGGGGGTAAGTTCAAAGGGAAGGACTCCCGCCCAGACGGAGAGCGAGTAGTCTTCCTCGTCGTCGAGGGGCGGGCCCGTGCGCACCTTGGCGGAAACTTCTTCCAGCGGCACGGCCAAAACGGTGGTGGCTTGCAGTTCCTTCTCAGTGGGCTGGCGGATTTCCTGCCAGCGACCCGGCGCAACGTGGTCGGTGAACGCCTGGAGCGCCGCTCGCTTGGCGGCAGGATCTTCCAGCACCGTGGCCTTGCCGAAAATGACCACGGAGCGGTAATTCATGGAGTGATGGAAAGCCGAGCGCGCCAGCACCAGTCCGTCCACCAGCGTGACGGTAATGCACAAGTCTGTGCCCTTGCCCAGCGCGCGGAACATGCGGCTGGCCGTCGAGCCATGGACGTAGAGCGTGTCGTCCTTGCGGCCGTAGCCGGTGGGAATCACCACCGGTTTGCCGTCCGCCACAAATCCGACGTGGCAAACCAGGCCTTCGTCGAGAATGCGATAAACCGCCTCCCGTTCGTATACACCGCGCTTGGGGAGGCGGTGCACCTGTGTGCGCTCTGTGGGAGTGAAATCAGCCATAAGTGTCCTTACCTCGCCGTCCAGCCGCAATCAATGGGAACTGCCGAACCGGTGATGCACTGCGCCACATCCGTCGCGAGGTATACCACGAGCGCCGCGACCTCTTCCGGTTCCAGCAAGCGATGGAGAGCGGCGGGCGCCATCATAATTTTCTCCACCACTTCCTGCTCGGTCAAGCCATGAAACTTCGCTTGCCCGGCGATTTGCTTTTCCGCCAGCGGCGTGCGCACGAAGCACGGACACACGGCGACGGCAGTGATGTTGTGCGGCGCGCCTTCCAAAGCGGTGACCTTGGTCAGGCCCAGGACGCCATGCTTGGCCGAGACGTACGCCGCCTTGAATTCCGCCGACACCAGCGATTGGGTGGAGGCGATGTTGATGATCCGTCCCTTCCTCTGCGCCATCATGTGCGGAAAGGCGTATTTGGTGGTGAGAAACGGCCCGGTCAGCATCACGCCGATCAATTGGTTCCACTTCTCTTCGGTAAATTCCGGGATGGGGGCGATGTGTTGCAAACCGGCGTTGTTCACCAGAATGTCGATGCGCGTGTAACGGTCAACCGTGGTGCGGATCAGGCCCATGACGTCCTTGACGTCCGAAACATCGCCGAAACGGAACACCGCTTCCCCTCCTGAGCCATTGATGCCCTGAGTGACGGCCATTCCGCTTTCCGTGTCGATGTCATTCACGACCACGGTAACACCCTCGCACGCCAGGGCCTCGGCAATGGCTTTGCCGATCCCGCTGCCGGCGCCGGTCACAATCGCTATACGCCCCTTGAGCTGATCGCCCACGAGGGGCCGCGGCTTTTCCAGCTCGAGGGCATTGGTAACCATGGGTTTCTCCTTACTAAGAATATCGCTCCACCCGGACGCGCGCCGTAATCGCGTGGGCCAGCATCCTCTCCGCCTCGCACTGCCGCTCCGTGACCTCGCCAATCACCTTGCTAGCCGCCGGCGTCATTTTCTGATAAGTCACGGTTTTGAGGAACTTCCCTACCCACAGGCCCCCTGTATAGCGGGCGGCGCGGCTGGTGGGAAGGATGTGATTGGTGCCGATGCACTTGTCGCCATAGGCCACGGTGGTCTCCGCGCCTACGAACAGCGAGCCGTAATTGCGGAGGTTTTGGAGATAATAATCCGGGTCGGCCGTCTGGATCTCCAGGTGCTCGGGGGCGTAGTCGTCGGCGAGCGCCACCGCTTCCTCCCGGCTCTCGGCGATATAGATCTTGCCGTTATCGCGCCAGGAGAGCGCGGCCACATCCTTGGTGGGCAGCACTTCCAATTGCCGATTGAGCTCGCCCTCACAGCGGCGCGCAAAGTCGTGGCTGAAGCATATCAGGGCAACGCCGCTATTGGGATCGTGCTCGGCTTGCCCGAGAAGATCGCAGGCCACCAGCGCTGCGTCGGCGGAATCGTCCGCGATCACCATTATCTCGGTCGGCCCTGCCAGCAGATCAATGCCGCATCGGCCGTAAAGTTGCCGCTTCGCTTCGGCCACAAACATGTTCCCTGCCCCGCAAAGCATGTCGACGGGTGGAAAGACTCCCATGCCAAAAGCCATCATAGCGAAGGCGGGGACTCCACCCAGGATGAAGATGCGGTCGGCGCCCGCCTTCTTCATGGCATTTACCGTCGCCGGGAAATACCCCTGTCCCTTCACCGGCGGGGTAAAGGCGTACACGTTTTTCACCCCGGCCACCTTGGCGGGAATAATGCTCATTTGCGCCGACCCGAACATGGGATAGCGGCCGCCCGGAATGTAGCTCCCCACCGATTTAATGGGCACGTGCTTGTGCCCCAGAATGATGCCCGGGCGCGTTTCCACCTCGAGGGGGTGCAAGGTGCTCATTTGGGCCTGTGCGAACGCGCGCACGTTGGCCTGGCAGAAGTCCGTGTCTTCGATCACGCGCGGATCGACGGCCGCGATGGCGGCTTCCACTTGTGCCGGACTCAATTCAAAGTCGGCGGGGCACCAGTCGTCAAATTTCTTGCTGTACTGGCGCACTGCATCCATGCCGCGCTGTTCCAAATCCGCCAGCATCTTCGACACGGTTTCCGCACACTCGGGATCGCTTTGAAACAGCCGATGGCCGCCCTCTTTATGGACCTGCATGAGTTCTCTCTTTCTAAATCGCCAGTTTGCGCGCGCGTAGCATTGGAGCGCGGCAGCTTGCTGTCGCTTTCCTCCCGGCGAGCTTGCTCGCGGGATTTCGAACGCGTGCACAATTCCCTGCCCGTAGGGGCACGCCATGGCGTGCCCCTGGAGTTTCTACATTTACTCCACTGTTTTAGGTCTGGCATATCATTATTATATTGACAGACCGACGTAAGTCGGTTACACTCCTCCTGAATCTATGCTCAGGAGCCCACCATGAACGA
>JBEKNU010000259.1:0-10920 GCA_049522495.1 Terriglobia bacterium
TGTGCGTTGACGCATAAGATGAGAATCGACGCATTGAAGAATCAAGGACTTACGCTACGTGAGACCCCATAACGTGAGACTCGAACCCCCCATAACGTGCGACTGTCGCTATGAATTTACGCATAAGCTGCGAATACCGCTTAACCGGAGGCACTTTCCCTGAACCATGCGGCAGCCTGTGGGTGCTCCGTATCATTAGTTTCCGTCTCCAGAAAACGCCGGGTAAGACTCCCCAATGACATTGTGATGCTTGCTGCGTAGGAAGCCTGGCCGCCGCTGCGATGGATTTTCAGGATCCTTCCAAACCTCGATGTAGAGGTCAGGATTATCAGTGCGAGTCAGCGTGGACCGAAGCCGTTCCCAACAGTCTTCACGGACCAACAGATAGTCCGTGTGGGGAATTGTCCTTGCGGTTTCACTCCAAAGGCAAGGTGCTGACGAGTAGTAGGCTGCCTCCTCCGGCGTGATGCGCATGGCCACACGCCAGATCTCGGCGCGATTCCAATTCGGCTCCGGATCGAAGTGAAAGGCGTCTCGGCGCAGCCGGTAGCTGTAGAAGAAATCGAGGCCCCGGTGCGCTATCAGCATGCGAATATCATCGTGACTCAAGGCCGCCACAACTCTTTCGTATGACGCGTAGTCCTCGCCCACAAGCAGTCCATTGTAGCCGTTCAGGCGGATCGGCAGGGCGCATGCTATGGCGATGGCAACTAGGGCAAGGCACCCTCTGGCACGCGAACTTTGCAGCCATGTGAACAGTCTGCCCTGATCGTCCCTCTCATCGCCCATCACAATGATGAGTGGAACTGCCAGAAAGACAAACGCTACCGCAAGCCTTCCACCCAATCCAAAAAAGCCGGTGTCACGATCTGGCCAGAACGGAATAACCAGCGTGGCGGCGATCAGATATTTCCACCTGCTGGAACCGCTCAGTAAATGGTCGATGAAAAACAATAACAGGAGCAACCAAATGACCGAGATCGTGGCAATCAGATCACGGGGAATGTCGCCTGATGTGGCGAGTGAGACGACGCCGGGCGTCCCCGGCCGAAGCGACGCGAACCGGAGTCTCAGGCCAGGCCACAAGGTTGTGGAGGCAACAAGCATAAGCGCGCATCCGACCAACACGCCAATCCTGCTGCTGATGGAAAATCTCCTTATCCACGCATCAGCCAGCCTCCCCCGTCCAATCAATAGTGTCAAGACGAAGAGCAAAACCAAAAATATGAGCATCGGATGCAATAGGGCACAAGTGGCGAGCAGCACCACTAGCCAAAAAACCCGTCCCTTCCTCGTGCCGGCGGCAAGTAAGAACCAGATCGGAACCAGGGAAAGTCCCAAACTGAGTTTTGGAAATTCAACGGTGTGGAAGGCGATGGCGGAACTCCCGAGAACCCAAAGCAATATAGCCGCTGACTCGGTCTTATCCTTAAGCCGGACAATCAGGAGCAAGCATCCCAAGTTATAGATGGAGAAAATCCCGGCAAGGGCGATCCGAAAAGCGGCCTCAATGGATACGCCAACTCGGCAAACCGCTGCAATCAGGCAGTACAAAACAGCGACATCTGGCACTTTGAGGTGGCCGGAATCGAGCAACGACTGAGTTTGAAGAGCGTAGTAATAGGCGTCGGTGCCTGGCAAATATCTCGAGTGGCTTAGGTAATAAGCAAAACAGGCCACCTGCAACACGAGCAAGGCAACCAAACCCGCGAGTTTCGCGCGTTCACTAAAAGGACGATCCACAAGAACCAATGTCGTCGGACGGCAGCATCGCGTCCGCCAGAATGGGGGAGCTGACTGTCCAGGGATTCAAACTTTCCAGGCTCTTTACCAGATTTGTCAGGAGGGCCTTCTCGTCGGAGCCCTTCGCGAGTACCTTATCGCCAACACCCATGATTTCCAAGGGACTTCCGCTTTCCCCTTTCGTCGCGCCACTAAGGTGGGTCCAAATCAAAGCACCGAGCTGATATTTTTCTGTCGCGGTCAGATCATGAAATCTCGCAGTTTTGAGGTCACTCTGGAAAATGGATGGAGGGGCTTTGTGCGCGGTTTGTGAATACTCAGTCACTACCACGGTGTCGCTGTACCGTTGGCCAAATATTCTGACCCCGACTCCCCGCAATTCCCAATTTCCTTCCCAAACCTGGTCGGTCATCTTGTTGATGGGTTCTCCTTGCATGACCGTCCCATAGATTACAAAACTGCCGTCGCTGCGCAAGCGCATACTCCTTTGGAAGTTGCCAGGAACAACCGAAGAACTGCACGCAACCGAGGAGAAAGATCTGTCGATCATCGCGGCCGTTACGGGGCTTCCCGCCGGCACTATGCCTTTCACCTGCGGCATCAGAATCTGGTCATGATCGTCGATGAACCGGAGCTCGGAAATCAGCACATCCGGGTATTTGGTTCCCGGAATAATACCCTCAATGGTGAATTTCAGCGACGATACGTTCATCAAGGGATGTGCAAAAGCAATCTTTTGGCTTCCCATTTTATCCAAGACCGGGAACCTATTGGATATTTGCCCATCGCTTACCGAGGCTTCCGCCAAGCGGCCATTGGCTTTGTAGTGCTCTTCCGAGCGTTCATAACCGTTCCAAATAATAAGTCCACGAACATTTTGGGGCTGGCTGAATCTGATCTCTACGAACTCACCCTTACCCGAAGTGGCCTTTCCGTTCGTGGACCAAGCAAAGTCGTAGCGAGAATCAAACAGGTTCGCAGGTTGGTATGCAACCGTGGGTTCCAGCACTGAGCTGGCGGTCACTGATGCAGGCACAAGGAGTGGAAGCCTCGGATCGATAGTTTTCCCCTGCTTATAGAACCGAATCGCATCGAGTGAGAAATTCTGCCATCCGCCCTTTTGGACTCCCAGGCGGAAAAATATCGATTTGACCCGACTACCCGGTACGGCGTACCGTGCGGCATACCTGCCCGCGCCACCCGCCGCGAGCGTCTTCGCTGCACGCGAGCGCGGAATTAGTGCGCCATTGACGGACACGGTGAAAGCCGCATTCGGATCTTTAACGTTTGTCAAGAGCTCGACAGTGTCGCAATCAATCGCGGTTTCGAACTGAACATAGACCCCTTCGTTGGCGCCCGAATCAGCCGAGCCCGGTGACCATGAACCTGGGCAATCCGGCTTGAGCAGACAATTCACCGACGCTGCATGTGCCGAACTGCTGGTTGCGGTCGCCGCGATGACGTTCGCAGAATTTGCCGCAGCAACGGGCGGAAGCGGGAGGGCAGCGATAAGAATAGTGAACATTATCAAGCGCATTGTAAGCCTCCTCGACTCGCCATGAGGGTTTCCATAACCGCCACGGCAGAGCTCGTATCGCCGAATGGAACCTGGTAAATGCCCCGGGTGCGATCTTCCTCAATCCCGCAGAAGGGTGAGATTACCAGACGGCTCCCCGCCGCATGGGCCCGCAACAATTGCCTCGGCCAATATTCAAAGAGAGCCGGTTGCAGCACGGTATGTATTCTGTGCCATGGCAACTGCCGGAACGGGATATGTGTAATCGGAAGGCCTCGCCAAAAGTCTTCCCCTTCAAACTCCGCGCCCACGACAGTCAGCTCAAAGCCCATCTGCTTAACAATCTCTCTCACCGCGTAGGCGCCTTTGCGAGCGAGTGTGGGTCCCAAGAAAACGATCATATCCTTTTGCTTCTTGATATCAACTCCCATTGCCTCTTGGGTCGGCCTTTCCCACGCCAGCCTGGTCACGTTGGTAAACAGCGCCGCAATCTGCGGGTGGGGCGTAACAATTGTTCTCGCCGCTGCCAGCGCCTCCTCCTCGGCCTCTGCGAACCAACTCGGCGCCCGAAATTCAGCAAGCGTCCGACTCTGGGGATAAAGGTGGGCAGCTTTGTCCAATTCCCTCTCGAGAACTCTCACGGGCAAGCGGTACATGAGTACGTCAAAGGCCCGGCCACCCAGCAATCCCACCCTCCACAGGTGGGGGAGGAAGGTCTGGGCCACCGCGAGGTGCTCCACATCATAGCGAATGCGCCTGCTGTAGATTCTCGCCGCGGCTTCCGCAAGCTCAAAGTGCGCCTTCGCCACGGTGATACCCTGGGAAACAGCCGACCGGAGTTTCCAGGAACGCCGAATTCGAAACGAGGGAAACGTCTGCGTTCTCACTTGTGGATTGGCGCTTCGAACGTGGCGTTCGTCGCCCGCGGGATACGGCATGAGCAGGTGATCTCCGGGCCCCAGGTGCGCATGAACATACCCGTCGAATTCAGGCTGAAATTCATCCAGCAGAAACGCCGTCTTGCCGAGTCTGTTTTGCGCAGCTTTCCCGGGCTCACCAACATGACGCGCGCAGTCGGTCTGAAGGCACGAGTAGCAACTCCCCCCGATTTGCAGGGGCGGGCTCAGGACGCGCGCGTCCTCTATCGGCACCATCGGAATTCGGGGTGCTTTGCCCCTCAGCTTGACCGTAAGCGATTCCCTGGTCAGGCAAGCCTCGAAGAGGATGGGAACCGACGTGCGAAATCTTAGATCCACGTAGTTCCAAAACAACGTGGCGTCCCTTCGCGCGTGATAGGGAATATCAGCGGGCAAAGCCGTGTGGCGATGGCGCTCCACCAATTCGCAATCGAGAGCCGTGGCCACATCCAGCAAGGAACCCGAAAGTTGACATAAGCCCCCTCCCCTCGTTGGAATCACGCAACCTTCACGCACTTCGCGGCCGATCGCAAAGCCTCGCAAGCCCCACGGCGCGCCAACTTGCCGCCAGAAACTGAAGACTTCCCCGGGAAGGAGAACGCGGTGGTGAATTCGACGGCACGCAAGTCGCAGGTTCTGGATTTTTCCGAGCAAGAGTGGGTGCTCGCGCGGATCAGTGCAGGTATTTAGCGTTGAGGTTGATTCCGCCAGCACGAAGGGGAATTCAGCCGGCGTTCCTTCTCTCAGTCGGGGAAGCGGAACAAACGCGTCCTTTACCACTCGTTTTGCTTGGAGGGCCTTCGAGCGTGCGAAAAACGAAGCCATCGCCAGCAATCCGGGATAAGCCGCGCTGGGCGCTGTTTCCATCTTGCTCCCTGTCACACTCATTCAACGATCTTGTAGTGCCCTTTGAGTTCTTCCTTCGAGAGAGCATCGAAGTGCCACCATTCGATGGGCAATTGAATAAAACCCGCTTTCACCATGATCTTCCTCAAGGTGAGGCGATGCTCCAGTTGCTCTGTGGTCAGCTTCCTCGCTTTCAGATTTTCCCGTTCGAGATTCGGATGGGAGAGCGGGCGAAAATCATCGAACCCGGTTCCCATGTCCAGTTCATTCCCATGCTCGTCCTCAAGCGACAAATCGATGGCGAAACCGTAATTGTGAAGGGAGCCGGTTTTGGGGTTGGCAACATACGGCTCCTGCGGAGTTCCTTTGACGACATCAAAAAGCTTTATCTGAATCGACCGGGGCCGCAAGCAGTCAAATACCAGGAACTTCCAACCTGGCTTCTCCTGTTCAAGCGCGCTCGTAGCCAGGCGAAATTTCTCGGCGGCGATTTGGTGAAGAAAACACTGACGAAATTCGCCATACACGTTCCTTTTCATGAAGTTGTTTTCTGAAGCGTATCGCAAACTCAGATGGACATGGGGGAAATTCGATACATCAACGTAGTTCTTGTCGCTGGCCAACTGGGTTAATGCCGGAGGCGGCGGAGATAATCTCTGGGCAGACCCGATCGATGCCGTGGTGAAAAACAACTGGAGAGCAATCAGCGCGACGCCTGCCGTGGGGGATGAACGCATAGAGAATGGAAAACCTCGTCTTGCAGACATCGTGTGATCCAGGGTTGCACTGGCGACTACTCGCAAGCACCCTCGGGGGCCATTCCGATCGTCAACTCTCGACGTTCAGCGAAACCGTAACCGCCAGTCGTTCAGCAATCACATGCACGAAATTCAGCCCTCCACAGTTCAATGCAACAAGGAGTTCCGCAGGTGTCTTGTTCATAAATCCAACCTGCTCGTGAAGAATGTAGGCAATGATATCAGAGATCAAGTGATTCAGGAGGACGAGAAACTCATCCAACTTCTATGAGTTGCAATCTTAGCTCACTATGCATGGCGGCCAGACGCGGCGGTGAGGGGATAGCTCCCGTCTTGTCGCCTTATGTTTTTGAACGCCTAGGTTGCGATTCAATCCACACTGACCCACCATCGCCACATCTGTAGAGTCTGATATCGAGTTCTTCCCGCGTCTCCGCCGATGAGGATCTCAAAAACCTGGTTCTCTTTTAACCTGTTGCTGCCAGCAGCCATCGCGTCGCCGGTGATTCCGCCGCCGCAGTGGCCGCAAGACATGGACCATGCGGAGTTAGCTCTTATCTGCTTTTGATACGAAGAAGTACCTGGGCATCTGTTTTGCGAACCAACAGTCGCCGTCCGCGATTCCGCTTCCAATAGATGATGACTACCGAAATGTCATTTTTCCGACAGAAGGACTCTAGCGCCCGCGAACTGGTATCCAATGCTTTCGCAACAGTCGCCATTCTTACATATTCTCGGTTAAACTGCGCGATCGACTCTTCTGTTATCCGCACGCCGACACGTGTTTTTCTACTTGCGAGCAGACTCGATGCAATCAAGCCAGGAATAGATTCACGATCACAGCAAAGATCACGAGCGGTTCGGCCGCATTATCTCAACTTTCCAAAGATGCGGCAGCGGGCCTTCTCGACAAAGCAGTTAAATTCCTCGCATGGAATCAGCACCCCTCCAACTGTGCCGTCAATACTCCTTCCGACGGATAAGTCCCTCGACAGTATCGCTCGAACTACTTCGGCTCCTCCGCCGAGATATCCAGGGAAGCCCTTTGTGCCCTCCCTCAACGGAAGACAGTTCTGTCGCGGCGGCACACCAGCAGCACGCGGGGATTCCAGTTTAAGCACCTTTTGTGCAAACGCCTTAATATCCAGCACGTGGAAACCCGGGGCCGTCGGAAAAAGATGCCTAACCTCGTAGTCGCCGCTGGTCTTTAGGCTTCTCAAGACAGCAGGCGACAAACCTATCATCGCAGCTGCCTTTCTGGCTCTGTAGACCCTGCCTGGACAAGTACGCGGAATATCGATTAAATTGCTGTCAACCAGGCTACGTTCAAGCTTTCCGCTTCTTATGCTCTTTCGGAAGATCTTTTTATCTTCGAGCAATCGAGCGGCGGTTCTCGGATCCACACCAAGGCCTTTGGCGATTTCTGCTGGCGTTTGGAATCGCTTCGAGGGGAGTTCCTTGCCCGATCTCCTTAATAATCGCTGATCTACGAAGCCTCGCCCCCAATGATTCAATGCAAAATCCAAGAATGCGATTCTAAGAAAGTGGGCCTGTTCCGGTTTGCCGATTATTTTGTACTTGAATAACACCCAGTAGATGTTAGAAAACTGTTGTCGCACGCTTCCATTGGTGGTCTGTGTGGAGGCCTTTGCTCCGATCTCTTGGAGCAAACCAAAGAAGTTGGCGGGCCAGTTCCCCAGAACATGCGCAGCCGCACGTATCAGGCTCTTGGAGTTTCGCCAATCAGCGCTATCGGCGATCAGTCGCCGCTTCCCAAGGGTCAATATCACAAAAAGTAAAGTTCGCAGATCCATGGATTGCAGACCGGCAAGGGGCAATCCCGAAGGGTTTTCTGTAGAAGGGGCGAGATGAAGTGCTCTGTTTCGAACAATGCCAAGGAGGCTCGCCTCGGCCAAGGATATGGGCGGTTGGTCGCCATCTAGATCAGCGCCACATTGGCATTCCAGCAATCCTCTCCTAAGCCAGCGCACCGGGCCGCCGCACTTCGGGCAGGACGAAAGCAGTGATTGTCTGTGGATAGGACATCCGGTCATCAGCGTCAAGTCCCAATGTCCCTCGATGAAGCCCTTCTCCGCCACGCATTGGGGACAAAACTTAGGAGTTTTCAGATTCAAGTCTGTGAGGACTAGAGGGTGCCCAAGCAAACGACAAGACCGCCGCCTTTCAGGTGAAGAGTACGCTATGGCATCCAATTCAGATGAAGGGCGATTGGCGAATCTCGCCAACTTCGTAACCCTGACACCGGCCCCTCTGATTTCATGCGGTTTCATCCCCGCAGTCAAGAATAGGGTCCAAGGTGTGGTGTAGCCATTCTCTTGACTGAGACGGAGAATGTACCCGAAGAGACTCTCAGTGGGGAATGGTGGTGGATGGCGGACCAAAAGCTCAGCGTTCACCTTGCGACCAAACATGCGGCGACCGATTCGCCTGGTTTCCGAGCATTATTTCGCCCGGGCTTGTTCGCGGGGATCGCTGTCCCAATCTGGCTGACCTGATGCAATAACTCGATAGTGGGTTCGGTTTCGAACTTAGTACCGAATGGTCTTGAAAGACTCTGGAAGGCCCGTGGGTCCCAAACAGATCGCTCGTGTGCAACGTTCAAATCGTCGAGCGTTATGCGCTTCCTATTGTCCGCGATAGCATCCCACACCGCCTGTTGCAGAAACGTGCTCAAGTACCCGATCAAGCCCCCAGTGGCGCAATAGCACCTGAACGCCATGGATTCTGTATGAAGCAGTGGTAGATCGAAGTGTCCAATCAACACCTTGTGAAACGCCTTAAGGATTCGGGTGAACTCCTGGCGGTGGTCCACGTCCTTCCATGAAAATCTGGGCAGATGGATAGGGGCACGAAAGCGTCTCGCCAGTTGCTCGTTTTGGTCAATCACGATTCTGCAGGGAGGTAGCCCAGCCACAACCAATACGCATCGAACATCATCGACAAGGATTTTGAGCCAGTCAGCAACATGGTGCATTATCAACTGCGTGGCCTTATCGTAAAAATGCTGAAATTCATCGATCATCAGCAGCCTCGTCCCGGTGTTGCGCATTAGGATCTTCACCCGTCTTGTTTTCTCATTTTCCGTGCCACGGGTCGTGTCGGGCGCGTTGAGCGCTTCCAGCATGATTTCAGCGAGACCCTTAACTGTCGGTTTGGAAGGTGCCGTCACACGCAAAATTGGTATATGCATGCCAGCATCACCGCGAACGGCTGGGTGTTTCCGATAGCAAGCGTCCAGGGTGCGAGATTTGCCCGTCCCAGTCTCCCCGATCACGGCGAGACATATCGGCTGGGGTGCTTCATGGGCAAGTTCAAAACAGTTGTCGATGCGCCGAGTCGCGTCTACAAATGCCGCATGATGCACCAGGATGCCATCGACGAGAGTGGCAGGGTTATGCATGCGCATCTCTCGCTTCGATTGTAACCAGCAAATCGTCCACTGCGTCACGCCCGGAAATCGCGGCGTTGGGAGTTGTAGAGGCTGGAAGGACCGGCATATACGGTGGTTGGGGCGCATCCACATGAAGCAGAGTGGTAACGGGAATTTCGTTTTCTGAGCTTGTTCGGCTGATAGCTGGCTTACAATCCTCCAGGTAGCGCCCAACCCTCTTTCTCGACCGGCGCCGCTTAAGATCGAAGTCCTCTTCGATCAAACGTGAAATGGTTTCTTTTGCTTGCAGCCAGCCGTTAGGACCTTTGTCCACGCCGGAGTGTCGAGTGTGGTACTTGAGGAATATTTGGTGCTGCCATTGGCTGACCCCATTCGCATAGTCGGGTCGTAAAGCGGGAACCTTGAATGCCTCAGATGTTTTGGGCGACAGAACATGGATATGTCCGATGTCACTCTCGTCGATACGGATCTCTACTTCTAATCTACTGCCGTGTTTGCAGCGCATTTGGTGCAGGTCGGGCGAGTTGTAAAACAGCCCGTCCAGCTCGATGCCCTTATGGCTCAATACACGCCGGCCAACACGTCCCATGATCACATCGAGTTGATTGGGATCATCGGGGAGAGAAATGTCCTCCGGCCTGAAGTTCGAGTTCCACATTTGCGCAGGCGGAATGCCTAAAGCACGGTGCGGTTTCTGGTGATAGACATCCGCTACCCACAAACGACTGATCTTTCTCAGTGTGGAGAGCGTAACCACCGCATGCCTGGCGGGATCATAATCACCGCGATCGAAAATATTACTGAAGCACGTACCTGGGGCACCGTGGGCGACACCCTTGTTGTATGTCCTGAAAAAACGTTCAATCTTTCCCTTGAACCACGGCTTTTTGCGGGGAGAGTAATGCATTTCAATGCCCAGCGAGAAACATGCTTGCTCCAAACTGTCGCTGTGGAACTCGGCGCCGTTGTCGAGCACGAGTTCGCGCATCACCCCATAGGCAGGCCATTCGCACCTGATTTCAGGGTAATCGTCTTTTAACCGCGCCTTCGGAAGGAAGGCGTCTTTTAGACATTTGGCGACCGTCAGATAACTAGGCGGGACAAAACCAATATGAAGACCTTGAACGCAGCGCGTGTAGGTATCCATGCATGCAGTAACCCAGGGGCGGCCCAAGGGCAGGGATCTTGCGTCATCCACAACAAATAAATCGAGATGGGTGTGATCAATTTCGGCCCGTTCAAGCGGCGCCCGGGTTATGTGTTGCCCCTTAACACAGCGAAAATGTTTGACGGCTTCCTGGCGACCATAGCGTGCCGAATGTTTGTCAAATGCCGGTACGTCATCGATGAGCCGCTTGATGAGGCGTCTCGTGGGCAAAGGTAAGGCCATGCTCTCCGGTCGCATTTCGTTTTTCCGCATGACTTTGAGGAGAGCATCGTCAAACGTATCCTGAAAAGTGTTGCGCTCTCTGGTCATGAAGACGGCAGCTATGGACTGTCCGCAGATCTCCATGACCTCAGAGGGGAAACGGCCCGTCCGATTTCCTTTCTTGTTTGAGTCATCCATCAGCGACCGAACATCATTTCCAGAAGCGGTATAACGGGTTTTCCATCGATAGACAGTCGAATGATTTGGTGGCTTAGCAGGACATTTGGTTTCCGTCCACACTTCTGTAATCGCTTGGTCAAGAGCGGTGCGCGTTGTGGCCTTGAGGGCCGCCAGGACAT
>JBEKNU010000260.1:0-12395 GCA_049522495.1 Terriglobia bacterium
GGATTTCCCAATTCTCCAACTCCGCGAGACCCTGGTTCGCAGTGCTCATGCCCCCAGCATACCTCAATTCCATCGAAGGGGCAACTCCTTAGGTTAACGCTTATGGGCCGTTGGCCTGGGCTGAGGTAGTTCGCCCCTTCGGGGCTCTATTTGGCATCACCACCGCTAACACCCCTGGTGTTCAGCAGAAGATATGGGACACGATCAGCCCCAGGGGCTAGGGCTACGATTCTCGCTACGGTCACCACCTTCCCCATGAGGCTGGCGGCTATCCAACCACCCTCTACCCCTCCTTGCCCAAGGAGGGGAGCTTATTCCCCCCCTCGGGCAAGGAGGGGTAGAGGGTGGTGGCCGATGTACGAATCCCGGCTCATTCCATCCGGCCGAATTCTCGGACCGCGTCATAGAGAGCCAGGATATTTTGCGTGGGGGTGTTGGGCTGGAAGTTGTGGCACGGGGCAACAATGTACCCTTTGCCCTTCGCCAAAATCCGGATGTTCTCAACGACCTGCTGGCGGACCTCAGCGGCGGTGCCAAAGGGGAGCGTCCACTGGTTGTCGACGGCGCCATGAAAGACCACCGCCGCCCCGAAATCTCGTGCCAGTCCTTCGCGGTCCATTCCTCGACAACGCCATTGCACGGGATTCAGGATGTCGATCCCCATGTCGATCAACTCCGGGAGCAGCGGCCGGATCGCTCCATCATCGTGGTGGAAAGTCTTCGCCCCGAAGGAATGGGCCAGTTCAATCATCTTGACCATATTCGGCTTCAGGAACCTTCGGAAGCACTGGGGGCTCATCAGCAACGATTCCTGACTTCCCAGGTCTTCCGCGACGTAAATCAGGTCAATCATGCCCCGGCACTCTTCCAGGGCCCGGCCAATGACCGCTTTGTGAATGTAGAAGATTCGTTCCAGAGCCGCTTCCGCGATGGCCGGATTAACCACCAGGTCCGCCATGGCCTGCTCCCTGCCGCGAAGGTGGCAATAGAGATAGAATGGTTCGTAACACCCTCCCGAAAGCGGGTAATCTCTCCACTCTTCACAACTCGCTTGCATCTGGCTGAAATCCCAGGCGGCGGGGTCGGGCCAGTCGAACTGCTCGACATCGGCCGCGCTCTCGGCCCCGGCGAGGGGATTTGAAATAGACTCCTCGTACACCCCGAGGCCATCTCCGTAGGCCACTGTTCTAACTCCGATGTGCCACACACTCCACAGAGATTGCATGTGCCAGGTGTCTTCCTTGGCGTGGGGGTGCTTGGGGGTCAACTGAATGCACTTGTCCACCCCCAGCCGCTCCCAGAGTTGACGTTCAGAGGCGCAACGCAGCTCCGTCAGCAGGCGCTGCGTCACCTCCTCTGTGCCGCTGTAGTCGCACGGCACATGATCCGACCGTTTTCCCGAGAGTACGGCTTTCCAGCGCTCGCGTGGGGTCATTTCCTGCCTCCTCGTGTTGAATTTCGTAAGTTGTAGCGCCACCCTTTAGGGCGGCAGGCGCCGGTCCCGCGCCTGCGGGACCGGCGCCTGCCTTCGTTGCCGACGCAATCCGAGTACCTGCCGGGCTAAAGAGTCTGTGTGAAAACTCGTGGATTCCCGCTTTCGCGGGAATGACAGGTCGGAATACAGCCCCTAAATCCAGCGCTGTCACCCCCGCGGAAGCGGGGGTCCAGCCTGGCCAATGCCCCCCGTACTTGGTGGCGAGAAAGGCGCCGAGAAATACCAGGATTCCCCCAGCGAGTAACTGCCACCTGATCTTCTCCTTCAGGGTTATGGTGGAGATGAGCACGCCAAAAACCGGCAGAAGATAGAAGGAGAGCGATGCCTGGGTGAGGTCGATCCGCTTAATCACCCAGAAGAAAAGCAACATGGCTGAGGTCAGGCAGAGGAACGCAATCATCCCCAGGCTCAGCCATACCGCGAACCCGAGAGAAGCCAGTTGCCGCCACGACAACGGTTCGCGCACCAGCATCGCCGTGAAGAGCGCCACGATTGCAACCATGTAGCTATAGACGAGCACCTCCAGCGGAGTGAAGGTGCGCAGCATCCGCTTGCTGAAAGCGTTGTAGAACGCGCTCCCGAAGCAAGCCACCAGGATCACGGCGTTGCCGGCCAGATATTTGCCACGAAAGATGTGAACCGTGTGCCAGTCCACATCCGACACCAGCAACACGCCCAAAATGGCTAAAGCAAATGAAATCCAAAGGAGGCGGCTCATCTTCTCACCCAGGAGGAGCGTGGCGAGGACCGCGGTCATGACTGGAATCGACAGAGTGATGACGGAAGCATTGGAGGCCAGCGAAAGTTTGACGCCGAAAGTCAAACAGAATTGCGCCAAAAAGCAGCCCACGAGTCCCAGTATGGCGAAGTTCAGCAACTGCCAGCCGAAACTACCGCGTTCCTTTAGAACCTCTCTGCGTTCTCTGCCCCGCCGGGAGAAAAGCAGGATGCCAAGGAGCAACGCCGCCATAGCCATGGGCAATAGCGTGACGGTGAAGGGGCCGAGTTTCCGCGTCGCGATTCGGGCCCCCGTGTACTGGAAAGCCCACATCAGATTGACCAAAACGAGCAGCAGAAAATACCACGTGGAGCGTCGTCCGCGACGCACACCGCTTTCATTCATCTCCATCTCCTTTTCTGGACCGGGCGTTTCCGGCGTCGGCATGCATCACGGCAATATTGGCCAGGGGCGCGCCACCAAAGTATCATGATTTGGCGCCAGGTGGCGGACCACTGTTAAGTCAGGGTAGAGCCTTGCTCCCGGCGGCAAGCGGTTCCATCATCCACACGCTGCCGGCCAAGCCGCCTTCATTTGTGCCCTGGAGAGTTACGCGAACGGTGTAACGGGCGGCGGGCTTGCGTTTGCCGAGCTCCAACCAGCCGATGGCGACGTCGTTGCCTTCCGTAAGTGGTCCGGGGAAGACTTCCCGGCTAATTTCCTTGCCATCTTCCAACAGTGCGACCGATCGCACGTATACCGGCTTCTGCCCTTCTTCCCGCCGCACTTGAACTTCATACTCGCCCGCCCTATTTAGAATGGGCGTCGCGTCCCACTCAAACATGCGTAGGGCATTGCCGGAAAGATCGGAAGCCTGCCATGCCCCGATCTTTTGGCCGACAGATGCTGGGTCGAAATAGCGGATGCCGAGCAGTTGGAAGCGTCTAGAGTGGCGGTCCAGGCGGGCGTTAAAATCGGACCAGTCCCGGATCTGTTGCGGGGACCAAGCCACCTCCGCCAGTGCGGCCAGGCGCGGATACATTTGGTAGTCAATCGCCTTCTCGGTGACCGCGATGTGAGTCCACATGCTGCCTTGCACGCCCAGGATGCGCTTGGCCATGGCGCCGGTGAACTCTTTTGGCGCCGGATCGTAGGCGTAAACTTTTTCCGTGGGCGTTGTATGGTAAGAGTAATCGAAGTAGCAATTCCCATTGGGCGTCATTACCACGTCATGCCCCAAGTTGGCCGCGGCCACACCACCCTCGGTCCCACGCCAGGACATGACCGTCGCGCCCTGCGCCAGTCCCCCCTGGAGAATCTCATCCCACCCGATCAGCCGTCGCCCCTTCGCCGCAATGATCTTCTCGATGCGCCGGATGAAATAACTCTGGAGCTCCTCTACGTCTTTCAGCCCTTCATCCTTGATTCGCGCCTGGCACCTCGGGCACTTGCTCCAGGAATCTTTCGGCACTTCATCCCCGCCCACATGAATGAATTCGGACGGGAACAAGTCAATGACTTCCGAGAGGATGTCCCCGTACATTTCAAAGACCCTGTCGTTACCAGCGCACAAGGGCGGCGAGAACCCCGGCACACCTTCCCAGAAAGGATGCACTTCCAGGGGCTGCCGCCGGGGGAGGTCGCAGGCCAACTCCGGGTATGCAGCCAGCACTTCCATGGAGTGGCCGGGCATCTCGATCTCCGGAACCACCGTGATGTTACGTTCTTTGGCGTAAGCGATGAGCTCGCGCATTTCCTGCTGGGAGTAGAAGCCACCGCCGCCGCCGTAGCGGTCGGCAAACCTCGCGCCCACCGTGGCCAGTCTCGGGTACTTCTTGATTTCCAACCGCCAGCCCTGGTCATCCGTCAGGTGCAGGTGGAGAACATTCAATTTGTACAAGGCCATGCGATCGATAGTGCGCTTGACATAAGCCAGGGGTAGAAACGTTCGGCTGCAATCCAGCATCAGGCCACGCCAGGAGAAGCGAGGGGTGTCCTGGATGTTTACGCACGGCACTTCCATTCGCTCTGTCCGGGGCGAGCGGGATTCGATTTCCGGCGGCAGCATCTGGCGCAGCGTCTGGACGCCATAGAACAATCCCGCCACTGTGCCCGCGCTAATGCGAATTGTATGCGGAGACACAGTCATCTCGTAGCCTTCCGGCCCCAGCGCCCCGGCCGCTCGCAGCGACAATTGTATGGAGCTGCGAGGGCCGGCTCCGGCTGCAACGTGGAGCGGCACTGCCCGTCCCATGGAGTTTGACAGCAGAGCGCACAAGTACTCGCCCACCCACCGGGCCCCGCTGCCCTCTGCTTCCAGATCGACCGTCGTGCTCGGACCGAAAACAAAAACCCCTTCCCGGACCTCTATCGTCGCAGGCTTGGGGATGATTGCAGGCGGCGCAGCGGTATTCTGACCACGGATTAGTGGAACACCGGCGATCAGGCAAAAGCAGATTACCGCCAACAGGCGCTGGATTCGAGATAAGATGCGCATACAATTCTTGTAGTGGTGGCCTATGACCGCCAGACTTGAATTCTCAACGAGTTCCGGCGCACGGAGAGCTGGGCTGTCCAAAATAGCAGCTCATGCCAGTGCTGAGCGCGGCTCTGCCGCTCCGTCTTGCGGAAAGCCGGAGGCTTTCCGCACATCACGCGGCGGAGCCGCCGGTCATTGTTGACCGGATCGAGCGTAGTTTGGACGAGTCTGCTCCGAGCGCGCCGCTACGGCAAACCGACCCGCTAAGTTTCAAGGGCAAACGCCGGCGTCCTGGCCTGCCATTTTCCACGTGTGAAATCCGGGCACTCGACGGTCGAACCGCCCTCCGCGATCGACTTCTCGGAAAGCGGATAGATGGCGCTCATAATCACGGAATCGTACACGTCAACAGGGGTTTGCGTTTTGTTCCGCACGGCCTTCAGAAATTGACTCAGCTCGAGGTAATCGGTCCCACCGTGCCCAAGCGCGAGCTGGCTGCCGACCTCATTCTTGCCGCCGCCGGCGGAATTCGATCTCTGTGCCTTCCACCAAGCGTGCTCGTATTTTTCCTGGTAAGGGTCGAAGGACTCCCACTCCTCGTATTTAGGACTGCGCCCGGGGAGATAAAGCGAGTTGCGCTGCTCGTTGTAAATGCCTTCCGTGCCCTGGACCTCCCAGCGGTTGTCATAAGGCCGGGGCAACTGCATGTCGTAATTAATAACTATGGTATTGCCTTTCTTAGTTTTGACCAGGGTGGTGACAATATCCCCCTGCGCATATTTGCGCTTCGCGTTGGGATGGTTGGGACCAAACTTGGTGGTGAAATAGTGGTTGATCCCAAGCGAGCGATTGGCGAAGGAAACGACCTTGTCAAAATAATCGCCGCACCCGATGTCCATCCAACTGATCACCGGCCCCAGGGCATGGGTGGTGTACTGGCTGGCATTGTGCTTCACCAGGTATTCCCCGCCCCAACGCATGTCCCCGTGCTCATCGAAGAACCAGTGGTCGATGCAGTTGTGCGAGTGCGCGCAATGGCAGTGTACGATTTCACCGAACATCCCGGCGCGAATCATTTTCAGCACCGCGAGGTTGTCGCGGCGGAAGCTCCAGTTCTCCAGCATCATGCAGGGCACGCCGGTTTCCTCATGCGTGTTCACGAGGTCCCAGCACTCTTCCACGGTCAGCGCCACGGGCACTTCCACCGCCGCGTACTTGCCCGACTTCATCGCGCACACGGCCATGGGGGCGTGATACTCCCAGTAGGTGGCGATCAGCACCGCGTCCAGATCGTCGCGGTACACCAGCCGCTGGTAATCCTCCGTGTCGCGACCGTAGCCTTCCGGCCGCTTTTGCCCCGCTTTCTCCACCAACGACTGCGCGCGTTCCAGATGCTCCTGATTAATGTCGCAGACCGCGGGGATCTGCACACCCATCGCCAGCAGCGTCTGCACGTGGTTGGTCCCGCGACTGCCCACTCCGATCATGCCTACGCGCAGGGGCTTTACCTCTTCCGCCGCGCCCAAGTTGAAAGCGCTCGTCATCGAACCCGCACCGAGCGTCGTTGCCGAACTGATCTTTAGGAATTCTCTCCGGTTGAATCTGCCGTCCAATGTCTCCTCCTCTTCTCCAAGATCATGAAAATGACCCACCACCAAAGGCCATTGGTGAGTGGGCCGCGCCAACGAGCAGTTTTTCTTGGGCTCGCGCCCATCTGTTTTCCCATTTATTTTCATCAACATCGCCAGAGAGCGATTTTAACTCGTTCTTTTTCTTCAACATCGCGAGAAGGCCATAAATGGACATTTTTTCTACATTTGTTTTCAATAACATCGCCAGACTATCCTTCATTTTCTCCCCCCGCGTTTTCACATCACGGCTCCCGAAGTTCAAGCTAACTCCTTTTATTTGAATTAGTTAGTGTTTTGAGAGATCTTGACATTCCAGCGCTAACCCCTTTCTTTTCCGGCAGATCGCGAGAGACGTTACCACGTTTTTCATCAACCTCTAGAGCTTCCATCCCTCAATTAGCGCTAAAACTCCAGCAGTAGGAGGATGATCGGCCGGACTAACCGGAAGTTGGAGTCTTCCATCCTTCGCATGAGCAGCACGCTGTCGTGCTTCGCAGACTGGCGCCGGAGCTTTGCCCTGCGGACTTTTCAGAGTAGTTGGGTTGGGATCGAAGAGAGAAGTAGAATTGCGCGTGGACATGTCAGGCCCCTTCAGTGACACCCTTTAGTGTATCACCCTACGCTACGATTGTCAAGAAAAATCCACCACGGATAGAGGCTACAAAATGTCGCTGGGGGAAATGTCGAAAGCAAACGTAGCGCCGGCCGGTTTTGCAAGGCCGCAGCCCTTGGGCACGGTCGACGAGCTAAGCCGCCCCGATAAATCGGGGCGCTACCAGATTTTGTAACGCCTTTGTTTCGACGACCTTGAGGTCGGCGCTGCAATTTTCTGTTATGCCCAGACAAACAGGGCAAGGCTCAACGCCGCCGCCAATGTGAGGAAGGTAAAGGCCTGGCGGAGTCTCATTGCCACCTTGCGCCGCTGTTGTGGACTGTGATAGATCGATGGGGAGATTCTACTCCAAACAACTGGAATTGCTACCTCGCAAGACGTGTGGGTAGCGGGTGAATTTGGTGGTGTAGCGGCGAGGGCCGACACGCTCTTATTCGGCGATGATTCGTTTTTCCCAAGTCCGCGGGTCGCGGTGCTGGTAGAGAACTGCGATAAGCTCCACGGTTTCTCTGGTCACTCCGAAGTACACCGCGCAGGGAAACCTGCGAAGCAGCGCTCTTCGAACATTATTTTTGATTTTCGGAAACTGAAATGGGCTCTTGATAACCCGTCGGAGGACCGTATCGAGTTCGTCCAGGAATTCATCGCTCAGCCCCGTCCGTCGCTTCTCGTACCATGCTGTCGCATCGCTGACATCAAGTTCAGCCTGGGGCAGGATGGTGAGGCGTCGCATCACGGGGTGGACTGGCGCTGGCGTAGTTTGGTGCGGAGTTCTTCGCGAAAATCGTCCCAAGATCTGCCGTCTTGAGAACCGGCATGGCCCTTATGCGTGCGCTGTTCGATCACTTCGAGATGCCAATCCGGTACGGCAACTGCTTCCGGTCTGGCCGCGATGCGGTCCCAAAGGGACTCAACGTAATCGAGCTTTTCCTCAACCGTTAGCTCGTCAAAGCCCGCTGGCGGATTTGATACTTTGCTCGCCATAGGATTCAGCCTCAGTATACCTCTTAAGGTTCCCAGATTTCCACTCTGTCGCTCGCGCGTCACTCTTTTTCCACCACCAGCTTCCCCTTCATGCTCCGGTGGCCCTTACCGCAGTACACGGAGCACTTGAATTCAAACCTGCCGGCCTTGCTGGCGGTGAATTCGATGGTTTCGGGGTCGCCCTTCTTGAGGACTTGATTGATGTCGAAAACGTCCAGCTTGAAATCGTGGTCACAGTCGGTGGCGGTGATGATCAGCCGCACCTTTTCACCTTTTTTTACGGTGATTACGCCCGGATCAAACTCATAGTTTTTCGCGGTCATGGTGAATTCGTGGTAGCCCGATGATGTCGCCTGCCCGGCGGCCAGAGCCGCGCCCGCCAGGCACGCAACCAGTACTCCAAGCGCCATAATCGAACCTCGTCGCTGCTTCCCGATCATTGCTCCTCCTATAGAGGATACGCCTGGTCACCATCTTCTTAGCGGAATGCAAAGAAAGGATTCACCACAGAGTACACGGAGATAACAGAGAAAACCTCGTCTCCAACTTCGGGCCCTGTCCGCATTTCTTCTCCGTGATCTCTGTGACCTCTGTGGTGAATCTTTCTTGGATTGCGGCTATGCCGCGCTGTATCGCTACGTCAGCAAATCGAGGCCTAAGAAGCCGCGGACCTCATTTTCCAGTGCAGGGATGGTCAACACGGCATCGCCGCCGTAGATGCTCGATTTTCCGTCGAGGTTAAAGAATCTCGCGCCGGCTTCCTCACCGATGATCTTGAGCGGCGCCAGGTCCCATGCTTTGGCTTGCAACGAGATCCACACCTCGGAGCGTCCGGCGGCCACATACATCGCATCGATGCAGCCGCCCATGCTGCGCACGGACCAGAATTGGGTTAACCAGGGAAGCAGACGGTCACTCCAACTGCGCTTCGCGACGTGGTCGAAGCCCGACAGGCAAAGCATCGCGTTGGCCGGCGTTTTCACCGGCGAGCAGTGGATGCGCTTGCCGTTGCAATAAGCGCCCAGCCCCGCCGCGGCAGAGTAAAGTTCCCCCAGCGCCGCCAGGTTGCAGGCACCCACCACCACCGCGCCCTCCGCTTCAAGCGCCAGCATGACGCCCCAGGTGGGAATGCCTCGCATAAAGCTGCGTGTGCCATCGATGGGGTCAATGATCCAGCGCCGCCCGCTGCGCGCCTCGCGCGCCGCGCCCTCTTCGCCCAGAATGCCGTCGTCGGGAAAGGCCTCCTCCAGCAGCTTGGTGATCAGGCGCTCGTTGGCGCGATCCGCAGAGGTCACGGGAGAATCGTCGGGCTTGGTTTCCGCCTCGAAACCCCGCGCGTGATTTTCCAGCGCCAGCCGCCCGGCCTCTTCGGCGATGCGGCGCGCAACTTCCAGTTCGTGTTCGAATTTCATTTAAGGACAGTTCCAGTGATTAATGGATTGCGCAGAGCAAAGCTCTGCGGTAGGCCGAAACGCAGAGCTGCGCTCTGCGCAATCCACCAACTCGTAATCCCCAATCCCTGATCCCTGATTAGAACGCCAGATAGACGGGATTTTCCAAGATCTGCTTGAGGCTTTGCAGGAACTTCGCTCCGGTAGCGCCGTCCACGACGCGATGATCGCACGAAAGGGTCAGCCGGCAGGTCAGGCCGGCTTCCACGCGTCCGTCCACCACCACCGCCTTCTCCGCCACCGCGCCCACAGCCAGGATGGCGCCTTCCGGCGGGTTGATGACGGCGGAGAATTCGTCGACTCCCATCATCCCGAGATTGGAAATGGAGAAAGTGGAGCCCGCGTACTCCTCGGGAAGCAGCTTGCGCGTGCGCGCGCGTGCCACCAGATCTTTGGATTCGCGGGAAATCGCCTCCAGGCTCTTGGTATCGGCATTGCGGAGGACAGGGGTGATGAGCCCGCCGCCGTCGGTGGCCACCGCCATTCCCAGATGGATGCGATGATGATAGCGAATCGACTCGCCTTGGAACGAGGCATTCACCTCGGGGTTCTGCCGCAGCGCTGCCGCGCAGGCTTTCAAAATAATGTCGTTGTAGCTGAGCTTCAGCTCGGGGTCGAGCAGGTTGGCGGATTCGCGCAGTTCCTTGGCGCGCTGCATGTTCACTTCGATCACGAGGTAGAAATGCGGGACGGGCGCTTTGCTTTGCACCAGGCGCGTGGCGATGATCTTGCGCATGGAACTGAGCGGCTCGTCGGTAAACTCCGGGCCGGTCGGCGCCGGGGCAGGCCGCCGGGGCAGAAGAGGGGCAGGTGCGCGGGAGGGTGTTGGAACGCGAACCGCGCCGCCGGCCGCCGCGCGGGGCGGGGGCGCAAGCGCCGCGCGGCGCTCCACGTCCTGGCGAATAATCCTTCCATTGGGGCCGCTCCCGGTAATTTCGGCAATCTCCAGGCCCATTTCCTTTGCCATCCGCTTGGCCAGGGGCGAAGCGAATAGACGGCCACCCACCGCAGGTTGGGGACTGGAGGCTGGGGGTTGGGGACTGGGGGCATGGGTACTGACCCCTGCTTTCGCGTTCGTACTGACTCCTGGCTCCTGACCCTTGACTCCTGCTTTTGCAGCGCCATCGCTTTTCACCAACGCCGCGATGTCTTCGTCGGCCTTGCCAATCACCGCCAGCAATTCGCCCACGGGCACCACTTTGTCGGGCGCCACTAGGATCTTGCGGAGCACACCGCTTCCCATCGCTTCCACTTCCATATTCACTTTATCGGTTTCGATTTCGACCACGGTGTCGCCGGTGGAAATGGCGTCGCCTTCCTTCTTGAGCCACTTCAGGACCTTGCCCTCCGTCATCGTATCGCTGCCCTTGGGCATCATTACCTTAACGGCCATTGGGAATCCTCATTTTGTAAGTACGGGAGTCAGGAGTCAGAATGAAAACTGTTTTCTCCCGACCTCTACCGCCCGCCCGGCGACGCCCCCGATCTGCCTAAGCGACCGCAACGAAAAGCTATACGCCGCGCGTTCCACAGAAGGTCGCAGCCTATGCTGACTCCTGACTCCTGACTCCTGTCTCCGGCCTCCGGTAGAGCACTCGGTAGACGGCGTCCTTCACCCTCTGCTTGTCGGGCTGCGCCAAGTGTTCCAGGTTCTTGGCATAGGGCATGGGAACATCCACGCCCGTGACGCGCAGGATGGGGGCATCGAGATAGTCAAACGCCTCGCGCTGGATGACGTCGACGAACTGCGCCCCCACGCCGCAGTACTCCCAGCCTTCTTCGACAATCACCGCGCGATTGGTTTTCCTTACCGAGCTCACGATGGCTTCGGTGTCGAGCGGCCGCAGCGTGCGCGGGTCCACCACCTCGGCCTCAATTCCTTCGCTTGCCAGGTCCGCCGCCGCGTCCAGAGCTACCAGCACCATCTTGGAGTGCGCGACGATGGTCACATCGCGGCCGGGCCGCTTGACGTCCGCCACGCCCAGAGGAATCAGGTGGTCACCCTCCGGAACTTCGCCCCGCGTGCCGTAAAGCACTTCCGACTCGATGAAGACCACGGGGTTGTTGTCGCGGATGGAAGTTTTCAGCAACCCCTTGGCGTCCCCCGGTGTCGCGGGGGCGACCACTTTCAGTCCCGGCACATGGCAGAACCAGGCTTCCAGCGCTTGCGAGTGCTGGGCGCCGAGTTGGTGGCCGGCGCCCCCGGGCCCGCGAACCACCAGCGGGATGTTGAACTGCCCTCCCGACATGTAGAGCATCTTGGCGGCGCTGTTCACAATCTGATCGAGGGCCAGCATGGAGAAATTGAAGGTCATCATCTCCACAATCGGCCGCAGCCCCGACATCGCAGCGCCCACCCCGAGCCCCGTAAAGCCCAGTTCCGTGATGGGCGTGTCAAGCACCCGCATGGGACCAAACTCATCCAGCATGCCTTTGCTGACTTTGTAAGCGCCGTTATAGAAACCCACTTCCTCGCCCATCAGCACGATGTTCTCGTCGCGATGCATTTCCTCGCGCATGGCTTGGTTGAGGGCTTCACGATAGGTCAATATGGACATTTAACGCTCCGATTATCGGGTCATCTAGCCATCGGGTCATCGGGCCATTTAGCTACCGAGCAATTGCAGCATTGGTTCTGAAATGGCTCGGTGACCCGATGGCCCGATGACCCGATTATTCTACATACACATCCGTGTAGAGTTCCTTGTCATCCGGCTGCGGGCTGCGCTCCGCAAACGCCACGGCTTCTTCAACCGTGTCGCGGACTCTCTGGTCGAGATCGTCGAGGTATGCCTGGTTGACGACTTCAATCGCTTCCAGAGCGGCGCTGAACTGTTTGATGGGATCGTGCCGGCGCTGCTCTTCCACTTCCACCTTGGTGCGGTAATGGCCGTGCGAGGGGTCGGACATGGAATGGCCCATGAAGCGATAGGTGCGGGCTTCAATGAGCGTGGGGGCGCTATTCTTGCGCGCGCGGTCCACCGCCTCGTTCAGGGTTTCGCGCACGGCAAGAACATCCATGCC
>JBEKNU010000261.1:0-16101 GCA_049522495.1 Terriglobia bacterium
AGATTTTCGAATCCCTGGAAGTCGAGGACATTCGCGCCGCCGCCGATCTTTTCCGCCCGGTTTATAACTCCACCGAAGGCCGTGATGGTTTTGTCAGCATCGAAGTGGCGCCCACTTTGGCGCGCGACACGCAGGGCACAATTGCGGAAGCGCATCGCCTGTGGCAGGAGGTTGACCGGCCGAACATCCTGGTGAAGGTTCCGGGAACGGCGGAGGGCCTGCCCGCCATCGAGCAGCTTTTGGGTGAGGGCATCAACATCAACATCACCCTGCTGTTTGCCATCGAGCGCTATGAGGAAGTGGCTTGGGCCTATATCGCCGCGCTGGAAAAACGGGCGCGCGAGGGCAAGCCGCTTGACCGCATCGCCTCGGTGGCCAGCTTTTTTGTGAGCCGCATCGATACCATGGCGGACCAGCAACTCGAAGCGAAACTGGCGGTGGCGAGGAGTGCGGAAGAAAAACAGTTGCTCGAATCGCTGCGCGGCAAGACGGCCGTTGCCAATGCCCAACTCGCCTATGTGAAGTTCAAGGAGATCATATCCAGCCCGCGCTTTCAAGCCCTGGCGCGGAAGGGCGCCCGCGTGCAGCGAATGCTTTGGGCTTCGACCGGCACCAAGAATCCCCAATACAGCGACACGCTTTACGTGGATACGCTCATCGGTCCGGATACGATTAATACTATGCCGGCAGCAACTCTTGGGGCTTACCGCGATCACGGCAAGCCTCGCCCTACGATTGAAGAGGGATTGGACGATGCCCGCAGCGTGATGAAGCAACTCGCGGAAGTGGGTATCGACCTCGCTGCCATCACTCGAAAGCTGGAGGAACAGGGGGTGGAGTCCTTCGCGAAGGATTATGAGAAGTTGCTCGCGGCCCTTGCCGAAAAGCGCCGGCAATATACCCCGGCGCGCCCGGTGCAGCCCGCAACGGTCGACGCGAGCTTGGAGGCGCCCACAAAGGCGGCCCTCGTTCGGCTGGAGACGGAAGGGTTTTCACGCCGCTTATGGGAACGTGATGCGACGCTGTGGAAGCAGGATCCCGGCCATCAAAAAATAATCCGCAACGCCCTCGGATGGCTGACCGTGGCGGATTCCATGCTCAAGCAATTGGACGTACTCGAGGGTTTTCCCCAGGAGCTAAAGAACGCGGGCTTCACCCATCAGGTTTTGCTGGGCATGGGGGGCAGCAGTCTTTGCCCCGATGTTTGCCGCGCCACCTTTGGCACGCGTCCTGGCTTTTTGCAACTGCACGTGTTGGATTCCACCGTCCCCGCAAGCATCGCGGCCGTGGAGGCATCCATCGACCTTGCCCACACGCTCTTTGTGGTTTCAAGCAAGTCGGGCGGGACCACCGAGACGACGAGTTTCTTCCAATACTTCTACGAACGCGTCCGTTCGATCAAAGGCGACCGGGCGGGTGAGAATTTTCTGGCGATTACCGATCCCGGGACATCGCTGGAAAAACTGGCCAAAGAGAAGAACTTTCGGCGCATTTTCCCGGGGCAGCCGGATATTGGCGGCCGCTATTCGGCCCTCTCGAATTTTGGCATGATCCCGGCAGCGCTGGCGGGTGTGCATGTTCATGGGCTGCTGGAGCGCGCCTCACAGATGGCCGAGGCCTGTGGAGCGGCGGTGGCGGCGAAGGATAATCCCGGCCTTGTCCTGGGCGCGGCGCTGGGCGCGGCCGGATTGAGCGGCCGGGACAAGATCACCTTTGTGATTTCTCCTGCCATTGAGACCTTTGCCGATTGGGTGGAGCAACTCATTGCGGAAAGCACCGGCAAGGAAGGCAAGGGGCTGGTGCCCGTGGCGGGCGAAGCGCTGCGCGATCCGGGGGGCTATGGGCAGGACCGGCTCTTCGTGCAAATCAAGCTGGCTTCCGACGCCGACGAGGCCACGGAGGGAGCGCTCAAGGCGCTCGAGGCGGCCGGGCATCCGGTGGTTCGAATTATTCTGCACGACGTCCTCGACCTCGGCGCGGAGTTCTTCCAATGGGAAGTGGCCACGGCTACGGCTGGCGCGTTGCTGGGCATCGATCCTTTCGATCAGCCCAACGTGCAGGAGAGCAAGGACAACACCAAGAGCGTGCTGGCCGAGTATCGCGCGCAGGGAAAATTCCCGGAGGAAAAGCCGGTTCTGGAATCGGACGGCTTAAAGGTCTATGGTGACGCGGCAACCTTGGGTGCCGCGGCCTCCTCGGTGGGCGGAGTGCTGGGCACCTTTTTGGGCCAGGCGCGGCCGGGGGATTATGTGGCGCTCATGGCGTACCTTCAGCCCACGCCAGAACACACCGTAGCGCTGCAATCCCTGCGCCTGAGCCTGCGCGATTCTTCCCATTTGGCGACGACCCTCGGGTACGTCCCGCGCTTTTTGCACTCCACCGGGCAACTCCACAAGGGCGGTGCGAGCAACGGCCTTTTCATTCAGATCACCGCGGACGACGCCCACGATTTGCCGGTTCCCGGCGAGCCTTACACGTTCGCGGTCTTAAAGCACGCGCAAGCGCTGGGAGATCTGCGTTCGTTGGTCAGCAAGCAGCGGCGCGTTCTCCGGCTGCATTTGGGCAAGGATGTGGGCGTCCAACTGGCGCGGCTCAGGCAACTTGTCCAAGATGCCGCCCAGCCTTGGGCGCATGCGAAGGCGGGGTAGCCGGGCCTTACACGACAGCTTAATGCCAACCGCATGATGCCGATGCGAGGAGAGGTTCCATGCCGGAAACAGCCGAGATGGTCAATCCCTTGCGTGAAGGAATCCGCTTGCGGCGGACGCCCGATCCGTGTGCAATGGTCATTTTCGGCGCCTCCGGAGACCTCACTGAACGCAAGCTCATGCCCGCGTTGTTCTATCTAACCCGGGAGCGCATGTTGCCCCCGGGATTTGCGGTAGTTGGCTGCGCGCGCACGCCAAAAACCGATGAACAGTTCAGCAAGGAAATGTCGGACGCGGTGAAGAAATTCCTGCACCTGACGCCGGAGAGTGATGCCTTTGTGGAAGGGTTCGCGAAGGGATTGCACTACGTTGCCGACAATTTCAACGACCCGCAAGCTTACCAACAACTCACAACTGTGCTGGACCATCTTGACCAGGAGCATGGAACCGCCGGCAATCGGCTCTTTTATCTCGCCACCCCGCCGAGCTTTTTCCCCGTCATCGTCAAGCATCTGGGCGCGGCGGGGCTGGCCAAGCCCAAAGAGCCGGGAAAAACCTGGACGCGCATCATCCTGGAAAAACCCTTCGGGCGAAGCCTGGAAAGCGCCCGCGAATTAAACCAGACGGTCACCAGCGTCTTCGCGGAAGATCAGGTTTATCGCATCGATCACTACCTGGGGAAAGAGACGGTGCAAAATCTGTTGGTGTTCCGGTTCGCCAACGGCATTTTCGAGCCTTTCTGGAATCGCCGTTACATTGATCACGTGCAAATCGCGGTGGCGGAAGAACTGGGAGTGGAGAATCGAGGCGCTTACTACGAGGAGGCCGGCCTGCTGCGCGACATGATCCAGAATCACGTGCTCCAGTTGCTGAGCCTGGTGGCGATGGAGCCTCCCGCCACCTTTCAAGCCACGGCGGTGCGCGATGAGAAGGCCAAAGTCATGCGCGCCCTGCGCCCCATAAGGTCCGAGCGGGTGCCGGAATTTGTGGTGCGGGGCCAGTACGCGGAAGGATACGTGGGGGGCAAAAAGGTGCCCGCCTACCGGACCGAGCCCAAGGTTTCGCCCAGCTCAAACACGGAGACTTACGCGGCTTTCAAATTCTTCATCGACAACTGGCGCTGGGCGGATGTTCCCTTCTACCTGCGCTCCGGCAAGCGTTTGGCCAAGCGCGTTTCAGAAATCTCCATCCAGTTTCGCCGAGTGCCGCACCTGCTCTTCAAAGGCGCTGGCGCGGAAGGAATTGAGCCCAACATCCTGGCGATTCGCATCCAACCCAACGAGGGAATTTCGCTGAAGTTTTGCGCCAAGCTGCCCGGCACGACCATGCAGATTCGCCCCGTGGAGATGGAATTCCTTTACGGAGAATCGTTCGGCGCGGCGCCGCCCACCGCTTATGAAACCCTGCTGCTCGATTGCATGCTCGACGATGCCACGTTGTTCAATCGCGCCGATGCCGTGGACCTGTCTTGGGAGTTTGTGGATCCGATTCTCGAACGCTGGAAGCAGGATGGGCCAAACGGGCTGGCTCTCTACGCGGCGGGCAGTTGGGGACCGCAAGAGGCCGATGACTTCATCGAGCGCGATGGCCGCGAGTGGCGCCGATTGTAGGAAATAGTTGGTGAGGGCTGAGAAGGGCGGGATGATTGTGGATAAAGGGCAAATGGGCACTTCTGGGGGCTAATGCCCGGCGTGACATTTTGTCGTTACCGTCCCACTTGGACTTATTGTCCCAGCCGGACTTTGCGCTAAGTTGCTGAAAGGAGAAATCCTTTGGGTTCCACTCTTCAGGAATTTGCCTTAGGGGAGCCTCGGCCCGCCAACGTGGCGGAGATTGAAGCCGGGCTTTCGGCGATGTGGAGAAGCGCGGCGGAATCCGCGGGCGCTGAGTCAGCGGTGACGCGTGCTTCCGCCTTGACCCTGCTCGTTTACGTGGATTGCCAGGATGCGGCGCGCGAGGTGAGCAACTTGATTGCTGAGGTGACCCGGCAGAATCCCTGCCGCGCGGTGGTGATGGTGATGGACCCCAAGGGCTCACCCCCGGGCTTGATGGCTTCAATTTCCGCCCACTGTCACATGCCGGCAGAGGGTGAAAGGCAGATTTGCAGCGAACAGATCACCTTGAATGCGCGGGGCGAGACCGGCCCTGAGCTTGCCAGCGTGGTGCTTCCCCTCACGGTATCCGGGTTGCCAATTTACCTTTGGTGGCGGGCGCAAGACTTCGCCATGGCCCCCTATTTTGACCAGATTGTGCGCGTGACCCAGCATGTGATTGTAGATTCGGCGCGTTTTGCCGCCACCGGGGCGGACATGCGAGCGCTGGCCGCGTGGCTTGAGAAGCATTCCGGCCGGATTCGCCTTTCCGACCTGAACTGGGCGCGGACGACTCCGTGGCGTGAAGTGATGGCCCAGAGTTTTGATTCTCCCGACCGCCGGCCTTACCTTTACCGGATTCGTGAAGTCCGCATCGAGTACGAAATGGAGTCGGCGCGGCTCAGCACACAGCGCGCACAGAGCCTGCTGCTGACGGCATGGCTCGCTACCCGCCTGGGATGGGAATTCCGGCGAGCTGAATCGCGGGGGGAAAACATGCCGCGCGCACTCTATTTCCAATCGGACGGCCGCGAGGTGATAGTGGAGAGAGTTCTAAGGAAAGTGGAGGGTGGAGGAACCGGAGTTTGTTTTTCCTTTGTGATGGAAGCCGACGGCGCCCGATTTTCCTTCTCACGAGGACCGGACGGCAAGGTGGTGCAGACGCTTGCCGAGGTCCCCGGCCTGCCGCCCATCGGCCGGACGGTGCGGATCGAGGTTGGGGACGAAGTCGAAATTCTCAACGATGAACTGATGCTGGTCGGCCGCGACCACGTTTATGAAGAAACCCTGGCGCTGGTGGCGCGAATGACCAGCCAGTGAAATTGGCGATTGTCGGTTGAAGATGGTCGATTGTCGGCTTCGCTGTTAAGGGTCTCTCACTGTCATCCTGAACCAAGCAGAGGACGTGCAGTGGTTTTTTCAACCGACAATCGAAAATCAATTCAAAAGCTCGCCCGGAGCGGCGAAAATGGAGGATTGACAATCGACAATCGTCAATCGGCAATCGGCAATCGCGAAATCCGCATCTTCGACGGATTGGAGCAACTGAGCTGGGCAGCCGCCACGCGCTTTGAAGAACAGGCGCGCGTAAAAGCCATCGAGAAGAAGCCTTTTTCCGTGGCGCTGTCCGGCGGCTTGACGCCCAAGCTTCTCTACGAGCTCCTCGGCAGCCCCACGTTCGCGGGCCGCGTGCGCTGGCCGAACGTTCACTTGTTTCAGGTGGACGAACGCTGTGTGCCGCCTGATGATCCGCAGAGCAATTACCGCATGATTCGCCAAGCCCTGTTGGATTCGGCGCCGCTCCCCGAGGAAAACTTTCACCGTATGGCCGCCGAGAGCACGGACCGCGAGCAAGCGGCGCGCGAGTACGCGGGAGAATTAGGGCGCGTTTTGCAGCCAGCGCCGGGGGAGTGGCCACGCCTGGATCTGGCCTTCCTCGGCATGGGCCCTGACGGACACACCGCCTCGCTTTTTCCCGGCAGTCAAGCGCTGGACGAGCGCACGGCGTGGGTCGTGCCCAATTTAGCCGCCCAGCTCAATTCTTTTCGACTGACCCTGACTTTGCCGGTGCTCAACGCCGCAGCTCATGTTATCTTCTTGGTGGCGGGAGCGGACAAGGCGGAGACGCTGCGCCAAGTGCTGGAAGGTCCTCAAGGGCACTTTCCTGCGCAGCTCATTCAGCCTGCCCGCGGCCGCCTGAGCTGGTTCGTTGATGAAAGCGCGGCGCAATTGCTGAAAGGGCAGTGAACAGTGCACAGTGAATGGTGGACAGCGGACAGATGTTTGCTATTCACTGTCAACTTTCCACTGTTCACTAATGTGGGGTGACTCCTGCAAGTCAAAATTGCTCCTTCGATTCTTTCTGCGGATTTCACACGCCTCGGCGAACAAGTGCAAATGGTGGAGGCGGCGGGAGTGGACCGCTTTCAAGTGGACGTGATGGATGGCCGTTACGTACCCAACATCACTTTTGGAACCATGGCGGTCCGCAGCCTGCGGCCGTTGACGCGCCTGACCATCGAAGCCCACCTGATGGTCACGCCGCCTGAGGATTTTATTGCGGCTTTCGCTGAGGCGGGCGCCGATACCATCATTGTCCACCAGGAATCCACGCCCCACTTGCACCGCGCCCTCGAGCAGATTCGCAGTTTGGGGAAGAAAGCGGCTGTAGCGCTGAATCCTTCCACACCGGCGTCCACCCTCTCGGAAGTGCTCGATATGGTGCAGCTCATTCTGATCATGACGGTGAACCCGGGTTTTGGCGGCCAGAAATTCATCCGCGGGACGCTGCCGAAGATCCGTCAAGTGCGCAACGCGCTGCTCGAGCGCGGCCTGGAATGCGAAGTGGAAGTGGATGGCGGTATCAATGAACAGACCATCAGGTTGGCGGCTGAGGCCGGTGCGGATGTCATGGTGGCAGGCTCTTCCGTCTACGACGCTCCCGACGGCGTGGGGCCGGCCATCGCGCGCCTGATTTCCTGTGCCGGGGGCAAGAATTAGTGCTCAGCCCAGACGAAAATCGAAACTCGAAGTTCGATACTCGCCGCGATCTTCGAGTTTCGCTTTTTGAATTTTGATCCTTTGTTAGGTTGTTACTGAAAACTGTTGACTAACAACTGACGACGGTCAGGAAAGTGAAAAGAGGCCGTAACCTCGCGAAATTTGCGGCATCAAAAGTATGACTGAGTTTTGAGCCGTCTGGTAGTTGCGGGGGAAAGCTCGATCGGCAGGCAAGGCAAGTGATCCGGGTGGCGCTGCCCATCGGGCGCGAGCTGATTTGAACTCATAACTCTGATGACTCAACCACCTCCAGCTACTTTGGCGCGCGACGAAGGGCATCTCGTCAGCGAAGCGAAGGCCGGGAACTACTCCGCCTTCGAAGAGCTCGTGAACCGCTATGAGAAAAAGATCTACCGGCTTGGCATGAACATCACGGGGAACCGTGAGGATGCCGAGGACGTGCTTCAGGACGCTTTTCTGAAGGCCTTCGAACATTTGCCGGATTTCCGCGAAGACTCGCGCTTTTATACCTGGATTGTGCGCATCGCCGTAAACGAAGCGCTGATGAAACTGCGCAAACGGCGGAGTAGCCGGGAAGTTCCGATACAAGATTCCGAAGATGAAAACGGGGAAGTGGTGGTACGGGAGTTTGCTGATTGGAAACCTAATCCCGAGCAGCAATTTGCCCAGTCGGAACTGGAGCGGATCCTTCAGGGGGCGGCGAATTCGCTGCCGCCGGGTTTCCGCACCGTCTTTTATCTGCGCGACGTGGAAGGATTATCGACGGAAGAAACCGCTGAACTGCTGGATTTGACGGTGGGCGCGGTCAAGGCCCGGCTCTTTCGCGCGCGCCTTCGATTGCGCGAGGAATTAAGCAAGATCTTCAAGCGAGGGTGAGACTGGTGAACTGCAATAAGGCGATTAAAGAGATTTGCGGATATTTGGACGGCGAATTGGACCCGGCATTGAAGCACACCCTCGAGGCTCACTTGACTTACTGCAATCACTGCCACGCGGTGTATGACAGCACCAAGAAAACCATCGAGCTTTACTGCGATGGCAAGCTCTTTTCGCTTCCCGACGAAGTTCACACCCGTTTGCACGAGGCCCTGAAACGCAAGCTGCAAGGGCACACATAGATTTCATCCCTCCAGTCTGGAATTATGGCCGGGCGGGCTATCCCGCCGCAGGGAGGAGCGCCGGAAGATCCAGGTTCGGCGGTCCTAGAGCGCGGGTACAAGGTGCTGAGTTGCTACCTTATGCTTGACAGTTCCGACTGACCACCCGTACAATTTTTGGTTCGCGTCCTGCCCGGAGAGGAAATAAGGTAGCGCATGGATAAGAAGAAAGTTGAATACTACAAAAAGCGCCTTCTGACCAAACAGGGGGAACTGCTGCGCCTGGCGACCAGATCGGAGCAAGATGGGCGCGAGGCCGACGAAGAGGCCACGCAAGACATTGCCGACAAGGCCGCGAACTCTTACACCAAAGAGTTCTTGTTCCACCAGAGCGACGAGCATCGCCGGCTGCTGCAATTCGTGAACGAGGCCCTCGAGCGGATGAAAGAGGGCACCTACGGACAATGCGTGGCGTGCCAGGAAGAGGTCCAGCAAAAGCGGCTGGAGGCAGTGCCCTGGGCCCGCCACTGCATCGAATGCCAGGAAAAGCAGGATCAGGGCCTGCTTTAGTTAGCCTCGGAATTTCCCCTTGCGAGGTTGATTTTCTCCAAAGTATCCCGCCCCCACTCTCGCCAGCGTCCGCTCCTTCGGGAGCTCCTGGATGCCGCTCTGGCCGTGGCCTTTCCCACGGAGTGCCCCCTTTGCGAAGGTGAGCTTTCGAGCGACGGATGGCTGCGCATCTGCCCGGCTTGCTGCGCAAAGTTCGAGGCGTGGCGCGGGCCTCTGTGCACACGATGCGGCTTGCCGTTTCCGTCTCCCCACGCCCTCGATTCGTCGCTGGCGGAGTGCGGCGCATGCCGGCGGGGTGAGCCAGGCTTCGACGGGGCGCGCAGCTTTGGCTTTTACACCGGGAAGCTCCGCCAGGCCGTTTTGCTCCTGAAGTATGCCGGAGGCGAACGCTTGGGCGTGCGTCTGGGGGAGTTGCTGGCGTCCCCCTGGGATTCGTTGCCCCTGGTGGGCGAACTCGACTCACCTTTCATAGTTCCAGTTCCCCTACATCCGTCGCGCCAGCGTGAGCGCGGCTTCAATCAATCGGACCTGCTGGCGGCGGGCTTGGTGCGAGCGTTGGGCAGGCTGAACGGTGGGAAGGCGCCGCGAGTTGCCAAGGCCTGCTTGCGCCGCAAGCGCGCCACACCTCCGCAGACCGGGTTGAGCGTGGCCGCCCGGCGCGAGAATTTGCGGGGGGCATTCGAGGTGCTCAAACCCCAGGCGGTTCGCGGCCGCGCGATCGTGCTGGTTGACGACGTCATGACCACCGGAGCAACGCTTTCCGCCTGCGCGCGGGCCTTGAAACGCGCGGGTGCGGCGCAGGTCATGGGGCTGACACTGGCACGCGCGACGCCCCAGTTTCCCGACCTTACGCGGGTTGACCGCGACAACACTGTTGACGGACTTGACCGGGACTGGACATAATAAGCTAGGGGGCGGACTTGGAGCGCTCCCGCGGGTGATAACTCCATGTCGGAGGATGGCCACCAACGCGTTCTGCAAGAACCGGTACTGGTGCTCAACGCCACGTACGAACCCATCAATGTCACTGCCGTCCGGCGCGCCCTGGTCTTGGTGCTGAAGGGCGTGGCGACCACGGAAGAGGAAGACGGCTTGTTTATTCACTCCCCGCAAATGGCTTTACGCGTCCCCTCGGTCATTCGTCTGCTGGAATTCCGGCGCATCCCCTATCAGACGCGGGCGCTCTCGCGGAAAAACGTGCTGTTGCGTGACCGTTACACCTGCCAATTTTGCGGTCGCGTGATGCCCGCTCACGAACTCACCCTGGATCACGTCATCCCTCGTTCGCGCGGAGGCCACACCGATTGGGATAACCTGGTCGCCTGTTGCCACCGCTGCAATAACCTGAAGGGGGATCGGTTGCCGGAAGAGGCCGGCATCCGCTTGCTGCGGCCCCCCCACCCCTTCACCCTGCACACCAGCCGGCAAATCATGCGCATGATGGGCCGCGCCGATGAGCGCTGGCGCAAATACTTGTTTTGTTGAGCCCTTCCCGCCGCCCATCGACCTCCAACTTTGCTGCTCCCCAGAACCCTCGAACCCTGCTCCCCGACAAGCGGTTCTTCAGCTTCCGGAAATCGGATCTGGCATACGCCGGTGCCCCAAACGCTGGCAGGGTGCCCGGTTGATGGTAGCGTGAGCAGCTCATTTGGTTTCAGCAACCTTCCGCCTTCGCCGCGATATATCGCTTAATCTGTACATTTCGGCCAATAAGTCCACCCGGTCATTGTCGTTTATCGCTCAATTGTTGCGTTTTCTTGTAAAATGCTGTCTTTTTCGGTGGACAGTTTGTCACCATCGCCTTTGCTTTCATGCACATCCCCAGTGGTTCCTTCATTTCTAACATCTCTAAGGGCCAGCCCCCCATTTCGGACCCTGAAAAGCATGTTGGTGAGCCGCCACAATTGGCGCAGGCTGGAATCTTCCTGCCTTTGCATGAGCAGCGACATAGAAACCTCCAAAGGTCAGGGGATAGTGGAGAGTGGCTAATGCTTAGTGCCCCCTGCCTTAACCGGGGAGATGACGCCCTGCAAGGGGCTGCGGCCGGTGGCTAGCCACTTGCCACTAACCACTAAGCACTAGGCACTAAGCACTCTCCCTGGTACCTCTCCGAGGTGGGTCATCCCCCCCCGGCACAGTTCTCCATACCTTAGCCTAGCAATATGTCTTCCGTTCAGCAGGCAGATACCTGCCCATTTCCTACCGGTAGGAGCGATTTTTGATGTGGAGCGCTTGAATTTCCTACCGGTAGGAAGTGGTATCAACGGCATCGCCGGATTCGGGAGTCCGGGGGGTCCATCGGAGGGCAAGGGAGTGGGGTTTTAGGGCGGATTATGGGGTCAGGAGTTAGGATTAGGCCCTGAAATTCCAATTCCTGAATCCCAAATCCCAGATCCTGAATCCTAAATCAAAATCCTGATCCCAGCGCCCAGCCCCTGACACCTGCCACCTACTGTCTACACTCTTCTTGTCCTTTGCCACTGACAACCGAAAACCGACAACTGAAAACTGATTTCATCTGCGCCGTGCCCATCGCGATTGACGACATGGGGTTGCTGCAGGTGTTTCGGGCCTGAGAGAATCCCACCGTATAGGGTGCGGTGAACGTGGCTGCCCCGCTGTTCTCCACAGAGATTCACGCTAGTATGGCGTATTCATAGCAAGTGCGGCACGGACTTATCATATAGGTCCGTCCTATCCTTGCTTTGTTAGCCATGTGTAAAAGCGGATGATTGTTCGCAGAAACCAAAGTAACGCATTAAGGAGAATCTCGCTAAGGGTTGGCTGCTTTTTCTTGTAAACCCAAGGTTTTCCAGAGCGTCGAATTGATGGCTCGTTACGCTCCCGAAGGCAATCCAAACACTCGACGATGTATCCGGGTTTCCCAGGCCTTGGCTGGAAATGGACCCCACAATATCGGCAAGTTTTGTACGGTTCCACAGACTCATTTTACGCTTTTTTCTGGCTAGGCCTTCAGGACGGCGTCAAGGGCTCACGCGGATGGTGTGAGCACCTTCGTGGCCGGAAGCCGCGCCAGTCAGGATGTATCTGACGGAGAGCGCACAAGACAAGCGATTCAGAGCGTCTTCGGCAACAGGTTAAGTTTCGGAACGAGACTTGGTTGCTATAAGAAAGAAGTAATGTTTGGGGGCATTTCCGTAAGTCTCTTGTAGCTTACGTTGACGGTAATGGGCGCAGACTCAAATATTATTGAAGCTCCGTATTCGAGCCACATCTTTAGGGTGTATGGGCCTTCCTGCCCGATAGGAAAACCAATGGCATTGACCATAACCTGTTGGTATGCCTTGCCACTTGGTGGAGAAAAGTTCATGCGCGCCGGTGGGCCAAATGGATCGCCATTAGGATATAACACCTGAATCATCTGCCGGTACTCTTTGCCGACATCTTCAGGTTCTATCTTCCACGAAGCATAGGCGGACCATTCCTTGGGAGCAACGGCATTAGCTGGAATCTCTCCGGCGGTCGGAAGGATCTGCACCGAAATCTCATTGAAAAGCGAGATTAGGGACGACTTGTCTTCCTTATCCATTATCACTTTCTCGCAGATGGCAAATATATGTAGCTTTGGCATGACTAGGCCGCAGAGACAACAAATTGGTCGGTTGGACGTTTTATCCTCAGAGATGTTGCATGGCTGGCGCTTGCCGTCACCGCAAATCCAAATCTCGGAATAGATGCACTGAGCCCAGCAACGATTAACTGCATCCAAGGGTTCCAGTATGGGGGAGGATTTCCGAAAAACCAGCGAGCACCCCCGGCAATCCACATCTCGCGTAATTGAACGTGACTAAATTCTGCATCATCATTGCCGAATTCTGTCGAGCAGCAAGGACAAATATGGTAGTCCCTTGGTGGATAAGGGAGCTTTGCATAAGCGCAAACAGGACATGTATATCTCATCGCTACACTATCCTACCACACTGCCACTGAAAGTACCCCCTCGTACCACCGTGTCTCGCGATGTTGACTGCATCAACGACATAGAAGGTTCTAATAAAAACCGGGGCGATACAAGCCACCCCGAGGTGGTGGCTAATATATCCAAAGCGTAAACGGTCCACTGCGTTCCGCCGAGTACACTCTCCAACATCGGCAGTGATCGGGTCGAACATGAACGCATCGGCCATTCGCTCATACCTCAGAGCGTCGGCTACCCCAAACTCATGACCGTGCTTCGCGAAATGGATATCGCGGTCTAGTGTATCCCGAAAAGGCATTGAGGATGCATTCTTACTCTACCGAAGCCGTGAATGTCAAGGGACTCAGGATTGCTTTTTGTGTTCCTTCTGCCTTGGCGCCCTCGATCAAGGCTCTCGGAGCCTCAATATCTGGCTTTTTCATTGGCGGACCGGAGGGCGGGGCCCTGCGCTACTGCGGTTCTTAACATGATAACGCCCGCACACCTATTAATACCCGATAGCGAAAAGCCGCGGAGTAATTCCGGTCGGACCGGAATAACTCCGCGCTACCGCTTGAATTTCAGCGCAGCACGTAAAGGAGGAGGACCGGAGCCACGACAAGCACCCGGAGGCCGTAGAGGAGGTGCGGGCTGATTGAGCGGCCAAGCGCCGCTCGGCCCCGAGTCCCGAGGCCCGAAACCCTAACCCCGAATCCCGGCAGGCCTACAGCTTTACCCAGGTTCCCGTATCCGCGGCGTCGCGGGCCCGGAGGCAAATTCGCGTGATGGAAAAGGCATCCTTGGCGGAAACCAAAGGCTCCGCTTCGCCGCGCAGGGCGGCAATAAACGTTCCGAAGAAATCCACGGGCGGCGGCAGAGGCAGTTCTCCCACCTTGCCCTTGGCGCTGATCAGCCTCACTCGATTGTCCAAATCCGTAGCCTCAAGAACTCCTTCGCTGCCCGCGATGCGGAGGCGGTCGTCTCCGTGGGTGGGCGCACCTTCCGGACGGAGGAAATCCAGGTGGCAGGTTGCCGTGCCGCCATTGGCCATGCGGAAAAGCAAGCCGGCGTGGTCCTCACAGCCGGGGGTTTGCGGGTGGGCCTTGTTGCCCTCGAAAGCCGCAACCTGGGCATATTCCTGCCCGGAGACCCACCGCATATAATCGAGCGCATGAATTCCCACCCAGGGAATAGTGCCTCCGTAGGTCTTCCTTTCCTTGTAATACCATGGGCGCTCCGAGCCGAATTGGTAGGATTTCTGGCTGGAAAGCAGAATCGGTTCGCCAACCGCTCCCTCCTGGACGGCCTTGCGGGCGGCCTGGAAAATGGGCAACGCGCGCATGGCCAGCATGATGCTGTAATGAACGCCACTCTGGTGGATCTCCTGCTCCAGGCGAGCGAGGTCCGGCAGATTGAGGGCCGCGGGCTTCTCCGAAAGCACATGGATTCCCTTGCGGGCTGCCTGGATTGACGCCTCGGCATTCTGAAAGAAGGGCAGGCAGACTCCCACCACGTCGAGCGGCTCTTTCTCCAGCATGTCGTGGTAATTTTCGTACACGCGGGTTTGGCTGCTGCCGGGGAATTGCTTTTGCACCCACGCGCTGTCTTCGCCGGGCTCGCCCTTGGCATAGGCTGTCCACTGGACGTTCGAGAGCTTGGGAATGCTGCTCAGGATGATCTCGCGATGGCCATCGCGGCCGATCAGTCCTACGCGAATCAGAGCGTTTGATGCTATTGGGCGCTTTGACTGCGCGAGGGCCGGCGCCGCCATGGCCAGGCTTGCACCCACGGCCGATTGCAGGAATCGCCGCCGGTCGACTGCCACCCCGGGCAAGTGAGCGATGGATTTGGAGAGGTCGTTTTTCATGGGATTTTTGGGGAAACCTCGCATTCGTCAGTTATCGACATGGCGTGTAATGCTCCGATGAGATGGATTCCAGCAACTTCGGCGGTGCATCAAATATAGTAGCCCTCTGGCAGAACGCCTGCTTTTCAGGTACACTGGTCGAGAAATCGAAAGTTGAAGGGCGCAGCCGCTTGCTCTTCAACTGCCGCGTCGCGGAGAGGTGGCCGAGTGGCTTAAGGCGGCGGTTTGCTAAACCGTTGTACGGTCAAAAGCTGTACCCAGGGTTCGAATCCCTGCCTCTCCGCCAGTTTTCTCCATTCCGTTTAACTACCGTGCTTTTGACGCAATCTCCTTCACAAGCGTATCAACCCCTGTCACCACAGTCTCCAATGACTCGCGCCGGGTCAGCGCCCGCGCTCCGGGTATGGGCTCGTATTCCGCCCCCTCGGTTGCCAGCATTCCTCCGTTCACCTCCACAATCAGCGTTCGCGCTCCCTGTTGATGCAGCCAATAATCCTCATAGTATTTTTGCGCTGGCTTCGCATAAGGGCGCGGGGCGCGATCGTGAAAACGCAGTTGGCGCGTTCGCCAGGCCTCCTGTAAGGCGAGGGCCATGGTCCGCTCCTCCTCCGCCCAGCCACCCTGGGAATACACCGTCGGCGCAAACACTTCGGTTGGATACATGAAATTATGAAAGTCGGCAACGCAGTAGGGCCGTACCGATTCCAGGAGATTCTTTGTGGCCCGGGTTTCCGCGCCATGGGTATCGTCCCAATCGAACCACATGTCGAGCCCCGCGTCGGTGAGGCTTGAACCGAGCACCTGTCCGGTGGCTTCCCATTGCGCAATCTGTTCCGGCGTAAAACGCATCGGGGCCTTCTTAACATAGGTGCCGAAAAAGAAGTGCATGGGTTCGTTGCCTTCGGCGAAGAACCTCGTCTTGTTGGGCTCCGTCCATTCGGGGATCCACGTACCGTGCCAGGAGTCCGGAAAGTGTTGGGAAAAGCGCAATGCACCCCCGGGATTGAGAAGCGGAATTACGTGCAGCGTGATGGCCCTTAGTATCCTCTCCCTCTCAACCGATACTCCGAAAGGGGTGGAGGCATTCAGCAAGGCGTCGAGGTAGGCGAGTAATCCGCGCGGTCCGCTCGGCTCGCAGCCGTGCATGCCGGAAAGGATGACGACTTGCTTCCTGCCGTTGCCCACGCGCAGGGTGTAAACGGGCAAGCCTTGGGCAGAACGGGCGATCTCCCGCAATTCGCAGGCGTCACGATGCGCGGACGCGAGGCGGCGGAAACGCTCCAACCCATCAAGAGGGCTGAAGAACCAGTAACGCTCCTCCTCATTTGACCAATTCAGGAAATCCCCCTGCGTCGAAAGCTGGGTTTGCGAATGTGCATTCAAGGCA
>JBEKNU010000262.1:0-10849 GCA_049522495.1 Terriglobia bacterium
GTGCTGGTGCATGTGGACACCGAACAGGCCCACGACCAGCTTGTCAATTCACGGCTGGCGTATGTCGCCGTCTCACGCGGGCGCTACGATGCGCAGATTTACACGAACGACGCAGAGAAATTAGGGGAAGGGTTGAGCCGCGACGTTTCGAAGCAATCCGCCTTCGGAACCGAGCATGAATTGGGTCGCCGAAACCAAGGCCACACGACTGAAAATGCCGAGCACCAATCAGTGAGCGAGTCGCACGAGCACGGACAAGGGTACGGACATGCCTCTACGTGCGCATTGCCGGGTCGATGATGGACGTTACGGCTTAGGTGATGAAATGGCGAAAATGTGCTAGCCTTCTTTGGGAGGAGAAGACTGTGTTTGGACAAGTGATTAAACCTGGAGAGCCACTTCCGGATGCCTCGGAAGATCAGCTTGTATGGTCGAACTGTGTGCAGATTCACAAGATTACAAAGAATAGGACCGTCAATTACAAGGCGGAGTTCGTGTACCCATCGAGGGGGGATGGCCCTTTTGATGAACTCGTTCGCAGGTGTGTAACTGACGCTGTGGCCAAACTACCCCGGTAAATTTCTAATTCAAACCCCGATCCGCTTGGACATCTGGCATCACGATAGCCCACGGTTAGTACCGCGCTCGTCACGGCTACCCATTGAACCCCTTTGAAAAAAGACGCGGCCAAGGATCGAGGCACCTCAAGAGTTCCACAGTAGGGTCAGAAAAATGTCGAGCGTGGCTAGCCGCTCCGCCATAGATTTACAACACCCCAAAATTCTACTGGGCATCGGCAGCGCGTTTTTCGTTTGCCTTGCGGTACCAGACCGCTGCCTGCGCTTCATGCTGCGGCACGCCTTGACCAAGAAGATACCGACTGCCGAGGCTGTCCTGCGCATTGGCAACGCCCTGATCGGCAGCTTTGCGGTCCCATAAGACTGCTTGCGCGTAATCCTGGGGGACCCCTTCGCCATTCTGGTACATCCCGCCGAGGTTGCACTCCGCATTGGCGTACCCTTGCTCGGCAGCCTTGCCGTACCAGTAGACCGCCTGTGCGTAGTCCTGCGGCACGCCTTCGCCTTTCTCGAACATGACGCCGAGGTTGTATTGCGCATTGGCGTAGCCTTGCTCGGCGGCCTTGCGGTACCAGTAGACCGCTTGCGCAGAGTCCTGCGGCACGCCTTGACCTTTGTCGAACATGAAGCCAAGGCCACTCTGTGCATTAGCATCTCCCTGCTCGGCAGCCTTGCGGACCGAAGCCACCTTTAGATCACTAGGTACGGCTGTCTCCGGCGGAGGTAGAGCTTGCTTCGGTCCCTTAACAGTGCAATTGTGTAGATTGATGTAAAACGCGCAACCGGGAACATCATATTCTTTCGGCATCTCGTATCTTCCGGACTCATCAAACCTGCCGAGGACAGTGACGGTATCTCCGGGGTGTAACTTCGCAACCGCAACTCTTTCTTTTTCCGCCATCCAAAAGCAGTTAACACTGTTTCCGCCCGGAATTGCGCAGAGGCCTGTTGCACGGAAGGAGATCGAAGGCGAGTCTCCCGTTGAGCTTGCGGTATCAACGACTCCTTGCACCTCGATGACCTTCCCAAGATACTTTTCAGCGGCGGCGGCTCCTCCCGTTTGCCGGTCAATCATGAGTTGCTCGGCACTCGCGTAAACTTGAGCGTTTTGGAAAGGCGGATCTTTTTGGATGTCAGGAGGGGCGGTGGGTGGAGAGGGTCTGTCTACGGGAATCGTGTTCGAGGGTGGGGGACTGTTGTTGATGACGCCTGACGGTGAGTGCTCGGGAGGAGTATGCGCAGTGAATATCAAAAGCAAGACGAATACAAACGCGCCAGCAATGAGAACCTTGGAACGTGTTTCGCCATGTCGAAACCAGGAGATAACATTCTGCCCAACGGCAGTTCTGCGCATCAGGCCACAATTGATGCAGCGCGCGGGATAAAATGGAGTCACCAGCAGCCAAAGGCCGAAGGTGAGCAGAACCATAAAAAATGTGCCGAATCCTAGTGACCTCTTAAATCCAGTCAGTTTCCCGCAGTTTGGACAGTCAATCATCTGCATGGCTGCACCTCGGATGAGCGAGCAGCATCCGCTGCAGAATTATCGCGCCCGAGTGGGCAGATTGCAAACCAGAACGCCGCGGAAACCTTGCCAGGATGGCCGCGCTGAATGAGGCAACCCGGGGCTTCTCTGCGATTACTTTGCTTGGAGGTTGTTCACCGGCCAGCCGGGGAGGGGGCAAGGTATTGGGCGTTACTCTCCATTACGGTCGGCGAAGCGCAGCCGGTTGACCGGCTAGTTAGACTTTGAAGAAGACAACTAATCCCCCGTGCTGCCTCACGGCTTCGGCCAAATCGCGGTCACACGTTATTAAAGTAAAGCCGTTGGCAATGGAAGTCTCCCCGATTAGAGCATCATGGGTATTGTTTCTTTTCCCGCCATTTGCCTTGTCGAGGGCATCCTTAAGGATTTTCAAAACTACGCCGTCACCCCACTTAGATTGGTCGAAGCGAGAAACATCGAAGGCGAATGAGGTGGTCATCGCAGGCTCTGGTGATAGTTGTTCGTATTGTGCAAGAAGCTGAGACCTTCGGGTGATGTCCTTTGAGGCCAAGAGTTCGTCCCTCTGCACGTGCGTGGCAACATACCTGCCATCTGACGGCAGCCTCTCAATTGGAAGATATCCATCCAGAATTTTATTAAAAATTACTGTATCAAGCATGTAATTCATACAGCTTTAAGAATAGCACAGCATAACGTACTGTCTCCTATTGCCTGGCTTGAGTTCTCCTCATCCCATTGTCCTTTTCTGGCACCGTTTTCTCGCGGGCACGGCGAGATGGGAAAACCGCCTGCGCGCCGGCGGCACGCCGGGCCACATCTTGGCCACATACGAGCCAGAATATGCGCTAAAATCGTCCCTTAGCGGCCAGCTAAGGGCCTTCAGAATCAATATTGGCCATGACTTCAACAACTTTGTCACGCACGGCTTCATTGCAGCCGCTCAGAATCACCCACATTGATACCGGCCTCGGCCTGCGCGGCGGTCAGCGGCAAATGCTGATGCTGGCAAAGGGCTTGCGCGAGCGCGGGCACGAGCAGGCGATCGTGTGCCTGGAGGGAAGCAGCCTGGAAGAGCGGGCGCAGCGGGAAGGCTTCGGCATTTTCTCCTTGCCCGCGTTTGACCCGGGGCATGCTTTGGGGGTTCTGCTCTGGCGCCGGCAGCTCCAAACCTGGGCGCCGGAGATTCTTCACGCGCACGACGGCCGCGGGCAGACCCTTGCCTGGCTTGCTTCCCTCGGATTGCCGGTCCGGCGCGTCGCCAGCCGGCGCGTTACCTTTTTTCCTTCTGACCGCTGGACCTATCGCTTGAAGTACGGCCACACGTGCCACGCGGTGATAGCCGTATCAGAAAACATCCGCGACCTTTCCGTCCAGGCCGGCGTCCCCCGCGAGCGGATTGCCGTGATACCCGATGGCGTTGAAATCCCCGCGGAGTTACCGAGCGCCACAGTGCGGCAGCGCCTGCGCACCTCGTGGCAATTCGAGGATGATAATTTTGTGCTGGGGTTTCTGGGTGCATCGACGCCCGAGAAGGGGCTGGACGTGGCGCTTGCGGCTCTGAACCTACTCTCTCGAAAGCTGCCCAAGGTTGGACTGGTCCTTGCAGGCGACGACATACCCAGAGCCGGGGCTTGGTTGTCCCACGGCGCCAACCCCGTGGTCCCGCGGATTATTCGCCTCTGTCCCATCGAGGATCTTGCGAAATTTTTCCCGGGCCTCGACCTCTTTATTATGCCATCGAAAGCTGAGGGCCTGGGATCCTCCGCATTGTTGGCCATGGCGAATGGCATTCCCGTGGTTGCAACGCGCGTGGGCGGCCTGCCGGAAATTGTAGTGGAGAATGAAACCGGCTGGCTGATTCCGCCCGGTTCGCCCCAGGCGCTGGCTGATGCAATCTTTCTGGCCTCGCGCGACCGCGCAAAACTAATCGAGTTCGGCCGCCATGGCCGCCAACGAGCCGAGGGATTTTCTGCTGCTATAATGGTCAGCCGCACAGAGGCGCTTTATCGTCAACTGGTTTCGTGCGGACTACCCTAGGCGCTCGCGACGAAACTCGAAAATCGAAATTCGACGCCTAGCTCGCGAGTGTCGATTTTCGAGTTTCGGACTCTCCTAGCGCTTAGAACCTGGAGCGACATCGCGTGGCTGTGGTATACATTTTCATTGGGGCTTTTGGGCTTCTTTTTGGAAGCTTTTTGAATGTTTGCATTGCTCGCCTGCCGCGTGGGGAGTCGATTGTTTTGCCCCGCTCGCATTGCCCGCGCTGCAACCACGCCATTCGTTGGTACGACAACATTCCCCTGATCAGTTATCTGGTATTGCGCGCGCGCTGCCGCGATTGCCATGCGCCGATTTCGCCGCTTTATCCCACGGTGGAGGCGCTGACTGCCCTGGTTTTGGTTTTGACATTCCACGCCTACGGACTGGGACCGGAATTCATCAAATACGCGTTGTTCGGCATGTTGCTCATCGTTCTCATTTTTACGGATCTCCTCGCTCGGCGCATTCCTCACGCCGTAACTATTCTTGGAATCTGCCTGGGGCTCGTGTTCAGCTTTTTTGTCCCGGTGGATGATCGGCCGCTCGGTTGGATACTCCTGCACTGCGACATCTATCTGGAAAGCTATTTCCTCTCCGTAGCGGGCGCCGTGGCAGGCGCTTTGGTGGGGGGGGGGCTCTTCTATGCGGTGGGTGAGGCTTTCTACCGGTTGGGCGGCAAGCAGAAAGAGTATCTGGGCTTCGGCGACGTCATGCTGATGTTGATGGTGGGAACATTCCTCGGCATTCCTCTGACCCTGATGACAATCCTCCTGGGCTCGCTCGGGGGGTCGGTTCTGGCCCTCGTCATGACGGCCATAAACTCCCGCTTCCGCGGTTATGCCTGGCCGTATGGGACGTTCTTGGGAATGGCCGCAATCTACGCCTGCCTGAATGGAAATTGGCTTCTTGATTTGTATCTGCGCTGGTCGGGAATGGCGCGCTGAAAATGAATCCACACCTTAACCCCCAGCATATGATGCTGCTTCTCGGCGGCGCCGTGTTGGCGATTTTCGCCCTGATCCTGGGAGCTTACCTCCTACAAAGGTACCTTAGCCACACCTTGAATCCCCAAGAACCCAAGCCGCCCAGGTTGCGCGTGGACGACGAGGCCGCCTTCACGCTCGCGACCGTCAAGGGCGTCGTTACGGAATTGAAGTCCGAGCAGAAGGCCGCCCAGGAAAAACTCCTGGGCGCGGAGCGCCGCGCCGAAGAGAACGCCCGCAAATTCGAACTTCTCGCCGGCGAAATTGACTATGGATTGATGATCTTCGATTCCGGCGGTTTCGTGACTTTCTCCAACCCCCTGGCACGTAAAGTCCTTGCGGTGGACACCTGGTCGCGCCGACGTTATGGGGAGGTTTTCCGCGACATCCCTGACTTGTCGGGACTCATCGGCGAGTGCTTCGAAACCGGGACGGAAACCCGGAAGAAAACTGTCGAATTCTCAGGCCCGGATGGAAATACGCGCCGGGTGGAAGTCTCCGTGCTGACCACTCACGACCGGTTCGGGGCTATGGAAGCTGTCGCCTGCCTGTCCCGAGAAGTGGCGCCAGCGGCGCCGGATGCGTAGCTGGAATCTTCGGCTGCAAACTGGAGTGCGGCCGGAAGGCCGAAATGGAAATCCTGGTATCATCCCCTATAGGGAAGCGTAACCTATGCTCAAATCCATCGCCGTCGTTGTCGGCAGCTACCTGCTCTCGATTGTGCTTGTCCTGGCAACGGACCCGTTGCTCTCGCGCCTCTTCCCGGGCGATTTCGTGAGAGGCCGTATTCCCTCCAACAACGCTCTCATGGCCAGCACGGCGCTTTTCGTCGTCGTCTCGATCCTTTGTGCCTGGCTGTGCGCCCGCTTTGCGCCGCGCCGCGCCGGGCGGCATGTGCTCTGGTTCTTTATCGTCGGGGAAGTGATGGGCATCGCCGCGACTATACCCAATTGGAGCAAGGGCTGGCCGCACTGGTATTGGTTGTCCTGGCTGCTTACCTGGCCGGTGAGCTGCTGGATCGGCCTGCTCCTTGCCGGCCGACGGGCTGACCCGCCCGCCGCCTGAGTTCTCACTCAGCGGAAGCGCCCCGGTTTATTGCTTCAGCCATTTGACCAGGTTTTGGAAGATCCTCAAGCCGTCCTGGGAATACTGGGCGGGAAGCGAAGCGCGTTCGGGGTGAGGCATCAGGCCGAGCACGAGGCCACTTTCATCGGTAATACCGGCAACGGCGCCCGGGGAGCCGTTCGGGTTGCTCGGATAGTCCATCGTGGGCTGGCCGTGTTCGTCAGCATAATAGAAAACCGCGCGCGTCTCGGATGATGTGCCGGAGGCGCAGAGCAAGGGGCGTCCTTCTCCGTGCGCGGAAGGCATCTTCAACACCTGCCCATCCAAGCCCTCTGTCCACGCGCACTTTTGCGTGGAAACAATCAGCCGGATCTTGCGATCTTCAAAGCGCGCGGATTGATTCTCAATCAGCGCCATGGTGCGTTGGCCGGGGGTCCGGCCCGGGAGAATCCCGGCCTCGGTCAGGACCTGGTAGCCATTGCAGATTCCCAGCAAAGGCTTCTTCGCGTCGAGAAAGCGCACCAACTGCTCGCGCAGCCGGGCCACGAGCATGGTGGCAAAAATCCTTCCCGCGCCCAGATGGTCGCCATAGGAGAACCCGCCTGGAATCACCGCCGCTTGATAATCGTCGAGCCGGCTTTCGCCGTCGATCAAGTCCTTCAACAGCACCAGCTCGGTTTTGCCGCCCGCCAGCTCAATCGCCGCGGCGGTTTCTTCGTGGCAATTTGTTCCGGGGGCATAAAGGATAGCGGTTCTCGCCTGGCTCATTTCACCACCTCACGAAAAGTCTTGCTCCAACTCTCCGCTAACTGCGCAACAGCTTCTTCCCAAATCACCGTCTCGTGGTCTACCAAGGTCAAACGCGGCGCGGCGGTAACATGGCCGAGAAACTGATGGGGAATCCCGGCAACTTGTGCGGAGACTTCGAAATCCGGCGGCACCTCGAGCAAGCACGACCCGATGAACTCGCCGAATAGTAGGCCGTCGCGCCGCGCCGGTGGAATGCCATCAAAATCCACCCGCGCCCCGAGCCCTGAGCCGAAGGCAGCTTCAAACAGGCGCAGGAGGAGCCCACCCTCTGCAATGGCCGATGCGGAGACATACGCGCGCCGGGCGTGGAGCTCCAGCAGGTAATCCCACTGAGCCTTCATGGAAGCGGCGTTATATGCGTCGAACAAGCGATTGCCGCGCTGGCTCAAGGAGTCCGCGTATACCGTGCCCCCCAGAGCCTCCGCATCGTAGCGGCCCAATAGCAGCAGGCGATTCCCTGCCCGCTTGAAATCCTTAGTGACGATCGCCTTTACATCGCTGACGCGGCCCATGGTGGCCACTGCGAGGGTGGGAGGCACATCGATTCTTTTTCCCCCGGCCTCAAAGGTTCCCGAGCTCGAATCCTTGCCGGAAATAAACGGCACGCCGAGTTCAACCGAAAGGCGGGCGATGGTCTCCACCATCTCCACCAACTCGAAGGCCGTTTCCGGGCGCACGCGAGGCGTATAGAAGTTGTCGCACAGGACCATTTGATGGTAATCGGCGCCGGCCACCACCGCTTTGGTAATAGCTTCCAGCATCATCAGGCGCGCCATGGCGGCGGGATCGATCTCGCCATAGAAGGGATTGAATGCCAGCGCGGTGATAATCCCATTGGATTTTCCGCGCAGGGGGGCGGAGACGTAGATGCTGGTGGGCATGCGTCCCTTGGGGGTTCCGTAGGGTCCCACCGCGGTGCGTCCCTGCACGGTGGAATCATAGCGCGTGCCGGCAGAGCTTTGGTCGGCGCAATGATAATGAGTGAGGACGCCGCGGACGGCCTTCTCCCAATCGTCGCGGGTTTGGGGCTCGGGAACCTTCAAAGGCAAAAGATGTCGCTCCGGCGGCGCCGTGGGGATGGGATCAATCGGGCAAGCACGCCACAAGAAGTCCATTTTGAGGTCAACCACGCCTTTGCCCCGCCACTTCGCCTGCAAGCGGCCCGTATGAGTGAAGCGCCCGAGGACGCAGGAGGCCACCTCGAAGCGGCGCAAAATCGCCTGGGCTTCCTCCAGCTTCTCCGGCGGCACGGCCATCAACATCCGCTCCTGCGATTCGGAGAGGAGAATTTCCCACGCGGTCAGGCTCTGGTCTTTCAGCGGCACGGCGTCCAGGTCGATTTCGACGCCCGTGTCGGCGCCCATTTCGCCGACGGCGCAAGAGATGCCGCCCGCGCCGAGGTCGGTAATCGAGCGGATACATTCGCGGTCGCGCAAAATGGGAATGGCCGTGGTGAACCGCCGCTCGGTGATGGGGTGGCCGATCTGGACGGCGGCAGATTCTTTTTCCAAGGTTTCGCCGGTCATGGCGGCGGAACTGGCGGTGGCGCCGTGGACGCCGTCGCGGCCGGTGGCGCCGCCAAACAACACGGCAATGTCACCCGGTTGGGGTGGGTCCTTGTGCGCATACTTCTTCGGAAGCAGGCCCAGCGAATGGCCCAGCGCAAAGCACTTGGCATAGCCCGGATGGCACCGGTAGATGGGGTGCATCATGGGAATGCCCATGGGGTTCATGTAATACGCCGTGGCGCGAATCGACTCCGACACAATCAATTCCGGATGGAGCGCGCCCGCCGGCACCTCATTTTCGGGCAAGCGCGGGTCCATGGTGCCCATGACGGTCGTGCCCCCGATGGGATACGCGCCCTTGCCAAATCCCAGGGTGTCGCGAATCACTCCGCCATGTTTGGTGGCGATGCCCCCAAAGGGCGCGATGGAGCTGGGGAAATTGTGCGTCTCGCCTTTGATGGTCACCACCCAATCGTCCACAAAATCCATACCGCCGGCGTTGTCGGTGAAGGAGGAAACCACCAGGGGATGATTGATTTCGCGGGTGGCGGCCATGAGTTTTTTCAGCAGGCCCAGGCTTTTCCAGGTGGTGTGGTAGCAGTGATCGCTCCAACTCTGCACCAGAATCTCCACCTCCGCATCCGTGTAAGGCCGGCCGCGTTCTTGCTCGTGCGCCTGAATCACTTTCATCTGCGAAAGCGGGGCGTACCATGAGCGCTCGCGCGACAAGGCGGCGAGCTCGTCATCGCTGAGGCCGCGCAATGAAACCGTGCCAACCGGATCAGGCTTTCCACTCGGCTGAAGCGTAGTCACAATCTCCTGAGGCTCGCGAATCCTCTCCACGATTTTGTTGTAGAGGAAGCGCGCGGCGAGGCTTTTGGCCTCCGCATCATCCAGCCCGCAGAATTGATATCGCCGGCTCAAGCGGGCGAATTGCAACCCGTCTTCACCCAGCGCATGCGCGCCGGCGAGGATGGAGGGCGTCTCCGGATCGGTGACGGCGGGGCGATAAGCAATTTCCACAATGGGCCCTTGATGAGCGTCGAGCTGCGACGCTTCCGCCGCCACCTGGTAGAGCGGGTTAACGAAAAGGGGCATCAGCCGTTGCATGTCGAAGGACCCTTCCAGCCAAACAACTCGTTCAATCCGCACGTTGGTCAGGCGAGTGTGCCCGCGCCGGCGGAAGAAGCTCAACCAATTGCGCGCCTCGGGGTCATCTTGGGAAAGGGTATAAATGCTGTGGATCGGCATCTTGGCCTCAACGATAGGGCAGTGGGTCAGTGGGCCATTATAGCTGGGAAGCTTCGATTTTCGATTGACGATTTTGGATTGACGATTGGTGATGGGTAATTTGCTAGTCTCGATTTTCAATTTTCGATTGCTGATTGTCGATTGGCGATTTTCGGACGGGGCGCTGGATTATCTCGTTCCCCCATTGTGGATATTCCACTAATGCCCGATGTTGCCTGAGAATGCCTGAACCACGATCAAATAACCCTTGTATTTTCAATATGTTATCCGTTATTCCCTTCCTCCTGGTTTATTTTCAATAACTTATAGGGGATATATTTCAATCTTCGTGCTGACACGTTCCCCTAGCGGAGCGACAAATCGCCTGCTTCCTTCCTGTTGCCAGGGGTTTTCCCGGATTTCGACCTTTCCGGCACCTTCGCTGGCTTGCGCAGAGCAACCCTCGGCGTTTCCGTGCGGGAGACGGGCCAGCTCAAGGTTCACATCGATGGACAGGATGTATAGGATAAAAACAAGGAAAGGAGAATCCGGACTCCCCTGATTAGCGCCGCATCTGGAAAATGCGCCTACCGGCACCACCAAATTCGAGGATTTATTCCCATTAGTGGGGGATTAAGCGGCCGGACGAAACATCCTGTCAATCCTGTCGATCCATGTTTGTAGTCCTGGCTTCCGGGGGCTGGCGGCGCAGCCGCGGTGTCGCGGTGGCGAAATGTTCTGACTGTGGGATCTTCAGGGAGCTTCATAGAGCACTCTCCCCTCCCGCCAAGCCGGGCGCGCCACGGTACCGGGGATCAGGCGGTCGCGCTCAAACTCTTCGGGCGTAAGGATGATCACGTCCGTGGCCAACTCCACCCCACGAAGGGCTCGGTCCATGGCCACCATCAACGCACGCCGGCTGCCTTGCCCCGGTGGGACCGGACAGATCACCAGCAAATCCACATCGCTGCGAGCATCGGCTGTTCCCCGAGCTTGTGATCCGAAGAGAATCACCCGCTGCGGACGGAACTGCTCGACCAATCGGTCCGTCGCCAGACGCAGAGTTTCCTCGATCACCATTCAGGCCACCTCCACGACCTTCAGGCTCTCAATGCCCCGGTCATCCCC
>JBEKNU010000263.1:0-10794 GCA_049522495.1 Terriglobia bacterium
GCAGGAAGATTCCAGCCTGCGCCAATTGTGGCGGCTCACCAACATGCTTTTCAGGGTCCGAAATGGGGGGCTGGCCCTTAGAGATGTTAGAAATGAAGGAACCACCGGGGATGTGCATGAAAGCAAAGGCGACGATGACGAAATGTCCAGCGAAAAACAAGGCCTTTTACAGGAAAATGCACCAACTGCGCCATAATCGACAACAATCGAGCCGACCTTTCGGCCGAAAATGCACAAGTTGCGCGATAAATCGGAGCGAAGACGGAAGTATATCGAACAAAGAGGTTGGACGGGATGTCGAAGATGAAAGTAGAAGGCGCGCGTGGGCCGATTGGGCAGGCTTCATGCGCCGGGAGCACGTTTGCAATCGCGGACGCTGAGATGCCATTTGACATGGGAAAGGGCTCGGCGGAATCGGTAGGGCCATGGATCCATCATGGATCGCTAGACGGAGATTGTAGCGGCGCTCTCTGAGCGCCGAACGGCGGCCGGAGACCGCCGCCCACAGGCCGCTCTGTGTGACAACCCGCGATTCGCAGTTGTAGCGACGCTTGCGCCAGACGTAGCACGGGCATCTGAACGTGTGAAAAAATCGACCTTGCCGACTTTGCCATTATGCGTTTTCAAAGAGTTACATTGTGAATAACATGCCCAAAATCGATTTTTTCACATGTTCTCTTGCCCGTGTCGATCACGGCCAAGATGGTCGTGCTACGGTTGTCGCACAGACGCCTCAGGGGGCAAATTTAAGGGCTTGGCAGCCGTACGCCAAAAATTCACATCTAACCGATTGACAAACTCAGGCCAATGCGAATAGTGTACGCCATCTTATGAAGATACTCGTGCTCGGGTCCGGTGGTCGGGAACACGCGCTGGCTTGGAAACTGCATGAAAGCCAGCAAATGGAGCAGTTGTATTGTGCCCCCGGAAATGCCGGCATCGCGCAGGAAGCGGAGTGTCTTCCGGTCGACCTTTCACAAACCAAAGCCATGGTGGAGCTGGCGAAGGAACTGCACGCGGACCTGACCATTGTCGGTCCGGAAGCGCCCCTGGTCGCCGGCGTCGTGGATGAATTCGAGAAGGAGGGGTTGAACATTATCGGCCCCAGCAAGGCGGCGGCGCGTCTGGAGGGAAGCAAGATCTTTGCCAAGGAATTCATGGCGCGGCATGGCATTCCCACCGCGCAGTTCGCGGTAGCGGAAAGCTTCGAGGAGGCCGTCAAAGCTCTGGCGCGATTCCCGCTCCCGGTGGCCGTGAAGGCGGATGGATTGGCGGCGGGCAAGGGGGTGGTGGTTGCCCATGACCGCGCGGAGGCGGAGCAGGCCCTCGAAGACTTCATGCGCCGCAAGACCTTGGGAAGCGCGGGCGACCGGGTGGTGATCGAAGAATTTCTGATGGGCGAAGAAACGTCCTTCATCGTGCTCACCGATGGACGCGGTATTCTCCCCCTGGTTCCGACCCAGGATCACAAGGCGTTGCTGGATGGTGACCAGGGCCCCAACACCGGAGGCATGGGCGCGTACAGCGATGATTCCCTTTTGAGCGAATCGATGCACGACGAAATTCTGCGCTCCATCGTCGCTCCTACGCTGGCAGGCATGGAGATGGAAGGGTCTCCCTACCGAGGCTTCTTGTATTTCGGGCTGATGATGACGCTGGCAGGCCCCATGCTGCTGGAGTACAACGTCCGCCTGGGCGACCCCGAAACCCAGCCGATTTTGATGCGCTTGCGCTCCGACCTCGCGGACCTGTTGGTGACCTCGCGCCAGGGCCAACTGTCAACGTTGGATGTTCATTGGAGCCCCAATCCCGCCGTCTGTGTGGTGCTCGCGTCCAGGGGCTATCCGGCAAAGCCGGAGGTCGACAAGCCGATCACCGGTTATGAAGCGGCCGAAGCATTCGGGGGCGTTAAGATTTTCCATGCCGGAACACGCATGCAGGATCATCAATTGCTCACCGCCGGGGGACGCGTCATGGGAGTGACCGCCGTTGCCACCGATTTGCCCTCCGCCATCCAGCGCGCCTATGCGGGGGTTGGCAAGCTGCAGTTTGAAGGAATGCACTACCGGAAAGACATCGGGGCGAAGGCGTTGCGAGGCATTCCGAGCATCCCGGCGCCCAAACGAGGCCGCGTCCCCAAGGGAGAGCGCCCGTCTTCGCGCAAATAGCGCCGGGTTCATCCAGGGTTCCCCATTCCCCAGGGAGGAAAGAAGCAATGCCTGAGAAGCCTTTGGTTGGCATCGTCATGGGCAGTGACACGGACCTGCCCGTCATGGCCGAGTCCGCCGGTACCTTGAAGAAGTTCCAAATACCTTTTGAAATTGAAATCACTTCCGCCCATCGGTCGCCGGGGCGCACCTCCGAGTATGCGCGCACAGCGGTGCAGCGCGGCCTGAAAGCAATCATCGTGGGGGCGGGAGGGGCTTCGCACCTGGCCGGAGTGATCGCGGCGGAAACCATCCTGCCGGTGATTGGCGTCCCCATGGCCACCACTACGCTTGCCGGACTCGATGCCCTGCTGTCCACGGTCCAGATGCCGGGCGGCGTGCCGGTGGCCTGCACGGCGATCGGCAAGCCCGGCGCCATTAACGCCGCCATCTTCGCCGCGCAAATCATCGCCACCTCGGACCCCGTCACTGCGCAAAGGCTCGTCGAACACAAGGAGCAATTGGCGCGTACGGTGGCCGAGAAATCGGAGAAGCTCAAGCGCGAGTTCAAATGCAGTGACGAGTGACAAGTGACGAGTGACGAGCAAAAACCAGCCAAGCCACTTGACTTTGCTTGCCACTCTGCACTCTTCACTTGTCACTGGAGTTTCGTGCTTGCTTGTCACTTGTCACTCTTCACTCGTCACTGAACTAGGGAGTTTTTGTGTTCATTGGGCATTACGGAGTCGCCCTGGCGGCGAAAAGGGTTGCGCCGCGCACCTCCCTGGGAACGCTGGTGATGGCGGCGCAGTTCGTGGACCTGCTCTGGCCGCTTTTCCTTCTGCTGGGCGTCGAGCGGGTCATCATTGCGCCGGGCGCGACGGCGGTTACTCCCCTGGATTTTTTCTCTTACCCTCTATCCCACAGCCTCCTCGCCGATCTCGGCTGGGCTTGCCTTTTTGCGGGTATTTATAAAGTAGTTAAACACGACTCCCGGGGAGCAGTCTGCCTGTGGTTCGTTTTGATGAGTCACTGGCTGCTCGACGCGCTCAGCCACCGGCCCGACCTGCCGCTTTACCCCGGCAGCTCGACGTACGTCGGCTTGGGCCTCTGGAACTCCCGCGTGTGGACTTTCCTCGTGGAAACTGCGATCTTCGCGCTTGGGGCGATCCTTTATCGGAGGGCCACTCGACCCCGGGACCGCATCGGGATTTATGCCTTCCGATCCTTTATCGCCTTGCTGTTCCTGATTTACCTCATCAACCTTTTCGGCCCACCACCGCCCAGCGAGAAGGCCATTGCCTATTCGGCTCTTGGTCTGTGGCTGTTCGTCGTCTGGGCCTATTGGCTGGACCGCCACCGGTTGGTGGGTCGACCGCCCCCTCGCGCCGCGCTTATAACCCTTGGCCCTCTTTCCGAAGGGCCTCCTACACCGTGAGGCGGTCCAGCACGGGAACTCCTGCTGGCGGTTCGGCGGCAATTCTCGAAGATCTTGGGTGGGCGGAATGATTGGACGAAAGGCGCAAGGCGAAATGCTGGGAGGCGCAGACAAGCAATTTCAGATGTTTAGGGTGTGCACTCATTGCCGTGCTGTTATCTCTGCCCTTCGCGATGGCCGGGGGGAAGCAATCGGTGTCCGCTCCCCCTCCTCAAGCCATTGCCAAGGGCTTTCAGACTACGGACGCGGCCGCTCTGGTGGCGCTCTGCAAGTATATGCAGGATCCGGCCAACGGAGTCTGGGTTGGCACCATCGAAAACGTCGGCAGATACATTCAGCAGCAGCGCGCGGGGCGTGGCGAATGAAACCGTTCCTGACCGCCGCCCCCAACACCCTTCGCGCCGAGCCCCTTGACTGGCGCCCGGTGAAACGTTATCTTCCCAGGCAACAGACCTGTGGATGGCCGTGGGAAGGTAGAGGAAGAGAGCCCCAAAGGCGGTAGCACGATGCCCAAACCCTTATCCGCTGTCGATTGCATTGGTCCGGCATTTGCCCAGACAACGCATCAGCTCTTCGCGCCCTTTCGATTCCAACGCTGGGCGCGCTTGGCCCTGGTCTGCCTGATCCTCGGTGATTTCGCCGGCGGGGGCGGCGGGCCTTCGGGAAACTTCAATTTACCCGCCGGGCGGACAAGAAGCGGCAAAGGTTTGCTCGCTATCCCCAATATCGATTGGGACAAGATTCTCCCCTGGCTGCCCTGGGTTCTTGCCGGCGTTGCCCTGCTGTTCTTGTTCATTTTCCTGTGGGTTTATGTGGCCTCGGTGTATCGCTTCGTGCTTTTTGATTCGGTTCTCTATGATCGCTGCGAACTGAAGGGGAGTTGGGGGCGATGGGAGCCCTGCGGCCGAAGCTATTTTTATTGGTGCCTCGCCATCTTTGTGGCAACCGCGGTCGGGTCATGCCTGATCATCGGGGCGCCGCTGCTCATCGCCTGGCGCGCCGGCTTGTTCCACCATCCGCGTGAACACCTCGCCGCGCTGATTCTGGGCGGCGCCGCGCTTTTCTTCATCCTGCTCGCGTTCTTCGTCTTGAGCGCGGTCGTGGCCCTCTTCGCCAAGGACTTCTGCGTGCCCATCATGGCGATGGAAAAAGTGGGAGTGATGGACGCCTGGCGGCGCCTGCTCCCCATGCTGGCCGCGGAGAAGCTGGCGTTCACCGGCTACGTGCTGATGAAGATTGTTTTGGCCATAGGTAGCGCCATCATCTTCGGTATCATCACATTCCTGACCTTACTTGTTCTGCTCATCCCCTTGGGAATTGCGGCAGTCATTGTCTTCTTTGCCGGTAAAGGGCTGGGGCTCACGTTGAACGTCGCCACGATCAGCGCCTTGGTTATAATTTGTGGCATTATTCTTGCTGGCATTATCTACATAGTTGCGTTCATCAGTACGCCGGCCATGGTCTTTTTCCAGTCTTACGTGCTGCACTTTATGGGCTCGCGCTACCCGGCGCTGGGCGCAGTGGTGTTCCCGCCTCCGCCGGAAACTCCGCCGCCTCCTCCCGTCGGAGAGCCGCCGATACTCGAGCCATCGATGGGGTGATCCGGTGACCGGATTATTTCCTCGTACGGCTCCCGGGTTTTACGGCGGGAATTCCTGCCCGGCAAAGCGGGCAATCGGCGGGATTGTAGTTCTGGATCTTGAGGGTGATCAGCGCAACCTTGGGAAGACCCAGGTCGGCAGCGCCGCCGCTGCGGTCGATGAGGGCGCCCGCGCCCATCACCTTGCCGCCGGCCTCTTGCACGCACTGAATCGTTTCGCGGGTGGAAAGTCCCGTGGTGATCACGTCTTCCACCACCAGGGTGGGTTCGCCAGGGTTCAAACTGAAGCCGCGCCGCAGCGTCATGGCGCCTTCTTGCCGCTCGGTGAAGAGGGCGCGCACACCGAGGGCGCGAGCCACTTCGTGCGCTACCAGGACTCCCCCCAGCGCCGGCGCGGCCACGACGGCTGCCCCCAAGTGACGCATTTGGTCGGCCAATTGCGAACATAGCTGCTCCGCCACGCGCGGATGTTGCAGCACCAACGCACATTGCACGTAGCGGTCGCTGTGGAGGCCCGAAGAAAGAATGAAGTGTCCTTCCAAGAGAGCCGAATGCTTGCGAAAGACGGCGAGCGTCTCGTTTTCCGTCATGATTTTTGGACCTGGGACATTTGAAGTGTGACGGCATTCTCCATCTCCGCCGCGATGGCGTCGGCCGCGGCGGCTGGGTCTGCCGCGCCGGTGATGGGCCGTCCGATGACCAGATAGTCTGCTCCTGCGCGGATGGCGCTCGCGGGGGTGGCGGTGCGCGCCTGGTCATCACTCGCGCCCGTCGCCGGCCGAATGCCGGGGGTGACAATCAGAAAGCTATGGCCACACGCTTGCCGAATGACGGCAATTTCACGCGGAGACGCTACAACGCCGCCGGCGCCGGCGGCCTGGGCAAGCCTCGCCAGCCGAACCACGATTTCTTCCGGGGAGCCTTGCAATCCCACTTCCGCCAAGTCCTCCGCGCCGAGGCTGGTCAGGGCCGTGACCGCAAGAACTCGCGTCGGCCGCGCCACGCCTTTGGCCTGCGCGGCAGCACGGACACCGTCCACGGCGGCTTCCAGCATTTTGCGCCCGCCGGAAGCGTGGACCGTCAGCAAGCTTGCCCCCAGCATTCCCGCCTGGTACGCGGCGGCGCGGACGGTGTTAGGAATGTCGTGGAACTTAAGATCGAGAAAGACTCGCTCACCCGTGGCCACCAGATCCCGCGCCACCAATGGGCCCTCCGCCGTGAAGACTTCCGAGCCCACCTTGAACATCCCCACGTGGCCATGGAGCTTCTGCGCAACTTGCAGTGCGGCCTCTGCGCTCGGTACGTCAAGCGCCACAATGATCTTCTCTTTTGCAGGCATAGTGGTCATTTTACTGGAACGGCGGGAAAAGTTGAAATGGAAACTTTTGGGTTTGCAGAGAGAGAGCTTATTCTCCCGCGGTGTCGCCAACTCCGAAAAGTTGGTGGAATTCGTCCGAAGATTTTCGCAGCGCCAGCCAATCTGCGAAAAGGTCGGGTGTCTCCAACCACACCTGGAACCAGCGCGCGATTTCCTGCTTTTCCCGGCGCTTCGGGGGTTGAACGCGGTTGTTTGCGGCGAGGCTCTGGGCGCGCAGCTTGCCCTTTTTCACGAGCGCAAGGACCCATTTTATGCCGACCTGATCGGCGGCGCTCTGATACTCGCGATAAATCGCATCGAGTCGCAGCAAGGACTGTTCGGCGATGGCCAGGTCGCGAAATTTCAACACGCCCTTCAGCCGTTGTGCATAGGGCTCCGGTATGACCGGATCCGAGTAGCGGTCCTCATACTGGACCTCGTATCTGGCCTCTCGCAGGATCGCGGCAATGTATCCGAGCGAAGTTCGGTCGCCGGGGCCGAGGTGGCGTCGAAGTTCGTTGCGGGCAGCGTGCAGATCTCCCACTTCGATGGGTTGCCGGTCCCGTGCCCGGAAGAAATCAAGCAGGATCTGCTTTTTGCTCGCCTTGGGAGACACTTTTAATTCAGGAGTCGGGAATCGGAAGTCAGGAGCTGGAATGCGGCCGATAGCCTTCGGGATGCCGGGTAACGGCGTTGAACGCTACCCCCTGCCTACTGTCTACTGTATGCCGTCTGCTCCTTCTTTCCTGCTGACTTCTGACTCCTGACTCCTGACTCCTTTCTATACCGTGCCACGTTGCGCTGGTGTTCGGCAAGGGTCCGGGAAAAAACGTGGCCGCCGTGATTATTACTCACGAAATAAAGCGCGTCGCCGCTTGCCGGGTGGAAGGCGGCGCGCAGCGAGCTTTCTCCCGGATTGGCAATCGGCCCGGGTGGCAAGCCGGCGTGGCGATAAGTATTAAAGGGCGAATCAAAGTTCAGGTCGCTCACGTGGATGACCGTGGTCGGACGGTTATCAAGTCGCGCGGCGTACGTCACCGTGGGATCGCACTGGAGCAGCATGCCTTTTTCGAGCCGGCGCGCGAAGACTCCGGCCACCACCGGCCGATCCGCGGGGTCGGGAGTCTCCTTCTCCACCAGCGAGGCCAAGGTGACCACGGCGTGCAGGTTCCCCCAGCCGGAAACCATCTCGTCATGAAGCTTCGTCTGCAGCACATGCCGGAAGCGAGCGATCATGGTGGCAATGACCGTGTCCGCCGTTACTCGGCGTGGGAATCGATAAGTATCGGGAAAGAGGTAACACTCGAGCGATGGAGCCGCAGGATCCAAGTCGGAGAGGAGCGAGGTTTGCTCCGTGCGGCGCAGAAAATCGTCGGGGTCAATGGCCATGCGCTCCGCGAGAATGCGCGCGATATCGAACCGGTCTGAACCCTCGGGAATCACCACCGAATAGAGAAACACATCCCCCGAGATCAATTTCCGGTAAACGTCAATGGGGCGCAAGGGCCGGTCGAAGAGGTATTCCCCCGCCTTCAACCGATGGCGAGTGCGTCCAATCCCGTATCGGGCGAGGAAAGGCCACTTATGGGCGAGCACGCCCCGGGCCACAAGAAGGTCCGCGATCGCAGGGGCGCCTGTGCCGGGAGCAATTTCCAGCATTTCACGGCCCGCGAAACCGGGGAACGGCCTGTAGAGGTCCCACACCATCCAGCCCGCCCCACCCAGGCACAGCGCCACGACCATCACTGCGAATTTGCGCTTCATCCTTCCGGCCCACTTCCACGGCTGCGCTCGTTTTCGAGGTAATCCAGATAGCTTTGCAGGAGCAGCACCGCCGCCACGCGGTCCACGGCGCGCTGGCGTTTGCCGATACTCAACCCCGCTTCCCGCAGGGTTCGATTCGCCTCGACACTCGTCAGGCGCTCGTCGCGCAATTCCACCGGGCAAGGCAAGCGCCGGCGAAGTTTCTCCACAAACACGGCGACACGTTGTGACATGGCCGTTTCGGCGCCGCTGTGACCAATGGGGTTTCCCACCAGCACCCGCCCGACTGAATATTCTTCCACAAGCGAATGCAGCCGCTCCAAATCGTCGGCGATACGAGTCCGTTCGAGCGTAGTCAGACCTTGGGCAGTCATCCCTAGCGCGTCGGACACCGCCAGGCCCATGCGCTTGGTGCCGAAATCAATAGCCAAAATGCGTGGATTCACGATGGTGTGCGCCCGTCCGCCGATGTCAGCCGCCATTTCCGTGGCGATCCCGCAAAGCCACGGGGTTGCGGCCCAAACTTGATGATACACCCAACGAGCAAAATCACGAGGGCGGACGGGCGCTTCCCCCCGTTGCCGTGAAAGGGATTGACAAGCCTTTACAGGTGTTTACGGTAGGGTCCAAGGCATAATACGGGATCCGTTCAGCTCGTGACTTCCGCCGCTTCGGTTGCGGACTCTCCCAGCTTTGTCGGCCGGTCAGCGAGTTCCAGGGTCACCGCCTTCTCGTTGCAACAAGTGTATCGTTCGCAACGCAGGCAATCCCGCCAGACCTTGGTGGGGAATCTCTCCCGGGGAACTTCGTGAAATCCCAGTTTCTCAAAAAATGTGGGCGCGACAGTAAGGGCGAAGACGGTCTTCAGGCCAAAGTCTTCGGCCTCGTTAAGAAGTTCATCCATCACCTGCCGCCCGATGCCCTTGGACTTCAGCGTTTCATCCACGCACAGGGAGCGGATTTCCGCGACTTCCTGGCTGTAAAGCTTCAGCGCGCCGCAGCCCACCAGCTTGCCCTCTTCCTCAGCCACCACCGTGAATTCCCACACGTTTTCGTAAAGGTCGGTCAACGTGCGCGGCAGCATGATACGCTGCTCGGCATAGTGGTTAATCAGCCGGTGGATGTCAGGCACATCAGTCAGCTTGGCTTTGCGGATCGTCAACAGCGTTACCTCGTTCCGGGGACTGGGTGCTAGGGGCTGGGTTCTAGGACTCGGCTTTCCCCCAGCACCCAGCCCCTAGTCCCCAGCCCCTGACTACGCATGCACATCCTGTATTAGCAGAAGCATGAGCGCCTTTTGCGCGTGCAACCGGTTCTCCGCTTGATCGTACACCACGGATTGGGGTGAATCGATAACCTCGTCCGTAACCTCCTGGCCGCGGTGCGCCGGAAGGCAGTGCATAAACACGGCGCCGCGGTCGGCAACCGCCATCAGGTCCTTGGTCACGCGGTAAGGTGCAAAGACCTGATTTCGCAAATGCGCGGCGTATTCCTGGCCCATACTGGTCCAAACATCAGTATAAACTGCGTGCGCCCCCGCCACCGCTTGAATCGGATCATGGAACGCCTCGACGGTCGAGCCGGTTTCGGCCGCGATGGCGCGCGCCGTTTCCAGCACCTCCGCCTTGGGCTCGTAACCGGGCGGCGTGGCGACGCGAACCGACACTCCGAGCTTTGCTCCCAGAATCATCAGCGAGTGGCACACGTTGTTGCCGTCGCCGACGAAGGCCAGCTTCAATCCCTTCAGGTCATCGAACTTTTCGTGCAGGGTAAAGTAATCCGCCAGCGCCTGGCAAGGGTGGTAGAGGTCGGTCAACGCATTGATCACGGGGATGGTGGCGTTGGCGGCCAACTCCAGAACCGATTCGTGCGCGAAGGTTCGGGCCACGATGCCATGCACCCAACGCTCGAGGTTGCGGGCGATGTCCTTGATGGCTTCGCGCTCGCCCAATCGGGGCTTGGTGTGTTCCAGGTAAACGGCAAAACCACCCATACTGGTCATACCGACTTCAAAGGTGGTGCGGGTGCGCAGCGAGGGCTTCTCAAAGATCATCGCCAGTTGCTTGCCGCGCAACGCCTGGGCGAAGTCTCCGGGCGCTGCCTTGATCCGCTCGGAAAGATCGAACAGGAGCCTCAAGTCATCGTGGGCCAGATCCGGGTCAGCCAGGAGATCCCGAACACTCAAAGTTTCCGGTTTCTTGATCGTTGTCGTCATCGTCATCACCGCCATTATGCGTGTACCCCCTTCATCGCCGCTGCCGGTTCAAGCGCCGCCAGGATCGGCCTTAAAATCCCGATTGCTTCGTCCACGTGCTGCTTTTCGATAATCAACGGTGGCAGGAAACGCAGCACTTTCTCCTGCGTGCAATTCAGCAATAAACCGGCTTCGAGCGCCTGCCGAACGACGGACTTTCCTGACATCATCAATTCGACGCCCATCATCAGCCCGTCACCGCGAACTTCCTGGATCACGGGAAGGTCAGCGCGC
>JBEKNU010000264.1:0-13463 GCA_049522495.1 Terriglobia bacterium
ACGTATCCGTCCTGTGAACCCATCTTTCGCGGCTAAAGCTCCCGCCTGATACTTCCCAACCTAAATATGCACGCAGTACCGATGTGTAAATTAAAGGCGGAGGTGTGGGATGGGCAGTCAGAACCGCGATGTGGAGAAGGAGCGTTACTGGCAGAAGATCATTCCGGAAGCGGTGCGGAGCGGGATATCGATTCGCGAGTTCTGCCGACAGCGCCGGCTGAAGGAGAGTCAGTTCTACTGGTGGCAGCGGCGACTGAAGGCGGGCCGTGGGGAAGGAGTGCGGCGCCGGACCGGCGGGCAGGGGGGCGTGGCGAGTTTTGCCCTGGTGAGTGACGAAGCTGGGGCGACGGACGCCGGGATCGAGTTGGTGTTGGGAGGCGGACGTCGACTGCGCATTCGCCGAGGCGTGGATGAAGCGACCTTGCGAGTCGTGCTGGCGGCCTTGGAGCCACCCCGATGTTGAGTTTTCCGGCGGCGATCAAGGTTTACCTGTGCACGGTGCCGTGCGACATGCGCCGCTCCTTCGATGGGCTGTCGATGCTGGCCGAGCACGTCATCCAGTGCAATGCCTTCTCGGGCCACCTGCTGGTGTACTGCAACCGGCGCAGCGACCGGGTCAAGATTCTGTATTGGGATCGGGACGGGTGGGCGATCTGGTACAAGCGGCTGGAGGTGGGGACGTTTCAGTTTCCGTTTGCCGAGACCGGGCGGAAGGAGTTAGCGGCCTGGGAGCTGGCGGTGCTGCTGGAGGGAATCGATCTGCGCCAAGGGAAGAGGCGGAAGCGCTACAGCCTGTCGGCGGCGATGAAGCCGGAAGAGGCCGAAAAAGCCGGCGAGGAGGCGAGCGCCTCGTGAAGAAGTGTTTCTTTTTTGTGTGGAGAACTACACTTTTCTCTTGACAAATACCGATAGCCATTATATGACTATCGGCATGATGAATGTGACTCGGATTCAACGGCGCATTGCCCAACTCCAGCAGCAACTCCTGGCGCTGGGGCCGCTCCATCCCGGCAGTATCAGCGAGCAGTACAACGTCTGCGGCAACCCGGGCTGCCGCTGCAAAGACTCCAAGAAGCCGCAGAAGCACGGGCCTTATTACCAGTTGAGCTACACCTGGCAGGGCAAGAGCAGCACGCGTTTCCTGCGCCCCGAACAGGTGGAGGAGATGCGTCAGAAAGTGGCCAACTACAAGCGGCTGCGGGAGCTGATGAACGAGTGGGTGGGTCTGGCCGTGGAACGGGAGCGGGCCGAGCGGGCGGAGGAGAAACACCACCGTGGAGATTGATCGCCAGCGACTGCCGGAAGACCCCAAGGTTTTGCAGCAGATGGTGGTGGGCCTGCTGGCGGAGCGGGACAGCCAGGAGCAGCGGCTCCGGCAGGTCCAACACCTCCTGGAACAGTTGCTGCGGGCGCGCTACGGAGCGCGGCGCGAGCGGGTCAGCGAGCACCAGTTGTTCCTCTTTGCGGTGACGATCCTCAGCGCCCAGCCGCAGACCCCGCCTGCCTCCGAGAAGTCCAAGAACCGCTCGACCCCGCGTTCAGGCCATGGGCGACAGCGTCTGCCACCGACCCTGGAGCGGCGGCGGGTGGTCTACGATCTGGGAGAGCAGGAACGGCAGTGCCCGCAGTGCCAAGGAGACCTCCGTCCTATCGGCGAAGAGGTCAGCGAACGCCTGGAGTACGTGCCCGCCTCATTAGAGGTGATCGAGGAAGCCTGCCAGAAATACGCCTGCGCGCAGGGGTGCAGGGTGGTCACAGCACCGAAGCCCATGCAGCCGATCGAGAAGGGCCTCGCCGGGCCCGGGCTGCTGGCGCAGGTGGCGGTCAGTAAATACGGGGATCATCTTCCCCTGCACCGGCAGGAATCGATCTTCGAGCGGCACGGGGTGGAATTGTCTCGCCAGACGCTGAGCGGCTGGATGCGGCAGTGCGCGGAACTGGTCCGGCCGTTATGCGAGGAGATGAAACAGCGCGTCTTGCGTTCCAAGGTGGTGCAAACCGACGACACTCCCGTACCCGTGCTGGATCCGGAGCTGCCGCGCACGCGCACGGGGCGGATCTGGACCTACGTAGGCGATGCCGAGCATCCCTACATCGTTTACGACTACACGCCCAACCGCAGTCGGGACGGGCCGGACAACTTCCTGCAACCGTTTCACGGCTACCTGCAAGCCCACGCCTACTCGGGCTATGACCAGTTGTATCAGGACGGCGACCGCGAGATTGTCGAGGTGGCATGCTGGGCGCATTCGAGGCGGAAGTTTTTCGAGGCGCAGTCCTCGGACTTGGTACGCACCACGGTCATACTGGCTTACGTTCGCCTGCTCTACGATGTGGAGCGGGAAGCGCGCGAGCAGAAGCTGCGCGGAGAGGCGCGCCGGCTGCTGCGCCAAGCCCAGTCGAAACCCATCTTGAACGACATCCGCGCTTACCTGGAACGAGAACAGCCCCAAGTGTTGCCCAAGAGTCCGGAGGGACAAGCCATTGCCTACACGTTGTCGAACTGGAAAGCTTTGACTCGCTACTCAGAGGACGGCGATCTGGAGATCGATAACAATGGCGCCGAGCGCAGCCTGCGTGGAATCGCGGTGGGCCGAAAGAATTGGATGTTTTATGGCAGCGACAACGGGGGACAAACCGCCGCCCTCTTGACCAGCCTGATCGCCACCTGCAAGCGCCTCGGCATGGACCCGTTTGCCTACCTCCGCGACCTCTTCGGACGCATCAGCAGCCATCCCCAAAGCCGCCTTGCCGAATTACTTCCCGACCAGTGGAAGACGGCCCAGCAACTAGCTCCCACATCCTAACCTTCCTTCACGCGCTGCCCCGAGCACATCCCTGACCTCCCCGCAATGGGTCTACAGGACGGATACCGTAAATGGAAGGAGAAGGACTAGCATGTTCCGGCGTGTCCTCATCGCCACGTGGAGTTTGTTTCTGTCGATCGTCGCCTTGCTGTTCCTGTTTCCCGGCTTCACGAGTCATTACCTGCTGTACGGCCACGCTCGCGTCATCGGGTACGCTATAGGGTTTATGTTGATTGCGACCTGGACGTATAGGCTGGCAGGGCTCTATCGCATCGGCATGGCAAAAACACGAAAGCCGTAATTGGATGTCAGGGAGGCAGGGACATCCATGATAGGTACAAGTCCGGGAGCGGGGACAGGGACCACGTTTCCCCGTTTTTCCGGCGACTTCAGGTTTCATGCCGGTGTCGGAGATCGTTCCGTCCGCCGCGCGGTTTCATGAGCGATAGTGGGTCTCCACTCATTCAAGACCCCCTGGCAGGCAAGTAGCCTGGCAAGCGTGGGTGCGGGGGTGATCGCAGCGAATAAAATGAAGAAGAGTAGTAACAAGTGATAAGCGGAATAACTGAGCATGGCGTTCGGGAGGACATGGACATAATTTCCGCGCCTTCTTGCTTCTGGACATAATGGCGATGAAAAGAGGCCAATGACAAGTGACGAGGGGCGAGTGACAGGTAGAAGGACAGGGGACAGGTTAAAAGTGCCAGGTTTTGGTGGACAGGAGGTGCGATTATGGCGATCAACCACACGGAGATGATTGAAGAAATCGAACGCCACATTCGTAAATCTGGCGGGGCGAATAGCGACTGGTGCATAGGCACAGCCAAAGACGCGCGGGGGCCGTTTTTTCGGCGGCATCTGGCGGCCGATCTGGGCGATGGATTGATTTATCGCGAAGCCTTTACCACCTCCGCCGCCGATCAAGTGATTGACCACCTGGTGAACGCCTGCGGCCTCCGCCCCGACCGCGACGCCGTCCCCGCGCCCGGCAAGATCGTTTTCGTCTACCGTCAGGCACGGGACACGGGTTACGGGGCACGGGATACGCGACTCGGGGCTGGGGGAAAGGTGTCAGGTATCAGGTGCCAGACGTCAGGGGCAGAGCCAGGGATGGGGATATGGGATTCGGGCAAAGCGGGAGTTGCCCAAGGCACGCCACAACCCGCCCATGCCGTGTTCCACAAGCTTGCGGCGTAGGGGCGGGCGAGCCGGTCAAATAGTCCAAAGTTGCCGGCAGATGTCAGATTTCAGAGGTATAGCGACAAAATGTCTGTTGTCCCGGGCGGAGGCCGCCGGAGGCCGCCCGCCCCATAGCCAACACTAGCCAGCAGTAGCCAGCAATAGCCCCTTATCCACAATGCATTCGGCCCGAGTCGCCTTCTTGGAAGGTCACACAAGAAAATTCGAACTGTACACCTACCGACTCGCGAGAACGCCCCGGCTCGGTCTCGTTGCCGAAGCAGGTGCTAACTTCGCGGCTCGCACATGCCAGCGACTTTAGAAACTAGTCCATCGGGTAGAGGCTGCACCCTCCGTCCACCATCAGCGTTGCGCCCGTCATGTAATCGGAGGCAGGGGAGCAGAGAAAGATGAATGCGGCTGCGACCGATTCAGGGGGCTGCATGAAACCGAGAGGAATGGCCTTCTCCGCGCGCCGGCGATAATCGGGTTCAGTGTCCCATTGGCGTTTGGCCATGCCCACCGCCACAATGCCGGGCGCGATGGAGTTCACGCGAATTCCCTTCGCCGCCAGTTCCCGCGCCATGCCGCGCATCAACATTTTGATGCCGCTCTTGGTGACGTTATAGGGAGTGATATCGGGCCAGGGTGTATCCTGCACCCACGACGATGTGAAGATGATCTTGCCCCTAACATTGGGCCGAACGCCGTTCGGCCCTACGTTCTGCGCCACCATGGCGCGGGCTGCCGCTTGTGCCACCAGAAACGCGCTCCGAAGGTTGACACGCACGATGCGGTCCCAATCCTGCTCGGGATAGTCGAGAATGGAGCAGGACTGGGCCATACCGGCATGGCAGAGTGCAACGTCAACGGCGCCGAACGACTGCACGGCTTTCTCCACCAGCGCCTGCGCACCAGACGCGGTGGTCACGTCGGCGTTGAAGTAAACACATCGGTCGGCAGCGCAGCCAGTAGCATGCCTCCACTGCTCCGCTTCCTGTTCCGCCACGATGTCGTTCACCACCACGCGAGCTGAGTGCGCCAGCAGCTTCTGCACCACGACTTTCCCGATGGCGCCCAGACCGCCGGTAATCAGGATGGCCTTGCCTTGCAGACAATCCGATGCGAATGCCATGTTTTTTCCCTCTTCAACTTCTTTGACTCTTCGATCCTCTGTGATTATAGACCCAAGCGTGCTTGGGCAAGGCGCTTCCAGGTCGGCTTGCGAATGGCGCTTTACTTTCCCGGCTATCTCTGATATTCCGCTGCTGGCTGAACCACGGAGAGTGAGCAGCGATGAAGATTACCGACATCAAAACCCTCGTCGTCAACGCGCAGTTACGCAACTGGGTATTCGTTAAGGTTGAGACCGACGTTCCGGGCCTTTACGGTTGGGGCGAGGGAACGCTGGAATGGAAAACGCGCGCCGTCGCCGGCTGCGTGGAGGACTTCAAGCCCCTTGTGTTGGGGCAAGACCCGACGCGCATTGAGTTCTTGTGGCAGATCATGTATCGCCATTCCTTCTGGCGGCTGGGCGTGATCGGGACCACGGCCATCTCCGCCATTGAGCAAGCGTGCTGGGACATCACTGGAAAATCCTTGGGGGTTCCCGTTTACAAGTTGCTGGGCGGCCGGGTCCGCGACAAGGTGAGAATGTACACCCATCTTGGCATGGGTCAAATGAAAGCGGTGTACGAAACCTCCACCGTGGAGCCCCTGATTGAACGCGCACATGAAGTCTTGACAAAGGGTTATAGCGCATTAAAGGTGGTCATCGTTCCTCTCTCGGAGTCACTGATGGGGCTGCCCGCTGTCCGCCGCTTCGCCAATCTGATGGGCAAATTGCGCGAGGCGGTCGGCGATGCCGTGGACATCATGATTGACTTCCATGGCCGCACCACGACCGGGCAGGCCATTGAGTACATTCGCGCAGTGGAGGAGTTCCACCCCTTCTTTTGCGAGGAGCCCGTTCCGCCGGAGCAGACCGACGCCCTGCTGGAGGTCCGGCGCAGTGTTCGCACGCCCATTGCCACGGGTGAGCGCCTGGCCACGCGGTGGGAGTTCCGCCGCGTCTGCGAACTGCAAGCCTGCCACGTTTTGCAACCGGACCTCTGCCATTGCGGTGGCTTGCTGGAAGCCCGCAAAATTGCCGCGATGGGCGAAACCTACCTGATGGGGATTGCTCCGCACAACCCCAACGGCCCGGTAGCCAACGTAGTCGCATTGCACTTCGATCTTGCCACGCCGAATTTTCTGATTCAGGAGGACATGGTCGGCGACGTCCCCTGGCGCTTTGACGTGGTCCAGACGCGGCTGAAGGCCGAGAAGGGTTACTGGTTGCCGCTCGACGAACCCGGATGGGGCGTGGAGATCAATGAAGCCGAAGCGCGGAAGCATCCCTTCGAGCAAGAGATACTCGAACAGATGGTTTTTCATCCGGACGGTTCCGTCGCGGAATGGTGAGCATGATCAATCATTTCTGGTTCGGCATGACCGTAATTCTGGTGAGTGGCGCGATGAACGCCGCATTTGCGCTGCCGATGAAGTACTCGCGAAGCTGGAAGTGGGAAAACCTCTGGCTGGTATTCTCCGTTGTTGGAATCTTTATGGTGCCCTGCGCGCTGGCTTTTGGGCTGGTGCCGGGACTCATGCAAGTTTATGCCGGAGTAACGACGCGGGCGGTACTGTTGCCCCTGATTTTCGGTCTGTTCTGGGGTTTTGCGCAAGTCACCTTCGGCCTCAGCTTGCGGATGGTCGGTGTTGCCCTGACCTTCGCCGTGGTGTCGGGCCTTTGCAGTCTGTCGGGATCGCTCGTGCCGTTGTTGGTCTTTCATCCCGAGGATCTCTTCCGCCCGCGAGGACTGCTGCTGCTCCTCAGCATTCCATTTCTCATCGTGGGCTTGATCTTCTACGCATTCGCGGGCCGCAGACGCGAGAAGGAACAGGCCGGCCCGAATGCGGAGGCCTCTCCGTCGCGGGGAAGTTTTGCCACGGGGATGGCGTTGTGCATTTTCACGGGAATCTTCGGTTCGAGTTACAACTTGGGATTTGCTTTTGGCGGCGACGTGATTCGCGCCAGCCAACAGCATGGCGCGGGCCCGCTGACCTCTACCTATGCGGTGTGGGGACTGGTTCTGGGGGCCGGTTTCATTCCCAATCTGGTTTACTGTGTCTACCTGCTGGTGAAGAATCGGACGGCGAATCTGTTCGGCAAGAGCGGCTCGACCCGTGAGGCTGTGCTGGCCGTCGTCATGGCCCTCACCTGGGTTACCGCCGTCCTGAGTTACGGGATCGGAGCCACGTTGGTAGGCGCCGCAGGGACCTCCACGGGCTACATGCTGTTCGTCGCCGCGAGCATCCTCTTTGCCAATGCCTTCGGACTGATGGCCGGAGAGTGGAAAGGCGCGAGCGTTCGCACCCGAAGGTTCCTGTTCACGGCCGTAGCTTTCATCCTGGTTGCGGTGATCGTTCTAAATCTCGGCGGACTTTTCTGAGATTACCGCCTGCTAGGGCCGGGAGGGCATTGTGGATACCCCGCAAATCCCCGCCCATCGGCGCTACTGCCCGGAGCGGAATTCCACCCCACCTCGTACGGCGCGCGCCCCATTCTGCCTTTTGAATCTTGACTTTAAGGCCTGTCTGCCGTCTCCTGTCGTCTCATGTGTGGTTGTTATGACGGTGGTGGGCTGAGGGCCCGCAGGGGCTCGGGGGAGGTGACGGCTTCTCTGGGTTCGGGCATTTTGTCGATAGCCGGGGAGGGAATCTCGGGTGGGGCCTGCACCCGGCGTCCGCCTTCTGGTTTTTGACTCCTGACTCCCCTTTCTCCTGTCTCCTGTCCACTTAAATCGTCCAGACAAGTTGTCCAGAGGTGGGGTCGCAAGTCGAGCCCGCTTGTCTCTACAAGCCGACGTCCCACCCGGGGGGTGCCCCGATTGATGGCGGCGGCCTTTCCTGGATTCCTCAGCAACCCCCCGCCCGCAAATCAGGTCTGCGCTGGCATGTATCTCCCGCCTTGGCCAGGGAATCGATTCCAAGCCGCGATGCTTGCCCCGCCGGCGCTTGCAGCGCAGGTGTCCCCACCCGCGACGCCGCCTGAGGGTGTTGGAGGAACGGCTCCGCGCAGCAGGCGGTAGGGGCCAAGCGTGAGGATTAAGGAGCGGTTCCGGCCTCCAGCTCTATGCCGGACGCCCGGGGAACGCGGCATGATCGCTGGGGAGGCGGAAGAGCAGCAGTCAGTCCTCAGTTATCAGTTAGGGTCACTACTGACCAATGAAAGCTGATGAGTGATAGCTTTCGCACCAAATGGGTTCATCTTCTCACCGGTAAGTGTCGATAACCGATAAGGGGGAGTGTGTCACGCGGGGGGGTGGTCGAAAGTGCCGATTGCCATCGCCCGCTTTTCGAAATTGTAGCGGCGGTCCCGGCCGCTGCGGGGTAAACTCCGGCCGCTGCTACAGGTCAGAGGGAAACCGTAAGGTCTGGGCCGTCTCGACCGCAAGCATGGATGTTGCTCTGTCTAGTAGCTGAGCGAGACGCTGTCGACGCCATACGCCCGCGCAGAGGTGAGGCCTTGGCGCACACCGTTATAGGTGTGCGACTCCATCAGTTTGCCCTGACTGTCGGTGACGCTGAGGATCATCGAGGAGTAGGGATCAATGCTGAAGTTGAGCGCCGAGCCATCCGGGTAGGTCACCTTGGTGAGCCGTGACGCGCTATCGTAGGTGTACGTGGCCACCGTGCCCACGCTATCTTGCGCCGTGGTGGCCTGACTGGGGTTATTGGGGTCGCCGTAGGTAAAGGTCAGGGTGCTGCCGCCGGGGCTGGCGACCGAGCTGAGCCGGTTATAGGCGTCGTAGGCAAGGGTGGTCTGATTGTGGTTGCGGTCGATGATGGCCGCGAGAAGATTCTGGCCGTTAAAGACCTTCTGGGTTCCGTCCGCCAGGGTGAGGGTGAATCCTCCGGTAAAATTTGACACCAATTGAGCGCGCACGTCAGGCGGAGAGGTGAGGGAGTAGGAATTGAGCACGCTGTTGTAAGTGAATGTCCACGCGCTGCCGTCGCCGCGCCAGTACGTGAGATTATTGTTGGAATCGGGGCCTGTAAGCACCTCCTCGTAGGTCGAGCGCCAGCTATTCCCGAACATCCCGGCCACGCTGGGCGGGGCGGCATCCTGCAAGCGGCTGTTCCAAGTTCGTGCAAGGGCCAGTCCGCCACCCAGACCGGGCACGGCATAATCCCGCTGCTGGATATAGACGTTGCCATTGGTCACATTGATAGGGTGGCCCGCGGGCGTCACGCATTGCGTGCACACGCCCAGGTCCGCGCCGTTGATGGGAGGCGGCACTACGTTGACGGTGACTGTTACGCCGGGACCAACCCCGTCGGAGAGCACGAATACGTATGCGCCCACGGTATTAAGCGAGACGTATATGGAGTTGTACCCACCCGGGAAGAAGATATACGCCAGGTAGGAGGCGCCGAGCCCGACTTGCCCCTCGAACGACGACCCATTCTCGGTGAACAGGATCACAGGGGCAGGGCCGGACTGATAAAAAATGTACCCGGGAACCCAACCCTGCATGAGGAAGTAATCGAAGAGCCATCCGATGGTAAACGCGGGAGCGCCTCCCCCGGTCTGAGTACACGTGACGGACTGGGGGGTCACCGTGAGAGAATACGAGGGATATTCCTCGATTACGTTCACTGCGCACTGCGCCGAGGCTCTTGAGGCGCAAGCCAGCGCCGCAACAAGAACAGCAAGGCACACCTTCGCCCGCAGCATTGCGCACCCGCTGCCAGGATGCCGAGAAACCCTCCGCTCTGCCATTCCGAGCGCGGCGAAGACTCCCTGCATTTTTCGCATCAGCGAGTTATTGTATGTGTTCTTCATGGCCTTCTCCTCTGGACTGCTTTGGATGTTACTGTTGCCATGTCGCGCCGAGCGTCGTTGCTCCGCGGTATTTCGTCACCAGGTATTAATAGCAATGGGGTCGTTATCATGTTAAGAACCACAGAGCTGTGCTCGCTCCGCGCAAGCAGACCCTCCTCTCCTTGTGGTGGCGTAATGCCTCTCTCATCGCGGTCCTATATATTTCCAAGACCCAACTAACTGGTTCAGGACAGCATGATCGTGGTCAAACCGGCTCGCCAGCGTATGCAGGGTTACTTCATAAGCCATGAGCTTATCAGGGCTTAGGGCAATGGTGGAAAACCACACGCGGCGCTCAGGCAACCCCGGGCACGTGTACGTCACTAGCAACTGGGCCGCCGGCAGCTGGCCGAGATTGGTCGGGGTAATTTTCGAAGATATGATTGCGATTCTGTCCTCTTGCCGATAGCCCAGCTCTCGCTGAGCTCTATCCATCGCAGAATCATCTTCGACGCTGTTATGTTCTCCATATAAGACAATATAGCCTTGCGGCTCTTCACCGAAGATAATTCCGAATCCCCTCTGGTAGGAGGGATTGACGTCGTCGTATCCGACGAACCCCTTCGGAATGACGACAGAGTACCCATACGCCATATTTTGATAAAACCCTTTGTACTCGCGGCGCGGCTTGTGCAGGAGCGCCTGGGGAGGAAGGTCGCAGCCCGCAGGTTGATTCGCACGTTCCTGGGGACGGTCACAGGGGCCGGAAAGCCTGACTCCTGCCACCATGAGGACCGCCACGAGCGCGGTCAGCTGTAACTTGGCGTTTGTCATTGGATTCCACATGCCTTCATGTACATTTCCATGGTCTTGGCTTGGTTTACCAAATATCGTTCGTAATCGGGATTGGCTGAATTGTACTTGCCACCTACGACCGGATGCTCCAATCCGAAGGCGAACCCTTCCGGGGTTTGGTAGCCCTCGACTGCCTCACCCCATTTTTGCTCCCAAGCTTGGATTGCAAGGCTCAGTCCCTTGGCAGAATCCCCCCCGGCTAGCTGTGTGTAATTGATATCTCCGACCGCCTTCCCATTGGCAATGCGATTGAACCCAAACGGATTGCTTAGGCTCATCGCGTAGTCGAGACCGCGAGGGGTGGGGTCCCGTTTGAGTTGCGCAGGAGTTGGGTTTGACCAGCCACCCTCTTGGGAAGCCAGGGTTAGCAGCATGGTTTTGCTCACATCGAGGTCGGCGGCCATTTTAGCCAAAGGCGCATTTAGCCAGTCGAAAAACTTCTTTTTTTCGGGCGTGCAGCAGACATAGCCGGAAGGGTCCGTGAACAACGTCGGGCTGTTTCCAGCGTATGCGTAAAAATTCGCACCGCCATCGAATCCAATCGGGTCCTCGCTGAGGAACCGCCCGCCTTTGGGGTCGTAATACCGAGCGCGGTAGTAGTAGAGCCCGGTTTCGGAGTCGAACTCCCGGCCGGAGTATTGGAAGGGATTCGTGATTGTTCCGGTTGAAGCTGTGAGCTTTCCGAAGGAATCGTACACGTAGCTGGCAGCGACGCTGCCTGTGGAATCCGTCAACGACGCGATCGAGCCCAAACCATCGGTATGGTAGAAGTAGGTTCCGCCTGTGTCGGTTATGGCCAAGGGCTGGTCGATGCGCGCGCCCTGAGTATAATGGGCTAGCAGGTTTCCGCCTCCGCCCAATTGCTCAATCACGTTGTCACCGTCATAGGCATAGACCGTGGTCGCGGTCGGCGAAGCCTTTTCAATCCTTCTTCCAAATGGGTCGTACTTGAGGTTGACGGTCCCGCCCGTTCCGGGCAGGGTTACGCTGGTGAGGCGATTCTCGTAATCCCAGGTGTAGTAGGTCGTCCCGGTCGTGTCCGTTTTGCTCGTCGTGTTCCCATCATTGTCGTACGCATACGTGGCGGCGGAGCTGGAGGTTAGCTCGTTCGAGGCATTGTAGTTGTACGACGTGGGTCCGGCCGAGGCCAGCCGATTGCCCACCGGGTCGTAGGAGTAGCTCTCCGCCAAGGTGCCGCCCACCACCGCCTGCGTCAATTCGTAGATGGGGTCGTAGCTATATTGCGACAGCACGGAAACCGGGTTGGGACTGGCCTCCTGGATGGCCGTCTTGGTCAGGCGGTTGCCGGCCGCGTCGTAGGTGTAACTTGTGCTGCCCGGCAGGCTCCCTCCATTGTGCAGCACGTTCAGCAAGCGCGAGAGGGTGTCATAGCTATACGACGTTCCGACCCCATTGGGCCTCGTCAACGAGGTCCTTCGGTTCAGCGCGTCGTAGCCAAAACCGAAATGTCCCGTGGTGGAATCGGTCAGGGTGGTGAGGCGGTTCAGTGAATCGTAACTGTAATTGGTGATTTGGGATTGGGGATTTGAGAATGAAACCCGATTGGAGGCCGAATCGTAACCGTAGCTGTTGTTCAGTGGCGTGCTCAGGAACGAATACTGCGTTCCCGTGCCCAGCAGGCGTCCCAGGTTGTCATACGTGAACGAGTAAGTCCCCGTGGGGTCGGTGACCTGCGTCAGCCGGCTCAATGGGTCGTAGGTGTAGTTGACCGCCGTCGAGTCCGGGTAGGTCTTGGTGGCCAGGCGGTACAGCGGGTCATAGCCGTACTGAATCGTCTGGTTCTTGCGGTCGGTTTTGCTCAGCAAATTGCTCACGGCATCATAAGTGTAACTCTCGCTGAGCGTGGAGGGGAACGTTACTTGCGTAACCCTTCCCAGGGCGTCGTAGGCAAACGCCGTTTGGTGGCTCGCCGCGTCGGTGATGCCCACCATATTGTTTTCCGTATCGTAACCATACACGGTTGAGTTTTGCGCCGCATCGGTGACCGCCACCAGCCGGTCGGCATCGTCGTATTGATAGGCGGTGGTCCTGCCGTTGGCATCGGTCACGGAAATGCGCCGCCCGCGATTGTCGTAAGCGAATTGTGTGTAGGTCTGGTCGGGCGCTGTGATCCTGGTCAGGCGATTCATCACGTCATAGGTATAGCTGGTGGTGTTGTTCAGCGCGTCCACGGAGGTCAGGCGGTTGCCGCGCCCATCGTAGGTGAACGTGGTCGTGTTGCTCTGCGCGTCGGTGATGGAGGCCACCAAGCCCGCCGGCGTGTAAGCAAGATGGGTGGCGTTCCCCTTCGGATCGGTTACCTGGGTCAGCTCACCCAAAGCGTTGTATTGGAACGTGGTGGTGAGGCCGGAACCTGAGCCCGAGGGCGGCGGAGTGCTGGTGGAAAGCAGGTTCCCGTTGGCGTCATACACGTTGGTGGTGACGTTTCCAAGCGGGTCCGTGGCCGTCAACACTTCCTGGAAGGAGTTGTAGGTGTAACTCCACGTCAGAGTGGTGCTGGGATTGAGGTACTGGGTTTTGGTGAGAACGTTCCCCATCGAGTCGTAGGTGTAGCTGCTGGTATTCCCCAGGGCGTCGGTGGAAGAAAGCTGGTTCCCCAGCCCATCGTATATGAACGCGGAATTCCCCCGGCCGCTGCTACAGGTCAGAGGGAAACCGTAAGGTCTGGGCCGTCTCGACCGCAAGCATGGATGTTGCTCTGTCTAGTAGCTGAGCGAGACGCTGTCGACGCC
>JBEKNU010000265.1:0-10734 GCA_049522495.1 Terriglobia bacterium
AGGCGTGGGCATGGAGAATTACAGCCAGTTATCTCTGGGTCCACTGGTTGCTGTCAGTAGTGAATGGTCGAGATATGCTGGCGGGCATAGAAAGAGCGACCGCAAACAAGGTCGTAACTCTCCTTGCGTCCATGGGTTTTGCTCCAACAAACGCAGCGCATTTGCCCATGGTTTTCATCGCGACCTGGCTTCTCTTCATCACTAGTCTGAAACCATTGCAGTTGTTCATTGGCCTCCCCCTCTACGTGATATTTGCCCCATTTGCCTTCCTCATTGTTACGGTATTTCATAGGTTTTGGAAAAGAGTACGGGAAAAGTCTCGGGCGGATACCTTGCAGGTCTCAATACCCAAGAGGCGGTTTCCGCTAGCCTCACTCACAATAGTGTTAATCTTTGGTTGGTTGCTCCTTTATGGCGATTCCTCTGCGCGGGGGCCGAATATAGTGGGTTGTGTGGTTTCTGGTGTGCTTTTTGCGACACTCACTTATCGTTCGCTTGGGAAAATCTCGCCCATCGATGAACGGGATATGGCTTTACTCATGCTAAGGGCGACACTTGGACAGCAAAATATAATGAAGACCCTGCAAGATGCCGTGCACAAACCCCCGGAGAATAGACGGCAAGTTGCCTTCCGACTGCGAATGACCAGGCTCGCCATGAGCCCATTTCGTCGCATAAGGGTCGTTTTTCGAGGCCGCCGTGGAAAAGACAGGATTGCCATGCTGATGCTAGGAGAATACATCCTTTTCTTCCTCCTCCTTGCTGCCTCTGCAATTCTGTTCTGGGCCTTCGCATTGAAAGTGGCCGTCACCCCGCAGATGGTACTCTCGCTTCCCACGGCATTGACCATCAGCGCGTCGCACTTCCTACCGTCGATTAATACATCCTCTCCAGTTACCCTTCCCTGGTGGGTTCAATTCGGCCCAGCACTCACTTCGTGGGTGCTGTTTGTTGTTTACATTGGGCCAGTCTCGTCAGCCTTGCCCGTGCGTCAAGAGGACTTTATGAATCGTCTAAAGCCCATTCGGAACGATTTTACGATTGTTGTGAAGCTCTGGTATATCTATCGGGGGTTCATGCGTAGGTTAGACAAGGCCTTCATGAAAGAGCAGGTGGCAAGCGCAAAGAATCATTGATTGCTTCGTCGTTCTTCCATTGTTTGGAAACCGGGACTGGCACCAGGAAACCGGGCTGGCACCACATTTCCGACTTACCGACACCATAGCTCCCGGCGCCTTCCACTAGTGATTAGGGATTGGGAATTAGGGTCCTGTAACCACCCGGGCGGGAAGCCGCCGACCCCTCCTGAATCTCGTAACCACCCCCCGCGCGAACGCGCCGTCCCCCTCCTGAATCAGGAGGGGAGTCCGTCCGCCCGGGCAGCGTGTGGCGCGGAGCATCCGCCGGTTGCAAAGGCAGTGACGAGTGACATGTGTCCGATTTGCGGACCCCGACGGGGTCCATCGGACCCCAGAAATCGGGGACGTGTGGCCAGCGAGAAAGAACAGTGAAGGTTGGTTTGGTGGATTGGGTAGGTCGCCCTTTCAGGGCTCGGTGGTTGATGGGGGGTTCCGTTGACCCAGGCCGTTGGCCTGGGCTTTGTTAGATCGCCCCTTTGGGGCTCAAAAACCTGGGCTTCGTTAGATCGCCCCTTTGGGGCTCAAAGACCGCGGCGGACTTTGCCAGACTTGGGTTCGTCCGCGCTACATTTCATTTCCCATTGAAACGCGGCACGAAACCCATTGCAGCCAGGAGCTAAGCAATTCACCTTCCCGGTAAAACTGCCAACCAACGCGATTTTGCCCGGCTTGCCCTCTTTCGACCTTTCTGATATGAAGTCAGAACCGTATATTGGGAGTGTCGTAGCGGTCCCGGAAGACAGATTTGGCAGGACATTCGTTAATTTGAGAGAGACCATCTCATGAACGAGATCGCAGCGCCAAGAGGTGGAAACAGGTCCACCCGCCGTGGTTTTATGAAGACGGCAGCCACGGCGGTGATGGGTGCGAAATGTGAAGGGCTGTTTGCGCCCGCCACTCTGGAAGCTGCAAGGAACCCCATGAGCGCTGCCCCCCAAAAAAAACCCTATCCTCAACGCGTCATCAGTTGGTGGTCCACCCTCAATGACCTGGAGTGGCCGGCCCGCGCGATCCGAGACAAGATTCAGCGCCGGGCTGATCAAATGGCCGCGGCGAAGATTGACACGGCAATCAACTTCGGATTTCACTACCGCTTTGATTTCGCCGCGTATTTTGGCGCCCTCCACGGATATCTGCACGACGTCGCCACGGCGCTGCACGAACGCGATATTCAATTCATGGATCATTTCTCCTGCAACGTCATTGGCCGCCCCCGCACCGCCGCGGATGTTCTGGAGTTCCATACGCACGAGCGGCACTGCGTGAACTTGTATCCCGACGCCGTAGTGGCCCCGGAAGCCGGCTACGCCGGATATCGCTTCAATGATCTGCGTGAGACCCTGATCGCCTCGGGTGAGCCAACCTACATTCAGATGTACGCCGGCGAATGCCTCTGCCACAACAACCCGAATTTCCTGGATATGCACAAGGCCTACTTGCGGCGGCTTTTCAAGGAAGTCCCCTTGGACGGGATCCATCAGGACGACATGGGCTTCTATGGGTCGTTCTCCACCTGCGGCTGCCCCTACTGCCGGGAAAAATTCCGCAAGCAGTTTGGGCGCGAACTCCCGCCGCTCGCGGACCGCGAGTTCTGGGGCGACACCTCCGTGATCCCTGCCGATTGGGGGAACTATCGCAATCCGGCGTTTCGCGATTGGGTGCGCCTGCGTTACCAATCCAACGCCGACCATTTGAAGATGGTCCGCGAAATCATCGGGCCGGACAAAATCCTGATGACTTGCTGTAGCAGCAGCGGCCCGCTGCGATTGAATGGCATGGGCTTGTCGGCGGAAGAGTGGGTTGACGTGGTGGACTGGATCACCATGGAAAACGTCGGGCTCTCGCCGAAATCGGTGCGGTGGGTGGGAGTCGAGCCGGAAGCGATGCTGCACAAAGGCATTGCGGCGTCGAAATCGCCCGCCGGCGCCCCCACGATCACCATCAGCTATTTCACCTTCCCCGATGGCGCCTACCTGGGGTGGGCCATCGCGCGTTACTGGGGCGTGGGAAACTGGGCTACCACCTTGTGGGGCCGCTTGCCCGTCGACCCGCCGGGCGCGAAGGAAGAGGCCGAACTCGTTCTGCCCTACAACCAATGGGAAACGGCCCACCCTCTGGAGGCGCCCGGGCGCGACGTCATCGATCTGCAACTGGCCTTCATCCGCGCCTCCCGCGACAACGGCTGGCGCGATGCGCAGGGACGCGATAGCTGGGACCGGGTTCGCCGCTGGACGGAATATCTGACGAAGAATGATTTGGGCTACCGGTTCGTGACCACGCGCGAACTGGAGGCCGGCTCTCCGAGGTTGTCAACTTCCCTGCCGTTGGTGCTCGACGGTTGCGCTCATGTGAGTGACCGCGTTTGCCAGGCCCTTCGCGACTTCGTAGCTCGCGGCGGGCGGCTTTGGGTGGCGCCGCCGCTCGGCGATTGCAATGAACTCGCCCAGCCACGCGCGAAGTCTCTTCTGGAAACCCTTTCGCAAGACAAAACTCTTCAGGACCGGGTGCTGGTGATCGATCCCGAGGTGGGGCCGGCAATTCTGGCGGAGTTGACGCGCCAGAAAAAGTTTGTGCCACGGATTCGTCAAGTCAGCGGCCCCACCGGCTGGTCGGCCCGCTTGCGCCTGCACGGCCAGCGCTTGTGCCTCCATCTGCTGAATGCGAATTTGCAAGGCGAGCCCCATCCCACCCTCGTAGGAGGCCGCGGCGAGAAAATCCTCTACCGCATCAATGCCCAACCGGCTCGCGAGCCTCTGATCCTGGAATTGGATTGTGCCGGCCTTCCCTCGCTGGATCAGGCCACCCTGGACAGTCCGGATTTAGACACCGCCCGCCCCATCACCGTCGGATCCACCGGCAACCAGCGCTGGCAATTAAACCTGAACCTGGAAGGCGTTCGACTCTACGCCATGGTGGTCAGTGCGTGAGCTGGGAAAAGACAACTTGCGGCATCATGCACCCTTTTGGCGATTGCTGATGCCGCGACCACTCCGCTGTCCACATCAAGGCGCGCCCGGCGTGGGCTGTCCACGTGGACAAAATGTTTATGAAACTTCCTCACCCACCCGCGCCGTCACGCTCTCCAGACGACTTCCCATGACTGGGCGCCGGGTGTCACGAGGAGGACATCACCTTGCCGCCGAGCTTCCGCGCCAGCGATCGTGGAGAAAGGCCAGCCGGTGCCCAGAGTCGCGGGGATGTGCACATTCGCCGGCTCCGGTCCTGCGCCTCGCTGGAACTTCAAGCGCCAGCCCTCGTGGCGATCGAGCGATTCGAGGCTCAAATCGATCCGGCCGAAACGCGTGGGAGATTGGACGACGCCCACGGGTTCCCCGCTCGCCAGTTCGAAATCGCCCACTCCGGCGAGAAGGCGCAGATCGCGGCCATCTTCGAGCGCCAGCATGTGCCGCAGGTAAAGCACGCACTCCGCGCTGGCCCAGTTGTGGGGCATGTCGCCGACGTAATCCGCCGTCAGACTCCCGCGCAAGGGTTGCTCCTCGCGCCAGCAATAGAGCGGCGAGGCGTGGTTGAGGAAACCCGTGAAGGTCGAGCGCGCCCAGTCCGCCAATCCCGCCCACAAATAGACATGGGCCACGAAGCCCGCGTTGTAATTCCAAACTCCTCCGTGCGGCAGCCAACCGGTTTCCGCGGGAATATCTTCCTGGGTGCAGGCCTGCATCAAGCGGATATGCCCTTGCACAATTGCATCGTCCTTGTCGAACACGAGACCCGGATAGATGGCGTGGGAGAGCGCCCATTGCGCCCCTTGCGGACGGGGCCGGTCCCATTCACGGGGCGCCGCCCACTGGGGGTCTTCCTTCACCAACATGGGCAGGTAGTCGAACCCGTCAGGATGACGGCGCATCTCCTGGCGTGCGGCGGCAAGAAAAGCCGAGCGCAATTCAGCGTAAAACTGTTTGGCGCCCGACGGATCGGGCAGGCCCAGCCGGTCCATTGCTTCCGTGACGGCTTTCAATCCCGCCAGAACCCAGACGGTGTTGGTGAATTCGGAATGAATGCCAGCCAGCCCGCCGTCACCCGTGCCCGGCGCCAGCAGACCATAGCGGCCGTTAACGCTGCCGTCGGTCTTGGCTTCATCCCGCTTGGCTTCGAGAAATTTCACGGCGCGCGCCACGGTTGGCTGCATGGAGCGAAAGTAGCTCCAGTCCTGGCTGAGCTCGGCCTGCCGGACCAAAGTGAACATGGCGATCCCGCTCCCTTTCCAAAACCCGTTCCCGCCGCCGGCAACCACGGCTCCACTCGCCTCCTGGTGCTGCCAGGTGGCTTCCAATCCTTCCTGCGCGGCCGCGTCGTAACCCAGGTAGCGGGCGGCTTCCAAAAGGAAGTTGCCGTCGGCCACCCATAGGCCGCGATAGACCGTGGGCCCCACCTGAAACGTGAGCTTACCGGATTTCACTTCCCGGGCTTGCTGGATATTCTGCGCGCAGGCCACCAGGAATTCGCCGTGCGGACCGGGAAATTTCAGCGAGACCTTTCCGTCAAAGGCTTTCCAGTTCTGCCAATACTCTCGCGCCTCCGCCAGCAATTGAGCGGGATGAGCGAGGCCTTCTTTCAGCTTCTCCACCCCCTGCCCTTCCTGGGGAAAGCGCAGGAAACATCGGAACGGCTGGCCTTCGGATACGAGGGCGGCTTTCATCCGGTAGGTCACTTGCACACCGCCAACCGCGGGATCCGACAGAGGCTTATCGCTCAGCAGAAACGCTGGCGCTTGCTCATTGTCCAGGCGCAGGACGGCGGATTCCGGAGTGCTCTGGAGTTTTACCTCGCGTTTGGTTTTCAGAATCACCAGCGGGACCGCTCCCAGCGCGTGCGCGGCGCGGGGTTCGACCTCCAGGATCACGTTATCGACGCGGCCTTCACCTTCCCGTCGCGTCGCGAAGCTGGTGATGTGCAGAAAAGCTTCGGGACGGTCGAGGCGCGTGTGCACGATGGGAACGCCCGGAGCTTCCAGCCGCTGCCCGCCTACCTGGTTTTCTTCCATCCCCTGGAGGGAGAATTCCACGACCTCCGGAAAGTAAGCGGTCCCGCCGCTTTGTCCCGGGTGGCCATAGCGCAACTCGCCGCGCTGGCCGACCAGGCTCTTATGAGGATCGTCCGGGAAGCAGTAAGCCGTCTGCCAGGAAAGCGGCGAGTAGCGGAAGTCGATGGCGGATGACGGGTTTTGGCTTTCCGGCCGGGAGGCGCTGCCCGGGGTCGCCTGCGGAGTCGGACCTGACGCGCCAGCCAGAATCGGCGAGGATCCGGCCACGGCGGCCGTTCCCAGTCCGACGCTCACATCGTGGAGGAATTTGCGCCGCGTTGATTCGCTCATTGCTTCATCTCCTTTATTTTCATCGACATCATGGCAAATGGGGTACGGAACTCGGGGTTAGGGGTCAGGGGTCAGGTGTCCGAATGCTTAAACCCAACTCCGAAGCACAGCTTTTCCCGCTTACCGCCCTCTGCCTCCTGTCTCTTTTCTCCCGTCCCCTGCCCCCTGTTCCCAGTTCCCTGTCTACCGTTTACTGTATCCCGTCTTCTGTCTCCTGTCTCCTGCCCTACTTTGAATTTGTCATCGCCGTCCTGCCCCATCCCGATTGACGACGTTCGGTTGCCGCTGGTGTGCGGGCCATGAGAAAAAGAGGAAGTAGCGCCCCGATGCATCGGGGCGCCACGTTTGCTTTATAGCAGCATCAAAGCGTGGTGGAAATTGGCCACTGGAAATTACCGCCGTGCAGGACCCTCGGGCTCCGCGTCAGCGACTTGGAATCGAACGTCGCTACCGCAGTGCACGCAGATCGTCCAGAGAATGTCTCGTCCCGTGGGCGTGGCGCGGAGGACACTGAATTGACGCAAGCAATCTTCGCAATTTACGAGATAGTGTCCGTCCCCAACCCTTCGTGCCCGGACGGGTTTGTTGTCAACGTGCGCGAGAGCAGCTCGTTGAGGAGGTTTTCTGGCCAGGCCTGAGACGGTTTCGAGGAGTTGCTGAAATCCAAATCCACTCTTGTGGTAGTAAGCGTCGGCGACCACTCCTCCCGGGATTTCATTGCAGGCGTCGGCACTGCTGATAATGATGGGTATTTGCGGGAAGCGTTTGTGCACCACCTCAAGAAGCTCACGCCCTGACATGCGGGGCATGTTGAGGTCGGAAATAATCAAGTCCGGCAGCCCGGCGCGGAGTTTTGCAAGTGCATCCAGCCCATCGACTGCCGTCCGAACCACATACCCCGCAGCCACCAAATATCCGGAGATGAGCTTTCGGACAAGAGGGTCGTCGTCCACTAACAAGACCCGTTCGCTGATCTGTCCTATCATGGCCGCTCACTCCGCATCATGTGAGGGAGTCTGCGTATTGCGCCGTCAGACAAGAACCTTCTGTCCGACTTTGCTCTTAAGGTGACGAATGGATGCGCGGCAGGACGGCAATGGTGGTGCTTTACACTCACGGCACGGATTAGAGCACCTTGGTGGCCATCGCGCGCATGGCCGATGTTGTGGCCATGGCGGGGGAGCGCAATCGCCGGTGAGCGAAAAGGGGCAAGATGTCCCTTTTGGGTGTGCAAGTCGGCTTCGCAGGCTCCCTCGGAGCGAGAGATGCTAATAAGGCCCGAACGGCGCTCCGGTTCCAATCGTGAAATCCCTTAGGCAATTCGGAGTTCACGTAATCGCTTGCCGATCAGCATATGGCACGTGTAACAGAACATTAAGACCGAAGACAAATTGGAGATTTACGATTCCAGGGGTATGGCTTGCTGGGGCGGGCGTGAAGGGTTCGTTACGGCAGCGCGTTGGGTGGCGTGATTTGCCGCGTCCATGCACGCATCGGCTTCCGCGATATCCTTCTCCGCCGTCTGGCCGGTAACGTGGAGATACCAGCCCAAGCTGACGGAGATTGGGAAGTCACCCACACGCTGGGTGCGGTCCCACTCGGAGACCTTGCGATGCACGCGCTGGCGCACAATTTCGCTCCCCTGGTTGTCGGTTTCCGGAAGCAGGACGAGGAACTGATGCTCACCGTACTGGACGACATAATCGGAGCCACGCACACAGGATTGCAAGATCGTGGCAATCTGCGAGAGCACGTAGTCGCCCATCAGGGGGCCGTAACGAGCCTTAACCTGCTTGAAGTTGTTTACGTCGGAAATGAATAGCGCCAGAGGGCGGTTCCTGCGTTCGGCGAGGGAGATTTCGCGCGCCAGGAGATCATCCAGGAAGCCGCGCGGGAAAACCTTGGTCACCGGATCGATCATTCTATCCGCCCGTTTGTTTTCCGAGGACATGCGCTGCTGGAGGTTGGCCAGTTGCAGCCCCCGGATACTGAGGTCCCGGCGGGAGTAAACCAAGGAAGCCAGCACCATAGCGATCATGATGACGAAGAGTCCCTGCGGAGAGAGGCTGACATGCAAGCCGCCGCTATACCAGAACTGGTGGGCGAAAAAGAAAGATAGCACTCCAAGGAAAAGGACCACACCCGCAAGGATGGGCAGAATCCAGAATTCCGTTTTCTGCGATTCCGACCGCAGAAGTTCCTCTTGAATATGCGCCTGCGGGCCGACGTGTTCGATATTCGGCGGATTACTCATCTTCTCCACTCAAAAACTGATAAGCACTTCAGAAGTGATGCTTAAGACTGTGACCCCTTCCCTGAGCATTTATTACAGAAAATAACTCCAAATTGCAAGCAGGAAGAATAGCAGTGCAATTATCTGTGTTATCTATATGCAACAATCAATTCGACAACACTCCATCCCTACAGCCGATTCAATAGATCGTCCGTTCGGCGACGATTTTGGGTTAGGTAAAGAGCAGCAGGCAGGAGACAGTGGACGGTAGACAGGAGTCAGGAGTGAGGAGCCCTGGGCAAGACCCTAAATCCCGAATCCTAGTGTAGTGCGTCTAAAATTTGTTTACTTATCCCAGATTCCTCCTATCGCACTCGCTTGTGTCTGCGTTCGCCGGCCCCGCAGGGGCCCGCCATGAGTAGCCGCAGGTGTCAACCCGCGGAAAACGTTGGGCGCGTCAATTCAACCCCAACGGGGTTGACCAGTGTCGAATCACCCTAAGTCCATACCGGGCGGCGAGAATTGTCCGGCCCCTTCAGGGCCGGGAGGTATGGTTCGCTTCTTTTCCGTGGGTTTCACCCACGGCTACTCATGGTCAGCCCCTTCGGGGCACGTACCTCAATACGCCAAGGGATTCTCGACACACTACACTAGATCCTGAATTGTGGCTATCGCCTGTGAGCTGTTAGCTATTTTCCTGACACCTGAGAACTGAAGACCTGTATCAGCCATTGGCGATTGGCGATTTTCGGACTCTTCGCTCGTCACTGCTTTTTGCCGCCGTGCGGTTGCCGCTGGGGTATCGGGCATGAGAAAATCCCCCATTAGGATGGCGGCCGCCGCCCGCTTACTGCGTCGGGAGCGCCTTCGGCTCGAAGGAAGGGGCCCTTGTCTGAACTCATGAGTCCTGATCTTTACATCATTGCTGGACCCAACGGTGCTGGTAAAACGACTTTTGCGCGAGAATTCTTGCCGAACTACGCGGAGTGTAAGAATTTCATCAACGCCGATCTGATCGCACAAGGCGTGGCGCCGTTTTCCCCGGAAGCAGCCGCCTTCCGCGCTGGACGCCTCATGCTTGAAGAAATCAATTTCTATGTGAAGCGTGGCGAAGATTTCGGGTTTGAGACACCTCTCTCGGGTCGGAGCTATCTGGGCTTGATTCGCCGTCTCAAGAAGCTCGGGTACAGAGTGCATTTTTTCTTTCTGGTGGTGCCGACCGTTGATCTTGCGCTAACGAGAGTCAGAGGGCGAGTCAACGCGGGCGGTCACGATATTCCCGAATCGGTCGTTCGTCGCCGGTTTGGCCGCTCCATGCAAAACTTTCTTGCCCACTACCGCCAGCTAGGGGATTCGTGGATTGTATTTGACAACTCGGGTGCGACTCCGACGGTTGTAGCCTTTAAGAAACAGGGCAAAACCCGTATAATGAAGCGAAAGCGTTACGAGACCCTGATTCATCGCTATGGGAGACCATGACCGAGCCACCCGATAACGTTCTCAAACTGCCGTTGGAACAACGCGCGGAGATGGCGCTCAAAGCCGCTGTGGAGAAAGTGATCGTCGAGCATGCACGCCAAGGCTTGCCCATTTATATCTGGCGTGAAGGCAAAGTGGTTGAGATGTCTCTCAAAGAACTGCGCAAGCGTTCCGCCAAGATCAATGCCGGGACTCGAGACTCGAAATCAGGGGTTAGGGGTTAGGGACCAGGAGTTAGGAGCTAGGAGTTAGGACCTAGGTCCTGAAACCTAAATCCTAGATCCTAAATCCTGACACCTGACACCCGGCGCCTGACACCTGCTTCATCCCTTGCCCCTAACCACTGACCCCTAACCACTAACCCCTGCCCTTTGCCGCCGTGCGGTTGCCGCTGGGGTAAGAGAACATGTAGCGCTAGGCCCGCCCTCCGGCCTTGCGGCTATTCCACCGCGACGCGTTTTTGACGGCGCGGCCTGGAAGTTTGAGGTCCGATGTTTCGGACGTGGGCAAAGGAATTTCGGATTATCTTATGGCGGCGCGGAAAAAGCCCG
>JBEKNU010000266.1:0-10583 GCA_049522495.1 Terriglobia bacterium
GTTAATCCATCGTGACATCTGCACCTTCAAGTCAACTGTTTCACCCGAGTTGATATGGACATCACGCTTTTGAAGTTGGAATTCCGGGCCCTTGCGGACGATCAGGCGGTAATCCCCGGGCGGCAGGGAAACAAAGGATTTTCCCACCGAATAAAACTGCACAGTCTTGGTGTAAGGATTTACGAACTGCTTGGACATCACGGCGATGGCGCGTTCCAAAGTGTAATCGGCCGGGATATCACGATCCACGCAGTCCCCGTCGATGGGTAAAGCATCCTGCGCGACGTAGCCCTGGTGTTGGGCATCGAGCAGTTCGACGCGCGCGGGGGTAGGGCGCCCCGAAGCTTCGTCCAGCAAGGTCAATTGCAGGGTTCCTGGCGTCGCAGGTTTCGCGCCGGCGGTCATCGAGGCCAGTAGCAGGAAAAAGAGTGCGGGGCACAGGATTTCTACGCCCCGAACCAGTTGCGCCTTCTTCAGCTTCAGGCAGATGGGAATCGTTCTGCGCATAACCGCCTCCGTGGCGTTTCGCCCGCTGCCAATTGCCCTCTGCTTACTTCTCTAAGGGTTGGTCAGGAAAATCGGCAGTCCCATTTTGCCCTCGTACTTGGGCAGATATCGTTGGGTGTCATACATATTCTCGACGTCCACGCGGCGCGGGCCGAGTTTCGGATCGGGGATGGGCTCCATGGCGAAACATCCTTTGTTGATCGCCGTCATCTTGCCGTGCTCCCCCTTGGCGATGCAATCCATGGCCATGCTGGCGAAAGTGGTGGCCACCAGTTTATCGACAAAGTCCGGGCTGCCACTGCGCAGTTCATAAGTGAGGTCGCTGACCACCGTCTCCTGCCCGCTCGCCTTCTTGATCTCGTCGCTCAAATCTTCGCCCACGTTGGCCTTCTTGCGATGGCCAAAAGCGTCGGCCTCGCCGTACTCGCGCATCTCATAGCCTTCCCACTGGGCGCCTTCCGACAGGACGACAATGGAATAATTGCTGGGATTCTCTTTCTTATCCTGGAGGAGCAATTCGATCATATTCTTCAGGTCGAACTTGTACTCGGGAATCGCGCAACGAATGGCGGAGACATATGCCGTATAGAGCGACGTGTAACCGGCGTCGCGGCCGAAGACCCGGAATACCCCGATGCGCTCATGCGATCCCACCGTGGTCCGCTGCCGGTCGATGGCGTCCATGGCGCGAGTGATGGCGGTAGAGAATCCGATGCAGTACTCGGTGTTCCGCACATCGTTGTCCATGGTCTTGGGGATGGCGACAACTTTCATGCCTTCCCGGTCGAGCCGCGCCGCGTAACTCAGCGTGTCGTCGCCCCCAATCGCCACCAGGTAGTCCAGCCCCAGCGCGCTGATGTTCTTCAAGACCTGCGCGGTGATGTCGTAGACGACCGACGCCACGCCCTTCTTGGTGCTTTCTATCTTGGGAAAGTCGCCGCTCGCGCAAACGTACGGAAGTTTCTTCATCTTCTGCGGATTGGTGCGCGAAGTGTGCAGAAACGTCCCGCCTGTGCGATCGATGGTGCGGGTGTTGTTGCGGTCGAGGGGGAGAATGTAGTGCCCGCGACTGACCGGGTCGGTCAAATCAAGGTTCGTAAGGCCTTCCCACCCCCGGCGGATGCCTACAACCTCAGAGCCAACATCCGTCGCTCGATAAACCACGGTCTTGATAACGGAATTTAGGCCGGGAACGTCGCCGCCGCCGGTGAGAATCCCAATGCGTTTTGCCGCCATGATTGCTCCTTCCAGATATTTAAGGTTAGGTTGCCCCCAGGCTGACGAATTCCAGACCCCGGGGATGTAGGAGTTTACACCGCGGCGGGCCGTTTGGGAACACGGAGGGGCACGATGTGTGCCCAGATTTTCGCGACTAGGACTCGCCAAAAGTTGCATCGATACAACCAAACTCCCAGACCAGTGCCCGAAGTATTGGTGATTAAATCGGTAGTACCGGAATCCCGCGTCGGCAGAAAGGACTGAAGGAATTCAATCGTAAAGCTGACCGCGAACCCGAGAAGGATTGTGACCAGTGCCGGCCTTTTGATCCGCCCGGCCAGCGAAAAGTAGGCGCAGAAAAGGAACCCCAATGGAACAAAACCTGCAATATTAATCAGCACGTCTTCGCAGAAGCTCCAATCCGGACGGAATTCTTTCCAGAAGGGGGTTAGGCGGGCCTGATCCAAAACCCGATACCGGTCCGGAATATACAAGGCGGTTCCCGAGGGCACTTGGTTATGAATGACCCCACCCGCGCGCTCATCAAACAGATACAGCGCCACGACGCGCTCATCTTCAGAAACCTCCGGTCGTCCCTTCGTCGTCCAGGTGGCAAAGTGTCGACGGACCTGCTCCGGAGTAAGATCCTGGTTGTATAAGGCCAACCCCCGCAACAGACCTGTCCAGCTATCGCTGTTTCCGGTTGCGCTGGCAATTATGAGTTCGCCATTAAAATCCTGGCTGGAGAGGGGAAATTTGTGGGCTGGTCGGGCCAGCGCCCCATCAACATAGACTGACGCCTGCCCTCCGTTTGACGTAACCGTTACGAACAACGGTTTGCCTCGACGGAAAACGTCATCGACATAGAGTCGGGTGGCTCGGGTTTGATGGCGACGGTTTGGAACGTCACTTTGCAAGGCAAAGTCAGTAATGGATTGGCGCAGAGAAAACTGGCGGGGACTCCCAGGAGCGTAAAAGGTGAGGAGAGTCGCGGAGTCCGCAGTATGGTGAGGCTGGAACCAGATTTCTAGGCTGCAAGGGGAGTCCGCGGGTGGTTCCGCCGCCTTGAATTTACCGGAACTCAGTATCGTCCCATGATCGCCAAAGTGCAGGCCGTTGCCGCCCGCGAACCATGTCACCTCATTCTTGGGGGTATGAAAGGGCCAAAGTCCTGCCACCAAAATGCCCCCTAAGACCATCCCACAAACCACGCCGAGGAGCTTCCTGCTCCTCATCTCCCAGTTAACCTTGCCGAGGTTTTCTTGGATTTGGAAGGTACTACCCGGCCGGTCGGTTGTGTCGTTACCTTGATTCTGCGTAATCATTGGGGTCGCGTGATAGTTCCCCTTCCCTTTGGGAATTTTGAAGTTTACACGATGGCGGGCCGTTTGGAAACCCCGCCGCCCGACCCCGCAGCCCGAGCCCGCAGCCCGAGGTAGTGGGTCAATTTGATGTTGTAGCGGCGAGTTTACCTCGCGTACATCTTGACCCACTACCCAGCGGGCTGGAAGACGACAAGCGGCGGCTAAGGCGAGGGCACGGTGGCTGAAGCTTCGTTCGAGTCTGGGCTTTGGGTAATTCCATTCGAACTTATGGCGGTCACCACATAAAAATATTTCTCCCCAGCCACGACGTTCACGTCGGCAAAAGTGGTGCCGTCGACAGGGGATGTATTCAGTGGCGTCGAGCTCTCCCCACCCGATGATGTGCCGCGGTAGACGTTATAGCCCGCTATCCCTGAAGTCGGGCTGGCGGTCCAAGCGAGAGTCACGTCGTGCGTTCCTGTGCCTGAAAGCGCTACCGACTGCGGGCTGCCGCCGGCATTGTCGGCGACGCTCAGCGAGGTCGTGCGGGCCCCGCTGGCTGAGGGCGTAAACGATATCGCGACCGTGCAGGTTCCCCCCGCCGCCACCGAGGAACCGCAGGTGTTATTCTCAATGAAGTCGGCGGGATCGGCCCCGGATAAAGCGATGCTCGTGATGCTCAAAGCCACGCTGCCGGTGTTGTTCAGGGTGACAGTTTGCGGGGAACTGACCGTGAGCACGGGTTCATTCCCAAACGATAGGCTGGAGGGTGATAGGTTGGCTGTTGCCCCCGTGGTCGTCCCGGTACCCGAGAGGCCCACGGTCTGTGGGCTGCCCGTGGCGTTATCGGTGAGGGTGACGACCGCGCTGCGAGTTCCACTCGCAGTCGGTTTAAAGGTCACGCTGATCGTGCAATTAGTTCCCGCCGCTACGGAGCTTCCGCAGGTATTGGTTTGCGCAAAGTCGCCGGGATTCATGCCCGTAAGCGCGATGCTGGTGAGAGTCAAGGCCGCGTTGCCGGTATTGCTCAGAGTTATGGTCTGAGCCGCGCTGGTGGCGCCCACGGCTTGGCTGGCAAAGGTCAGGCTGCTGGGGGAAAGACCGGCGACAGGAGCACCGCTCGTGCCGGACGAAGCGGGTAAGAGCGCCACCATCTGCATCGCCCAGCCGCTGGTCGCGGTGCCGGTCGCGGCATAAGTGCCGGGGTTGCCAGCGGTCGCGTCTTCAATAAGATTGACGTCGAAGGTCGACCGGGCAGCGAAGCCCGAACCTGCCGTACATGACCCGTCGCCCACGCAGTAGCCGTAAATCAGGTCACCGGCGACCGTCGTCGTGGCGATCCCGCTCGAAACTGTAACGGCGCTGCCGGAGGCCCCCGCCTGGGCGTCGATGGGATTCGTCTGATTCACGCCGGTGTATTCGGAAAGATAAGCCTCAATATAGGCGGCGTTTGCCGAAAGGTTGATGGTCACCGTATCGGCCCCTCCCTTGATGCTCTTGGCGTAGTAGACCTGGATCCGGGAACCACTCGGAGAGGTCAATTGGGTTCCGACTTGAGTGAAGGCGTTGCCTTGGGAATCGGTGACGGACGATGGCGTGGCGCTGGCGTTGAAGTCGAATCCAACCAAAATGAGGTCGCCCGCGAGGGTGTTGTTGGAGAAGGAAAGGGAAAAGGAATTGGTCGTTCCAGAAGTGATATTGGCCGCTGCCTGCACAAAATAGGAGTTTGGGGTGATGGTGAGCGTTAGGGTGGCGTTCCCGGTTCCCCCGCTGTTGGTCGCGCTCAGGGTTACGGTCGAGCTTCCCGCCGCCGTGGGCGTCCCTGAGATCAATCCTGTCCCACTGTTCACCGTTAACCCCGCCGGCAATCCTGTCGCTCCGTAACTGCTCGGCGAATTCGTCGCCGTGATCTGATACGAGAAGGCGCTACCGACTGTTCCGCTCGCGGTCGTCGCGCTGCTGATTACCGGAGGCGCCAGATTGATGGTCAGCGTCAGAGTGGCGTTGCCGGTTCCCCCGCTGTTGGTCGCGCTCAGGGTCACGGTCGAGGTCCCCGCCGCGGTGGGCGTCCCCGAGATCAACCCCGTCCTGATGTTCGGCGTTAACCCCGCCGGCAATCCCGTCGCTCCGTAGCTGCTCGGCGAATTCGTTGCCGTGATCTGATACGAGAAGGCGCTACCGACTGTCCCGCTGGCAGTCGTCGCGCTGCTGATCACCGGAGGCGTGAGATTGACTGTCAGCGTCAGGGTGGCTTTCCCCGTCCCGCGGCGGTTGGTAGCGCTCAGCGCCACGGTCGACGTTCCCGCCGCCGTGGGGGTCCCCGAGATCAACCCCGTCCTGCTGTTCACCGTTAACCCCTGGGGCAATCCCGTCGCTCCGTATTTGGTCGGCGCATTCGTCGCCGTGATCTGATACGAGAAGGCGATTCCCACCGTCCCGCTCGCCGTCGTCGCGCTCGTGATTACCGGCATTCCCACTGCCACTGCCTCTTTGGCGACACATAGGAATAGAATGAATAAAAAGGCAAAAAGGGAGAGTTTGGCACGGGGCATGGCGCACCGGCTCTCGCCGGGATTTTCAAGGTGAATTTGGTTGGACACACTTCTCCTTTTAGGGCTCAGCATCGGTTCCGAGCCGCCAAGAGGCTTGTGCATCAGTCTTCGGCGCGACCGCCGAGGCAACCGGCACGCATACACCGGACTGCAAACCTCTTCGTGTCCAGGTTTGGCTGTTGATGGAATGCTTTATTACCCTGAGAGTTCGTGAGGGAAGGCCCGAGACAGGAAAGAATTGCCCTTTCTTATGACTTATGTAATGGGGCCGCCAAGACCGCGTTGCCACCCCATGAGTGCTCTATTTATTTATGTCTCCGTATAATGTTTCGGGGCGCAGCGACCTGGTTACGAATTGTTCTCAGAGATTGATTTCTGCATCCGTCGTGGACACACGTATCGTGAGGAATGAGTCCCGATGTCCTCCCGGCTCGTGACGTGTTGAGCCTTCGTCGCACCAGATTGCGCGGCGGTCAAATGCCGCGCTACCAAGTCGAATTCTGTGAGGGGCTCGCCGTCACAACCCGGACGGAGTTGTGATTCGCGGGATGAGGGCCGCGTCCTGGCATTCACGGAGCGAGAGGTCCGGGCGTACTCATGTTGCTTTACTGGCTTCCCCTGCGTGGCAATCAATTGTTGGGGAAGCTGGACAATTACGATGGTGCACTCAACCTGCCAAACAATCACTCAGTCCGAATCACCTGATTCGTTGAGGGTGGGTCACGCCTTTGTGTATTCACGAAGCGGTGACGGAGGTAAGTCTTACGCGGAGCACGGAAGAATTTACCGGTTAACTCGTGTAGAAGAGAGGGATTGTGGGGCTTAGAAACGGGAAAATCGTCGGTGCGGTGTTTGTCTGAGTGGCACAATAGAATCGCCATACCTTAGGCACGATGGGTTCGCGCGAAAACCAAACGGTCGCTGGCCAGGAAATTAAGTATGGAGCAAAGGGTTATGGACAAAATGCCAGCCAGGGTGTAGTTCATTCCACACGTGCCCGCCAACAACTGCATCAGGACCAGGTTTCCTCCGATGGATAGCGCGCCATTGGCGATTTGAAAACGCAACAGCCTTTTCCACCGCCCGGGTTTATCGTGGGCCGCGCGGTCTCGCCAAGTCCAACGCTCATGCCAGACGAAGTTGTGGAGCACGGCAACTTCCACGGCCAATCCGGTGGCAACGAGATAGTGCAGCCCTAATCCCACGGCGAGCGCCGCCAAGGTAGCGAGTTGGATCAGGATCCCCAATCCACCCACCAAACTGAAGGCGAGCCAGCGCTGCAACTGCGCAGGTTCTTCTTCGCATCCGGACAATCGCCGCCCAACGCCACAAGTCGGCCTCATTGCGGCAACCTTTCTGCCAAATAGAGAGCGTGGGTGTTGCGAACGGCGGAGACCACAAGTTTCACCGCCATGCCCGCAATCGCCACCACACCGCCCACGTCGAACAATCGGAATACCCCCAAGCCCCCCCCAAGTGAACCCAGGGCTTGTAGAGAAGGTATAAGGTTCCGACGGCCAGGAGGATTCGCAGCTCGGTGGGGCCAAACCCCATGAAGGAGAGGTGAAACACCCGCCGGACGTGTGTGGCTAAAAACTCCTCGGCCGCTGCCGTCAAGTAGGCCGCGAGCATTGCCAGCGCCAGAAGCGGATTCATGTATCCCGAAAGGGCCAAGCCGCCCAGCAGGAAGAAGGTGCCCACCATGTCGAGTACATGATCGACATAGAAGCCGTATCTCGGCCTCTGACGATTGCGAACCCGCGCCAGGGTGCCGTCCAGACTGTCTCCAAACCAGTTGAGGGTCAGCGCCAGAACAACTAAGAGTAGGGCCCAACGGTTCGCGTTGGCCATCCAATAAGCGATCCCTGCAAGCAGCATTGCGGCGAATCCCAGAAGGGTTAATTGGTCGGAATTGACCCAACACGGCATGCGCTGAGCCATCCAAACTAAAGCCATTTTCTCGACTCCTGCCAAGATGCTCCCATGCTCTCGGATATGGGTTGGATTGTCGCTGGTCATCATATAAGCCTCCCAAAGAGCCGCCCATGCGGGCTCCTGGCAAAGCCATGTGCACCCCCATCACCGAGTTCGTGACTTCGCCTAAATGATTGTGTGCAAAGGGAATTGTCCACCGAGGCGCCGACGATTCACGCCCCTCGGGCGGAGTGTTTGGCCGACAGTGGAGGGTGGCTGTGGCAGCTTGGCCGGTCTAAGGGGTGCGCCGGGCGCAATGGTAAGCCCCAGAATTTGTTCGGCTGTAGCGGCGGTCTCCGGCCGCAGGTCAGCGCTCGGAGAGCGCCGCTACAATTCATGACCAGATCATGGCTTCCTCGGCCCCTGCCGCTTTACCAGCACATCGTAGATGATCACCAGGATCAGCCCGGCAAGGGCGTAGAAAGCGTAAGGGCGGAAGGGATCCTCGAAGCTGAGGATCTGGTGTCCGGGCTTCAATCCGAACGCGGGATAGACGTTGTAAAAGAGCGGCTCGAGATCGTGAATGTCGCCACTCGCCGTGAGGTAGTAGTGAAAGTTCTGGGCGAACGGGTAATAACTGATGTAGAGGCCAAGGCAGGCGAGGAACAAGAGGATCGGCATGTAATTCTCCGCCACGGTCAGGAGCTGAAAGATCCGGCCTGTCGCCTGGGGGCGAATCCATCGCTTGGCGTTGACGTAACCCACCGTAACCAGCGTGAACACGCCGAAAATTACGGTCAGGCCTGCGAACAGATAAACCATCAAGGCGGCCCAGTTGTAGTTGCTGCTCCGCGCGAGAGGATCCCTTCCCTGGAGGGCTGCCAACTGTTGGTGCATCTGTGCCCGCGCGTAGTCGACGGTGGCCGCCTCATCCTTGCGGTCCATCTGGCGCAGCAGAGGGACCAAGTGGTCGTACGCGTCGAATTGGACGGCGGCCGCGATCAGTTTCTCGATCAAGGAAATCCCCGAGAGTTGCATGCGCTCACCGAAGTATGCGACGGTCCAATAGACGCTGAGGGCCTCCGGAAGTTTCTTGGCCTCCTCCGCATCCTTGCCCAGCTTCTGCACCAGCAACGTGTCGTAGTTGCGGATATTCAGGAGATTGGGGATGGGATAACTTGCCACCGAGTAGAGCAGGACGTCGGCGCGGGCCAGACCTCGCTCGACCAGCCACGAGCGCTCCAGGTTGAACCGGCGCAGCGCGTACGAATCGTAGCGCGGAGCGGCGAAGGCCTGCTGCATCGCAAGTCGCCACTCGGTTTCGTTCGCCAGCGCATCAAACGTCTGCGGTTGCGGCCATTTGTCGCCCCGCTTGTAGCGAATCCCCTCGGCGGCGACCAAATACGGGACGGCATTGTCGGGGTCCCAGGCCTGGAGTTTGGCCGACCATTGATCCGCAATGGGATTAGCCTTTTCCCGATAGGGATTGATCAAGCTGTAGTAAATCCACGTAAATTGCGAGTCCAAAGCGACGGCCTCGTCCGCCAGGCGGGCGCCTTCCGCGCCGACCGGGTACCGCACCGCCACAAACGCCAGCGTCCGGGCATCGCGGCCCTGCTCTGCCAGCTTGGCGGTCTGCTCGAGCATCGCCTCGGGCAGCGGGCCTCCTATCACCACCCCCGCCTGGTTGGAGGCGCTGATGAGCGGCGCTCGGAAGCTTTGGCGAAAGTCGGGGATGAAGAAGAATGCGATCGCCCAGACGAGGAAGAGAAGGCTCATAAAGCGGGTGCGGCGCATGACTGCCTCCGGAGGGGTAAAGTCGTGTTTCCGTTCTCTAGCGCGACATAAATGTGTGCGCATTCGGCGGTGGCGGCGGTCTCCAGCCGCCCACCTGTAGTGTCGATCTCCGCTCGACGAATCGGCCGCCGCTACAATTTATGTCGCTCTGTATAGCTCCCAACTGCCCGGCATTATACTCCCTGGCCCCTCCTGAACCAAGAGGGGAATGAACTTGGGGAATAAATTCAAACAACTAAACACCCTCCCCGAAAGGAGTTTTCCTGTCGACGGGGAGAAATCATGACTTTTTGCCCTCCCCGGTGCTTTTGTAGCCTCCCGGCTCATTTTTTTATTGACAAGAAAGATAGCCATGATATACTAGCTCATGAGGCCAGCACCCACGGGCTGACTCGTAAGGACGCGAACCTCTTCAAGGGGCCGGCGCAAATCGTATTTGAAGGCAGCGGCTAGTGCCAGTGGTGAGTGGCTGGCGAAAGCCACGAGAACCAAGTCCCTGCGACCAAGTCCCGCCTCGCGCCACCATCCCCTTGCCACTGACCACTGACTTTGGAAGACCTTCATGTCCCTAGTCAAGAAACCTGAAATGACCGAGGAGAATCCGGCCGCGAAACGGCGGAACCGGCGTCTGTCTATTGTCAGTCGACCCATGAACGCGCTGCGGAAATCGCGCCTGCGCATTCCAACGCGCGGCTCACGCAAAGAGAGCAGGATTCCAATCTTCGGGAGTCCGTCAACTCCCCTCCCTGCCGGTGAGGAATAGCCGCCATGAGAGGCACATCGAAGCGGTGGAAAAACCGAGGCTCTCCACGATCTCCCGGAAACAAAAGGGGTTAACGTTTATGGTCAAAATGTCTTAACGCCTTATCTTATTCAAAAGTTAAGAGTTAGCTTGCTAGGAGGGAGCCGGATCGAAAAGAGCGCTGCGGCTTTCCGCGATGTACCAGAAAAAGAAGAGGTTAGTGTTTACGGTCAAAATGTCGACGCACTTCATCTCATTCAAACACAAAGGATTAGCTTGATGAGCGAGAGCCGAGGTTGGAAAAAGCGTCGAGGCTTTCCACGATGTACTAGAAACAAAAGGGGTTGGCGATGAATGACGGAAATGATGTAAAAATCTATCCCATTGAAATTAAGGAAGTTATAAGCTCATCGTCGGCCAGGGTCATTGGAAAAAAAGGTTCCTCCGTGGAATTCGTGGGTAAGGCGCGATAGATCGAAAGGGGTAGCGCATCCTGCCCCGAACCTGTTAAGGGATATGTGGACCAACACAAATCCCGAGCACAGGGGG
>JBEKNU010000267.1:0-10507 GCA_049522495.1 Terriglobia bacterium
TGGACAGGCGAACCAACTTATGAAACCCCGACCTCCTCCCCAACCCTCGACTCTCCCTGTCCTAAAGCCTTTCCCTGCAATGGCGACGTACAGGGCTAGCGATTATCTTGGACAGCAGTGAAGTCGCTACGCCCACGGCGGGAGGAACTCCTGCCTCCGGTCTCCCGGTTCCACTGGCGATCCTGGGTGTGTGGCAGGGCCTGGGCGCTTTGTCGGTGTTTGCTATTATGTTCATGCGGGTGACTATGGTGTTTGGTTTCATCCTACACGGAGCAGCGGCTATTCTGGTTTTGCTGACACAATCCGTTTTGAGTGGTTACGCCGCCTTCGCCATCTTCCGGCAAAAGCTTATCGGCTGGAAGATTGCTCTGTTTTTCGCGGGCTATGGGACGATTTCCATGCTGGCTACCTACGTCCGCCGCCCTGACATGCTGCAACTGTACAAGGAGATGGGGTTCAATGACCAGTCGCTCCGCATCTACGACCAGTTCCCTCAGTTCCTGTCGGTCTTCTGGGTGGGGATGATTGTGGGGATGACGGTGTTCCTCGTCCTCGTCCTGTACACGAGGAAGTTCTTCCCCAGGGAAGAGCGAGCGTAGTGCGGCAGCCCCAAGACGGGCACGATTCTCTTGAACAAGCCGCTCCGATACGTTATAGTCGAGGGCTGGATATGCGGGAGTAATTCAGCGGTAGAATGCCAGCTTCCCAAGCTGGACGTCGCGGGTTCGATCCCCGTCTCCCGCTCCATCTTTTCAATATCTTAGGAAATCCCGTTCAAAGATGTACTCCGTTTGAACTCCAATTACGTAATCCGCGAGGGTGATTCGGCAGAATTCGACTGCGCCAAGGCCCTCTCGAGGGCGTCGACTGCTTATCGGCGCAATCCTCCGTGACTACGAAGCCATTAGAAGTGAGCTTTGGGCTTTATGGTACTTTGCTGATCAGTTGCGCAGGCGATGGGAGCTGCGCGGCGTTCCAACCTCCACCGAGCGCTTCGATTAACCCTCCGCTGGCCGTCATCTGCTGAATTCGAAGATTGACCGCCGTTTCCTGATTGGAGAGCAATGCGGTTTGCGCACTGAGCACATTCAAGTAGGGATCGATTCCCAATTTGTAGCGATCCTGGGCGATCGCAAGGCTTCTTTCCGCTGACTTGACCGCCGTGTCCTGATGTTGAATCTCCACCGACAGGATGCGCAGCGACGCGAGGTTGTCTTCGACTTGTTGAAAAGCTATTAGCACCGTCTGCCGATAGTTGGCAACGGTCTCGTCGTACTGGGCTCTGAATTGCTCCACCGTGGCCCGGCGCAATCCCGCGTCAAAAAGGGTTTCCGAAACCGCCGGGCCCATCGAGAAAAAGCGGCTCGGCCAAGTGAACCAACTCGCGATCGATGTGCTTTCGAGTCCTGCCGCCGCGCTTAGCATGACCGTCGGGAAGTATGCTGCTCTCGCAATGCCAATCTGGGCGTTGGCCTGAGCGACCAAGCGCTCGGCTGTAGCGATATCGGGGCGCCGCTCCAGAAGCTGGGACGGAACTCCGATGGGAATCGCCGGAGGGCTTGAATTGAGCGGTTCGATGGGAATTGAAAACGTCGAGGCCGGTTGACCGGTCAGCGTGGCGATGGCATGTTCAAACTGCGCCCGTTGGACGCCCAGAGCGGCATCCTGTGCTTGCGTGGCTTCGAGTTGAGTCTCGGCTTGCGCCACAGCTTCTTCCGAATCGATGCCTGTCTCATACAGAGCCTTGGTCAGATCGAGAGACTGTTGGAACGTGACCACCGTGGAATCCAACAACTGCTTTAACGCATCCAGTCCGCGAAGTTGAAAGTAATCGGCAGCAACATCGGCTTGGATAGTAAGGCGAGTGTTCTCGAGATCTGCCGCGCTGGCCTGCGCTCCGTAAGCGGCCGATTTGACCGTATTCCGGATACGGCCGAACAAGTCAGGTTGCCAGGTTGCATCGAACGGGAGGGTGTAGTCAGCAAATGTACCCGTCGAGGAAGACGTGGAACCTCCCCCTTTCCCGCCAGACATGGTGGCCGATGGCCGCTGCACAGTAATGGCTGGGTTGGTTGTGACTCTCGGAAAATACTGTGATCGAGCTTCCTTGACCAGGGCGCGCGCTGCGAAAAAGCTTGCCGCAGCCGCGGCGATGTTCTGGTTTGATACATTGACCTTCTCTTCCAGTGTATTCAACTGAGGATCGCCAAAAATCTCCCACCATTTACCACGAAGCGCATCGTCTTTCGGCTGCGCCACTTTCCAACCGTCCGTGTTTTTGTAGTCATTGGGAGTGAGTTCCTTGTAGGCGGCGGGAGGATTCGCGGGAGGGGTGTGGTACTTCGGCCCGACGTTGCACCCGGTCAGAAAGCAACCGGTCAAGGCGAGACAGATTGCGGCTCTGCGATGAAATGAAATCATTAACATATGCACCCACTGACCTCGACGTAGGGAGGCGGTTTGCCCAGGATTTTCCAAATTGGGTTTTCCGTGCCCCGGCATTGTGGATAGTCCAAGCATGCCCGAGAATGCCGGCTCATGCCCGAGTCCGCAGCGAGGCGTCAAATTGTCGCTTTCCCAGCCTCTGGGATGATTCTTTGGCCCCCTGTAACTTTTTCCGTTAATTTGACCATCAAGCTTCTGCATCTGGAACCTGTTTGCCGCCCTGACCGGAATCAAATTGAAAACAAGGGACTTAATCCGTCCAATTGAACCCGCAACAGCTAATTTGGGCAGCCCTATGGCTTGCCCGCCCCACGGCCGAAGATGGGTTGTTGCCTTCCCTGCATCCGTAGCCGGAGCCGATCAAACGTCAGATAGACGACCGGCGTGGTATAGAGCGTGAGCATTTGACTCAAGATCAGCCCTCCCACTATGGTGATGCCCAGGGGCCGGCGCAGCTCATACCCTGTGCCCGTTCCCAGCGCCAGGGGCAGCGCGCCCAATAATGCCGCCATCGTCGTCATCAGGATGGGACGGAAGCGCAACATGCACGCCTCAAAAATCGCGTCGGAGGGGCGCTTCCCCTCGTTGCGCTCTGCTTCCAGAGCGAAATCGATCATCATGATGGCGTTCTTCTTTACGATTCCGATCAGCAGCACAATGCCAATAATGGAGATGATGTTCAGATCTACTTTAAAGAGCATCAAGGCGAGCATGGCGCCCACGCTCGCCGACGGCAGCGAGGAGATGATGGTCAGGGGATGGACCAGGCTTTCATACAAAATACCGAGAACGATGAAAACCGCCAGCAGGGCCGTCAAAATCAGCAGGGGCTCGGTGCTCAGGGACTGCTGGTACGCCAGCAGCGTGCCGGCAAAAAAACCTTGTAGCGAGGAAGGCGCGCCGAGCCGCGCTTCCATCTGGGTGATGCTCGATGTGGCATCGCTCAAAGACACTCCCGGTGCGAGGTTAAAGGAAACGGTGACCGAGGGGAATAAGCCCGTCTGGTTGATGGCCAGGGGTGTAGTGTTGGGCCGGCCCTTGGCCACGTTTGCCAGCGGAATGTTCCTGCCGCTGGAGGTAAGAAGATAGATGTCTTTCAATGCTTCCGGGCTTTGCCAATACTGGGGCGCAAGTTCCAGCACCACGTAATACTGATTTAACTGTGTGTAGATGATGGACACCTGCGACTGGCCGAAGGCGCCGTACAACGCCGAGTCCAGCGACTTTGCGGTAAGGCCGAGCTTCGCCGCGGTGACGCGATCATAGGTCATCAACTCATCCAGGCCGCCATTCTGCTGGTCGGAGCTCACGTCCTGCAAACCGGGCAGGCGCTTCATCGCACCCATTATGGTCGGCGCCCATTTGGAAAGATCCTGCACCGTGTCGGTTTGAATGGTGTATTGGTACATCGCATTACCACCCCGGCCGCCGATGCGCAGATCCTGCACGGCCTGGAGGAAGGCGGAAGCACCCTGCACACGGTTCAATTTGGGGCGCAGACGATCGATGATCTGGGCGGCACTGTCCTTGCGCTCCGCCAGCGGCTTGAGGGCAATATTCATGGAGCCGGTATTGGTGGCCCCGCCCCCGCCACAAAACCCCGTCACATTGGCGACGGCAGGGTCTTTCTTGATGATGTCGATGATCTGTTGAAGGGCGTTGTTTATTGCCGGGAAGGATGAATCCTGCGGCCCTCGCACCCCCCCGGAGATCGCTCCCGTGTCCTCCACCGGGAAAAAGCCTTTGGGTATCTTGTAGATCAGCAGGACATTGAGCGCGATGGTGAGGAAGAGTACGCTCAGGGTGAGGGCCGGGTGGTCGAGCACCCAATGCAGCGTGCTGCGGTACAACGCCAGCACCCCCTCAAAGAACCTTTCGCTGGCCGTGAAAATGCGCCCATGTTTTTCCCCGCGCTCGTTTTTCAGCAGGTAGGCGCACATCATGGGCGTGGTGGTCAGCGAGATGAGCATGGAGACGATAATGGCCGTCGAGAGGGTAACGGCAAACTCGCGGAAGAGGCGGCCGACGATTCCCCCCATCAACAGAAGTGGAATAAAGACGGCGATGAGCGAAATGCTGATGGTGAAGACCGTGAATCCGATTTCTTGTGCGCCCTTTAACGCCGCGGCAAAAGGCCTTATGCCGCTCTCCAGATGGCGGGTGATATTCTCCATCACCACGATGGCATCATCGACCACAAATCCCGTGGAAATGGTCATGGCCATCAGCGAGAGGTTGTCGAGGGTATATCCGAACATATACATCACGGCGAAGGTGCCCATCAGCGAGGCCGGCACCGCGACGGCGGGGATGAGCGTGGCGCGGCCGTTGCGCAGAAAGACGAACACCACGAGGATGACGAGGGCGATGGAGATCAGCAGCGTCTTCTCCACGTCACCGACGGAGGCGCGGATGGTGGTGGTGCGATCAAGGACGATGGTGGTGTCGATGCCCAGCGGAATGGATGCCTCGATAACCGGAAGTTGCGCGCGTACGGCGTCCACCGTTTGAATGATGTTGGCGCCGGGCTGGCGGAAGATCATCATGGTAATCGCGCGCTTGCCGTTCAAATAACCGGCCGCACGCACGTTCTGCACGGAGTCTGTTACCTGAGCGACATCGGACAGGCGGATCGCGGCGCCGTGCTTGTAACCGACGACGAGCGGCTTGAAGTCGGCTGCATGGGAGATCTGATCATTGGCAAGGATGTCGGCGGTCACGATGCCATCGGAGATCTGGCCTTTGGCCAGGTCGGAGTTCTGCAGGCTCAGCACGGATTGCAAATTCGCAACGGAAAGTCCAAAGCTGGCCAATTGGGTGGGATTGGTGTCCACCCGCACGGCTGGCGATGCTCCACCTCCGGTATTGACCTGCCCTACTCCCTGGATCTGCGACAACTTTTGCGCGATGACCGTGGAGGCTTCGTCAAACAGTTTATCGGGACCGTATTTGTCGGAAGTAAGGCCGAGAATCATGATCGGCGCATCGGCGGGATTGACCTTGCGAAAAGTCGGATTGCCCGGCAGATTGGCGGGCAGATAGGTTCGCGACGCATTGATGGCGGCCTCCACATCGCGCGCGGCGCCATCAATGTTGCGGCTGAGGTCAAATTGAATGGTGACCGATGTGCTGCCGAGCGTGCTTGTGGAGGTCATCTCCGCGACCCCGGCAATATGACCGAACTGCCGTTCCAGTGGGGTGGCGACAGACGACGCCATGATTTCGGCGCTGGCCCCCGGCAGGCCGGAATTGACGGAAACAGTCGGAAAATCAACCTCCGGCAGTGGGGCCACCGGCAGCACCTCATACGCAACCGCCCCGGCAAGGGCAATCGCCACTGTCAGCAGCGTCGTAGCCACTGGCCGGCGAATAAAGGGTTCGGAAATATTCATGCCGGCCCCGCCAGTTCTGCGCCCCCGGTTTCTGTCGGCTTCGATTGGTCTGCAAAACGCTGTGAGAGGTTGTCAAAGAAAATGTAGATGACGGGCGTGGTATAAAGCGTGAGCGCCTGGCTTAGCAGCAGTCCGCCCACCATGGCGATGCCCAGCGGCCGGCGCAACTCAGAACCGAAACCCGTTCCCAGCGCCAGCGGCAGACCCGCCAGCAGCGCGGCCATAGTGGTCATCATAATGGGGCGGAAGCGGAGCAGACACGCCTCGTAAATTGCATCTGTCGCGTTCTTTCCGTGCTTCCGTTCGCCTTCCAGTGCGAAGTCGACCATCATAATGCCGTTCTTTTTCACGATACCAATCAGCAGGACGATGCCGATGATCGCCACCACACTTAAATCCTGGTGAAAGAGCAACAGCGCGAGGAAAGCGCCCACGCCCGCGGACGGTAGCGTGGACAAAATCGTAATCGGGTGGATAAAGCTCTCGTACAAAACCCCCAGCACGATGTACACCGTGACCAGCGCAGCAAGAATGAGCAACGGCTCATTGGCGAGCGAATTCGTAAACGATGCGGCGGTGCCTTGAAAACCTGCCTGCATGCTGGGAGGCATGTGCATGTCTTTCTGCACGTTGTCGACTGCCGTAATGGCGTTGCCCAGCGAGGCATTCGGCGCGAGATTGAACGACACGGTGATGGCCGGAAATTGACCCTGGTGGTTAATGGAGAGCGACTCAGTCGTATTCTCAAAGTGCGCGATAGAGCTCAACGGCACGGCATTGCTGGTGGCCGAACTGGTAGTACCCGCAGAGCCGGCTCCCTTACTCGGGGAGCCGCTCGCCGAAAGCGCGTTCGAGGGAGGGGCGAGGGTATTTGCCCCCGGAGTGTACAGGGCAGAACCCGTCAGCGAATTTGATCCCGCGGAGGATGATCCGGAGGACGCAAAAGAGGAGGAGGCGCCCGCACCGCTTGCGCCGGACGACGCATTGGACTGAATGTAAAGCTGGTTCAGCTTGTTGGGGTTTTTCTGAAACTGCGGCTCACTCTCTAGGACAACATGGTATTGGTTTACTTGGGTATACATCGTGCTGATCTGCCGCTGACCGAAAGCGTCATACAGTGTGTTATCGATGGTCGTAGGCGCGATGCCCAGGCGCGAAGCGGTGGCCCGGTCGATCACCAGAGATACGGCCAGCCCGCCCATTTGTTGATCCGTAGCCACGTCTTCCAGTTCCGGCAAATTCTTCAGCCGGTCGACGAAACGGTTGGTCCAGTCATTCAGTTCATTGGCATCGGGGTCCTCCAGTGCGTACTGGTATTGTGTGCGGCTCACCCGGTCATCCACGGTAATGTTCTGCACAGGTTCCATAAACAACTGGATTCCCTGAACCTGGTTAACTCGGGTGTTGAGCCTGCGGATGAGGTCTGAAGCGCTAACATTGCGCTCCGCGAGCGGCTTTAAATTGATCGACATCCTGCCGCTGTTCGTCGTTACATTCGTTCCATCGGCGCCGATAAAGGACGAAACGCTTTCCACCGCCGGGTCTTCCAGGACTGCCTTGGTAATCTCCAACTGCTTTTTGGCCATGGCCTGTGAACTGATCGCCGGCGGCGCCTGCGTTATGCCCTGGATGACCCCGGTGTCCTGTACGGGGAAAAACCCTTTGGGGATCACGATGTAAAGGAAAACCGTAAGCAGCAGTGTAGCCACGGCAATGAACAGCGTAACCGTCTGGAAGCGGAGGACAACCTTCAGCGTCCGGCCATAGAACGCGATCATGCCTTCGAAAGCGCGCTCCGTGGCGCGATAGATGCGCCCCTGCTGCTCTTTGGGCTCGTGCCGCAAGATTCGCGCACTCATCATCGGGGTGAGCGTAAGGGAGACCACTGCCGAAACGATGATGGTGACGGCAAGGGTCACGGCAAACTCGCGAAACAGGCGTCCCACCACGTCGCCCATGAATAACAGCGGGATCAGTACGGCGATAAGTGATACGGTCAGCGAGAGGATGGTGAAGCCAATTTGCTCCGCGCCCTTGAGCGCCGCTTCCATGGGTGGATCGCCGGCTTCGATGTACCGCGCGATGTTCTCGATCATTACGATGGCATCGTCCACCACGAAACCGGTGGAGATGGTCAGCGCCATCAGCGACAGGTTATCCAGGCTGTAACCCAGGACGTACATCGCCGCGAAGGTCCCCACCAGTGACAGCGGCACAGCCACGCTAGGGATGATGGTGGCGTAGAGACTCCGCAGAAAGAGGAAGATGACCAGCACGACAAGTCCAACCGTCAACAGCAATTCGAACTCAACGTCGGAAACCGATGCTTCGATGGCGGTAGTGAGATCGGTAAGCGTGGTCACCAGGATGCCCGTTGGCAGGTTTGCCTCCATCTGCGGCAGCAATCCCTTAATGCTCTTGACCACGCTGATGGTGTTGGCCCCGGGCTGGCGTTGCACATTCAGGATGACCGCCGGGGTCTGGTTCATCCATGCGGCCTGACTATTGTTCTCGACGCCATTCACGATGCGAGCCACGTCGGTCAGCATCACCGGGGCGCCGTTGCGGTAGGCAACCACAACCTTTCCATAGTCGTCGCTGGTAACCAGTTGATCGTTGGCATCGATCTGGTAATCCTGGCGTGGCCCGTCGAAGTTCCCTTTGGCGGCGTTTACACTGGCATTGGTCAGCGCCGCGCGCAGGTCCTCCAGGTTGATGCCATAGGACGACATCGCCGTGGGGTTGGCTTGAATGCGGACGGCGGGCTTTTGGCCGCCGCTGATGCTTACCAGTCCCACGCCGTTGAGCTGCGAAATTTTGGGCGCCAGGCGCGTGTCCACAAGGTCTTCAACCTGAGAAAGCGGCATGGAATTTGAGGTGATGGCCAGGGTGAGCACCGGGGCATCGGCGGGATTCGTCTTACTGTAGGTCGGCGGCGCGGGAAGGATGGAGGGCAAAAGACTCTGCGACGCGTTAATGGCAGCCTGCACCTCCTCCTCGGCCACGTCAATTGCCAGGCTGAGATTAAACTGTAACACGACGACGGAGGTACCTCCGGAGCTGGAGGAGGTCATCTGGCTCAAGCCCTGGAGTTGGCCGAATTGACGCTCCAGGGGCGCCGTCACTGCCGTTGACATTACGGTTGGGCTGGCCCCGGGATAAAAAGTGAGCACCTGAATGGTGGGATAATCGACTTCCGGCAATGCGGAGACCGGCAGTTGTGTATAGCCGACAATACCGACCAGGAGGATTGCAGCCATCAGCAAGGCGGTGGCTACCGGTCGCAAAATAAACGGACGAGATGGACTCACTGCGCTTTGCTCCCGCGCGTTTTGACCGAGGCAGGATTGTTGGAAATAACCACCGTCGCGTTGTCCTGCAACTTATCGAAGCTGCTGTTGGCGACGACGTCTCCAGGATTGATGCCGTCAACCTGCGTTACACCGCCGTTGGTGACCCCCGGCGTGATGCTGCGCATATGAGCGACATTGTTTTGAATCACATACACGAACGATGCCTGGCCGTTCTGTTGAATGGTTGATGCTGGAATCAGCGTCACTCCCTGCAAGGTATTCACCAGCAGGCGGGTATTTACAAATTGGTTCGGGAAGAGCGCATCATTGGTGTTGGCAAAGAGTGCTCGCCCTTTGACGGTCCCTGTCGTCGTGTCAATCTGGTTGTCGAGTGTCAACAACTCCCCGCTGGCAATCTTCGTCTGCGCCGTACGATCAAAGGCATCGACGGGGAGCTTCGCCTTCGTGTTCAGGCGAGCTTCGACCTCACCTAGACTGTCTTCCGGTATGGTGAAAATAACGGTGATGGGCTCGATCTGCGTAATAACCGCAAGGGTTACACTGCCATCCGACTGCACCACGTTGCCCGGGTCCACCAGCCGTAAACCCAGGCGGCCGGCGATGGGCGCGGTGATATGGCAGAAATCCAATTGAACCTGGTCATATTGCACGGTTCCCTGATCGTTCTTTACGATGCCCTCATCCTGAAGTACTAGCTTTTCCTGGTCATCCAAGGTTTGCTTGGCAATGGCGTTGCGTGCCCACGCGGCGCGGTATCGTTCCAGGTCCATCTGCGCTTGGGCCAGCACATTCTGGTCCCGCTCCAGCGCCCCTTGCGCTTGCAAAAGACTGGCCTGGTATGGACGCGGATCGATGTCCACCAGCGGATCGCCCTTCCTTACCCGCTGACCCTCGGTATAATGCACGGCAACCACCAGGCCATTCACCTGGCTGGTGATCGAATCGGTGTATTCCGGCGTGACGGTCCCGATGTTGTAAAGGTATACGCCGATATTACCCTTTTGGGCCGTCGCACTCGTAACGGTGATGCCCGGCGTGACATGTTTCGCCGCCGCCGCCGCTGCTTTCTTGGCTTCCTCGTGATGGTGCAAGACCAGCAACAGCGGAACCGCCACGATCAGGAGCAGCAGGATCCACATGACGACGTGCAGACCCTTATGGCGGGGAACATATGCCGGGAGTTGATGGTCAGGGCTGATGACGGCGTGGTCGTTCATGTCAGCGGTCAATCGAAATCTCCTTTATCAGCGCTGAATCCCTCGTTGGGTAGTGCTCATGAGCGGCTCCCCATGGTACCAAATGCCGGGGTGGACAGTCCCGGTTCCGGCAGAGAGCGGAACTTGCCTATTTAGGTTC
>JBEKNU010000268.1:0-10371 GCA_049522495.1 Terriglobia bacterium
CGCCGCCGTTGCGACGCTCGCGCCGAGGTGGGGAAGGATCGTGAAATGTGCGGCCAGAGATGGATCGCCGGAAACCGTGTATTCCAGGCGCTGGTCACTCACGATCTTCAAGGCAATCTGGCCCCAGCGCTGGTAGTACATCATCGACACGCCCAGTTGGCCGTCCGTGAGAAGCTTGGCTGTGGTGGGAACGTGCAGTAGCCCTGTCGGCGGAATGAAATTGGGATCCTCGTCGCCTGTCTTGAGCGCCAGCAGGCGGGTATCTCCCAGGGTGAAATTGCTCCAGTGGGGCTGCATCTTGGTGTTTCCGCCGCCGACGATCAAACCGGGTCCGTCGTGGAACACGCTGACAAAGTTCTGCCGGTCCTGAACCCAGCGCTTTTGAATGAGGGGGGCCGTGAACGCGGAGATGACCACAAACCAAGGAGCACGTCGCACCACCCGGGCTTCGCCGCTCGGCAGCGTGTAATCAAAGTCGCCGCTGGGCACGTCGATCGCATCGCCTTCTTCGCCCCAAAGCAGCAAGGCGGCCGCGTCGTCCGCGGGAATTGGCCCCGGCAAGTGACCGATCTCGCGCATCAGATAACCCCGGCCCTCGGGGCTGAAGGTGAAGCCGACGTTGGGTATGCGGATCTTTCCGAGATACGGATTGCGCTCGTCAACGGTTTCGACGTCGGTCCCATCGGGGTAGGTGAAATAGGAGTGATAAATCGAAGCCTTCCGCAAAGCGGCGCGAACGGACTCATCGTGGGAGACGGCCAGGTAAATCCCGAGCGCTTCAATATAGACCTTGTCATAGAGAATCAGCGGGCCGGAATGCTCAGTCCAGTATCCGTCGGAAAACTGTGCTTGGACGAGGCGATGGAGGATATCGGCGCTTTGCTCGCACCACTCCGGCCGGTCAAAGATCTTTCCGGCGAAGTAAAGGCCCAAGGCGTGATGTGAGGCGATATTGTGTAGAGGCGCGGTGTGCTCTTCTTTGGAGATGCCGTTATAACCGAGCAGCAGGGCTTTTTCCCAGCGGGCCCGACGCTCCGGCGGCATGGCTGCGCGGATCATTTGAAACGCGCGCAACCAGCGCGTGTAAATCCAAGGCTGATAGATCTGGCCCCAGGTGGAGCCGTCCTTCTTGTTGAAGAGGAATTGCCCATTCATGTCCTGCGCGTCAATCAACGCGTCGCCCCCCGCCATGATGGCGTCAAGCACTTGCGCGCGGTGATAGTAAGGGTTGCGCGGGTCGTGGTAAGACCAGGCGGTGGCCAGCGGCAACAGCACATTCTGGTCGGTGGAAATCCAGATGCCTGTGCCGAAGCGGCCGGTCTTGGGGTCTTGCGAGCGCAGGATTTCCGGGACCTGGTTCACCAAGTCAGTAAGGCAGCGGTCTTTGAAACGTGCCGAGTAGTGCGCCGTCCCGGCTGGGGCGTCGGGGGCGATCAGTAGGGCGGCGACAAGAACTAGATAATGGATTTTGATGGCTGGCTCTCCTCAGCGCGTTTCGACCGCCAGCACCGAGTCGTTTTCGTCAGGCGCTTGGCGGGGCGTGTCAATGACCAGCTTGCTGCTGTCCTGGCGATAGGTAAGTCGCTGGCCGCCCGCGAGCAAGTGGACCGAAGCGACGTGCCCGGTCAGGCCGTCAACCTGAAGTTTGCCGTCGGCGGGCCAGTCGAAAATGTGCAGGTACACCGTCTTGTCCTTGCGTGTCGAGCGACCGAAGGGAAGTTGTTGGAGGGGGCCAAAAGTGGTGCCATAGATCGAGTCGCCGTTGATCTTCAGCCACGCCCCCATAGCGTGCAGGCGCTCTACAAATTCTGGTTGAATTGTCCCGTCCGGACCGGGTGCGACTGCGAGCAGAAAGTTGCCACCTTTGCTGGCAATGTCCGCGAGGGTCTGAATCAATTGCTTCGCCGACTTAAAGCTAAGATCGTTGCGGTCATAGTACCAGGTGCTATTGGTGGTCATGCACGTTTCCCACGGCCGAAAATCTTCGGAGGGGGGCGCGACGCCTGCCACTGAGTTGTTAATCACATCGAGATTGTTGCCGGCGACGCTTTTGGTGGGCACACCCTTGGGCAGGTGTTGCTCGGGAGTATCGAAATCTCCTCCCACGCCGAGGCGGTTATTCACCAACGCGTCGGGCTGCAAGGCGTGAATCAAGCGCAGATAGCGCCGCCCGTCGAATTCCTCCAGAGGAGCGATGGCGTCGAACCATACCACTGCGACGGGACCATAGTGCGTCAGGAGTTCGCTGACCTGAAGCCCTACGTAATCGAGAAAGACCGGCCACTCGGGGCGCCAGGGCTCGCCGTGGTAGTTCTCGCTCACGGGCTTGGAGGTGTCGCGATAGTCGGGGTGATGCATGTCGGGCGGAGAGTAATAGAAGCCCAGTGGCATGTTGGCGCGATGGCAGGCGTCGGCAAGCTCCTTGGCAATGTCTTTGCCGTAAGGCGTCTTGGTGACCTTGTAATCCGTATACAGCGAATCGAACATGCAGAAGCCATCGTGGTGCTTGGCGGTGAACACAATGTAGCGCTGGCCGGCGTCCTTGGCCAATTGCACTACCGCGTCCGGGTCGAAATGGGCCGGGTTGAATTGGCCCGGCAGGGTGGCGTAAACGGCTTCCGTCATGCCGGGCCAGCGCTTGGGGCTGGGGCGCATGATCGGCCACGAACATTCCACGCTGGCTACCGAGCAAACTCCCCAGCAAAGGAACATGCCGAACTTCCAATCGTTGAATTTCTGGATTCTAGGATCAGATACTCCCGCGGCCAGAGAGGGGAGGGCAAGCAGCAGAAACAAAGTCGTTCGAATTTTCATCCAAGGGTTCCTCAATGTGTCACCACCTCCAACACCGAATCATTTTCGTCGGGCGCTTGGCGGGGCATGTCAATTTCCAGCCTTTCGTTTTTCTGATGGTAGGCGAGTCTATTGCCGCCCGCGAGCAAGCGGACGGAAGCGATGTGTTGATCGAGACCATCTACCTGGAGTTTGCCGTCTGCGGGCCAATTGAACACGTGCAAGTAGATGGTCTTGTCCTTGCGCGTCGAGCGGCCAAAGGAGAGGTTCTGCAGCGGACCGTAAGTAGTGCCATAAATCGAATCGCCGTTAACCTTCAGCCACGCGCCCATGCCAAGCAGTCGCTCCGTAAACTCCGGCCGAATCGTGCCATCCGGGCCGGGGCCGACGTCGAGCAGCAGGTTGCCGCCCTTGCTGGCAGTGTCCGCCAGCAATTGAATCAGCTCTTTGACCGATTTAAAGTTTTGTTCATCCTTGTGGTAGAACCAATTTCTCTGAGTGATGACCTGGCAGGTCTCCCAAGGCCGGAAGTCTTCGGCTTTGGGGACGGTTCCGGCAACCGTGTCGTTAATCACCTTGACGTTGCTGCCGGCGACTTTGTTGGTGGGCACACCCTTGGGATTGTGCTGCTCAGGCGTATCGAAATCCCCCCCCACGCCCAGCCGGTTGTTGATCAATGTCTCGGGCTGCAATTCATTAATCAAGCGGGAGAATCGCCGGCCATCGAACTCCTCCAATGGGGCAACGGCATCGAACCAGATCACTGCGACCGGCCCGTAACGCGTCAGCAACTCGGTGAGTTGCAGGCCCACGTAATCGAGATATATCGGCCACTCCGGGCGCCAGGGTTCGCCATGCCAATTTTCGCCGATGATTTTGGAGGTGTCGCGATAGTCAGGGTGGTGCATATCCGCCGTGCAGTAGTAGAAGCCCAGCGGCATGTTGGCACGATGGCACGCGTCCGCGAGTTGCTTCACGATGTCTTTGCCGTAGGGGGTTTTGGTGATCTTATAATCGGTGTAGAGAGAATCCCACATGGAGAATCCATCGAGATGCTTCGCCGTGAACACGATGTAGCGTTGGCCGGCGTCTTTGGCTAATTTTACCCACGCGTCGGGGTCGAATCGGACGGGGTTAAATTGGGGGGCCAGGGTTGCGTAATACTCCTCCGTATTGCCCGGCTGCCTCTTGGCGAGGGGTCGCATGAGGGGCCACGAGTTTTCCCAACTTGCCAGCGAGCAAACTCCCCAATGGATGAACAGACCAAACTTCCAATCATTGAATTGTTCGAGCCGGGGGTCCGGTCCAGCCATAGTCAGAACGGGGAGGGCAAGCAAAAGGACAAAGGCTTTTAGGGTTTTCAATTGAGCGCTCGCTTTCGCCGAGACGTTATCACGCGCTCTGTTGGAAGGTCAATGTCCGCGCTCAATACTTCTGAGGCCTAGGTATGTTTGCGAATCAAGGACTCCAGTTCTTCCAGGGTGCGCGGCCAATCCTGCTTCATCAGGCGTGAAAGGGCGCGGTCGGCGAGGAGCTTGCCGTTCGTCTGGCATTTCGGGCAGTAGTTGGTTTCGTTGTTGGCATAGCGAATGCGCTGCACTTTGGTCCCGCAACGCGGGCAGGGCTTGCCATATTTCCCGTGGACCACCATTTCCTCGCGAAATGCCGTCACATTTTCCGGAAACCCACCCTGGGCCTGACTGCGCAGCCGGTCAGTCCACTCGACGAGAACGCCATTTGTGGCATCGTACAGGCGTTCAATGTCATCACTGCTCAGCCGCTGACTCAGCGCGACCGGAGAAAGTTGAGCGCGGTGAAGGATTTCGTCAGAGTAAGCGTTGCCGACGCCGCTGAACAATCGGGGGTCGGTTAGGGCGCGCTTCAGGGTGTGATTGGCGGATGTCAGGCGCGCCGCAAAGGAGTCGAGTTCAGCGGTAAGAACTTCCAATCCGCCGGGATCGAGATCCTGCAAAGCGTCTTCGCCTTGGACGACGTGCATTGACGCGCGACGCTGCGAGCCCGCTTCGGTCAGGAGCAAGCTGCCCTGGGGAAAATCCATGGCTGCCAGCGAACGCTGGGCAGTGAGCTTCACGCCCGGCTTGCTCCAGTGCAAGCGCCCCGCAATCATCAAGTGCAGCACCAGCCAGAGATCATTTTCGAAGCCGATGGCGATACGCTTGCCGATGCGCCGCAGTTCGCGGACGGGTTTACCTTCCACCGCCTGAAGGGGCGGCGTGGCGGTGCGAAGTAGGAACGGACTGGCCACCCGCACCCGCTCCACCGTCTGATTCAGGATGCGCGGCGCGAGGGCCTCGATGTAGACGACGATATCGGGAAGTTCCGGCACAATGCCACCCACCCCCTATGACTCTACCATTTCTTCTGAGGTTGGTCGTAGGTGGTAGGTGGCATGTGGGAGATAAATGTAGGTGGCAGGTGGTAGGTGGTAAATGGGGAAAACCATAATGCCCGTCCAGAGGAGAGTCTCCCGCAGCCCACCTACCATCTACCAGCTACCAAATTTGCCAGACATCTCTGGCGGAAGACTGGCGGCGGCGGTATAATCGCCCCTCGCAATTTGTTCGGGTGATGTTCAGACAATCCATCAGTTCTTGGGGGGGCGCGCAGGAGTTGCTGCCGTAGGCCTCCTGATTGCCAGCCCTTGCGTCAACCCGAAGAGCGAGTAAGGAGCAATGCCGAGGAAAGGTTTCAGCGTCAAAGGGTTTGAAGATTGGCAACGCAAAAAGGAATTCCAGCTAAACCTGAAAATATCTAGATTGAGGAGGATTAAGATGAGGAAACTCGTGATGGGATTGCTGAGTGTGCTGATGGTGGCCTGCTTCGCGGCTGTGGTTGTTGCGCAGGGCAACCCCCGAGGCACATCGACTTTGACCCTCAAGGGGAAAACGGTTTCAGTCGACTACGGGCGGCCCTCGCTCAAGGGACGCACCACGGATGAGTTGCTCGGCAGGTTGAAACCGGGGAGTCTATGGCGATTAGGGGCTGATAGCTCCACGACCTTTAAGACTGACATCGACCTGGCTTTTGGTGGCGTTACGATCCCTGCCGGGGAATACAGCATTTGGATGCAACGGCAGGAAGATAATTCCTGGAAGCTCCTTTTCGACAAGGACCACGGGCAATGGGGAGAGCCCGCTCCCGAGGCTTCGGCTTGTTTCGCGTCCGTGCCTTTGAAAGAAACCAAGCCTGCGACGTCCGTTGAGATGGTAACTCTAACCCTCAGCAAAGCGGGAAGTGGTGGGATGCTCCTGATCCAGTGGGGCACTCTGGAAGCGGCCGCCAGCTTCAAAGCGAAATGACGGGAGAGTTCGGCGTCTAGAGATCAAAGCTGAAAGTTATAGATACAAAGGAGGATGAAATGAAAAAATTTGCAATAGGATTGCTGAGTGCGCTGATGGTGGCCTGCCTCGCGGCTGTGGCTTTCGCGCAACATCACGCCAGGAACCCCCGGGCCACTTCGACTTTGACCCTCAAGGGGAAAACGGTTTCGGTGGAGTATGGGCAACCCTCTCTGAAAGGCCAAACTATTGAACAGAGGCTCGGCGCTTTGAAACCAGGAGACCTGTGGCGGATGGGCGCTGACACCTCCACAACCTTCAAGACCGAAACCGACCTGGCTTTTGGTGACGTTACGATTCCTGCCGGGGAATACAGCATATGGATGCAGCAGCAGGAAGACAAGACATGGAAGTTGCTTTTCGACAAGAAGCACGGCCAATGGGGAGCCCCCGCCCCCCCGGCTTCAGAGGCTTTCGCGTCCGCGCCTTTGAAGGATACCCAGGCGGCGAGCTCTGTGGATCTGGTTACCATAAAACTGGCCAAGACAGGGAAGGGCGGAACGATAACGATCCAGTGGGGCACTCTGGAAGAGACCGCCAGCTTCAAAGCTACATGACGGATGAGCTCGGCGTTCAAAGATTAGGACCGGGGTCTAAAGTCCGAGCGTTGTGATTCATTGCCGCCGAGGCGTTGGGACGCAGAGAAGAGGCCTTTTGTACTCAGATCTCCGCGCCTCCGCGGTGAGAAGCCTTTTCGGACTTCCTTCGTGGGACTTCGGACTCCGGACTTTCATTCCACGGGACATTCATGCGCACTCGATTACTGGGACGTACAGGCCTAAAGGTCTCGGAAATCTGTCTCGGCACGATGACGTTTGGTGGCCTGCCCGGCGGGCGCCGGGTGCCGGGCTGCGATGAAAAAGAATCGCTGGCGATCCTGAACGCCTATCTCGATCAAGGGGGCAATTTCCTTGATACCGCCGACGGATACGCAGACGGACGTTCCGAGGAAATCCTGGGAAAAGGGCTGAAGGGCCGCCGGGATGACGTGGTGCTGGCCACCAAGGTTTTCTTTCCCGCTGGCGCGGGGGCGAATCGCAAAGGGCTTTCGCGCAAGCATATCTTCGAAGGGATTGAAGCGAGCCTGCGTCGTTTGCAAACCGATTACCTCGACCTCTACCAGGTGCATTGCTTTGATTCGCACACGCCGTTGGAAGAAACCATTTCGGCGCTTGATGCGCTGGTCAGGCAGGGAAAGGTTCGATACCTCGGGTGCTCGAATTTTATCGCCTGGCAATTGGTCAAGGCGCTCGGTGTGTCGGCGTTGCAAGGCTACGCCCGCTTCGATTGTCTCCAGCCGCAGTACAGCTTAGTGTGCCGGGCGATCGAGCGCGAGATTCTTCCGCTTTGCCGCGACGAAGGTGTTGGCGTCATTGCCTGGAGCCCCTTGGGCAGCGGCTTCCTGAGCGGCAAGTACCGCTCGGGAGAGGGCGCCCCCACGGCGTCACGCTTGGCGGACTCGGATCCCTCCATGCGTTCCTGGGTGGAGCGGCTTTTCACGGAACGGAATTACCAAATCCTGCACGCCGTCGAAGGGGCATCCGCTCGCCTGGGAAAAACGCTCTGCCAAGTGGCCATCGCGTGGCTACTCGCCATGCCCGGCGTCACCTCAGCCATCATCGGAGCGCGCAATCTCGCACAGCTTCACGAAAACCTGGGAGCGGGCGGTTGGGCCTTCCCGCCGGAAGAATGGAAAAAACTCGATGACGCCAGCGCCCTGCCGGTTGAGTATCCCCAAGATTTTCAGGCCTGGGTGGAACCACTGATTCATGGAGACTTGGGCACGCCGTAGCGGTAGGGCTTGCCCTACTTTGTCGTTCGGCAGCAATGGATAACGAGGGGACGGCAAGCCACCCCCCTACATCGGGGACGACACCTCAGGGAATGGGGCGGGGTAAAGGATTAGACTAAGACCCATGAAAAACCCACAACTCTCCCGTTTCGCTTTATCGCTGCTCGCCGGATTGCTCTTGGTCGCCGGCGCGCATCAGACCCAGGCTCAACAAGCGAACGGCAAGACCCAAGGAGTTTCCACGAATAAGCCGGAGGCGTTCGGCTTCTCGTCCGAGCGACTCAAGCGGCTCCATGCGGGGATGCAGCGAGAAGTGGACCAAAAGCAGCTTGCCGGCGTCGTGACCATTCTGGCGCGCCACGGCAAAGTGGTTGAGGAGGAGACGTACGGCAAGAAAGACATCGCAAGCGGCGCTCCGATGACGAAGGACACCATCTTCCGCATCTTCTCCATGACCAAGCCGGTCACCGGCGTTGCCATGATGATCCTTTACGAAGAGGGCAAATGGCATCCCTTGGATCCGGTCTCGAAGTACATCCCCGAGTTTGCCCATCTGAAAGTTTTCAAGGGCGTGGACGAGAGCGGCAAGATGATTCTGGAAGACCCTGTCCATCCCCCCACCATGCGCGAGCTGATGACCCACACCGCGGGGTTCACATACGGGTACTTCGGCGAAACTCCGGTCGATAAGATGTACCGGGATGAGCAGGTGATGCAATCCGCATCGCTTCAGGACATGATCGACAAGCTGGCGAAGATCCCGTTGCTCTACCAGCCGGGAACACGCTGGGTCTACAGCGCGTCGATGGATATCCAGGGCTATATCGTTGAAAAACTGTCGGGACAGTCGCTGCCCGATTTCATGCAGCAGCGCATCTTCGGGCCCCTCGGCATGAAGGACACCGGCTTTTTCGTGCCCCCAGAAAAGCGGAACCGGTTTGCCACGCTTTATGTATCGGGCCAGAACGGCGAGCTGGTGGTGAACCAGGCGCGCGGCGTAACCGCCGACGACTACGCAACGCAGCCATCAATGCCTATGGGCGGCGGCGGTATGGTTTCGACCGCGCAGGACTATCTGCGCTTCGCTCAGATGCTCCTTAACGGCGGCGAGTTGAACGGCGTGCGCATCCTGGCGCCGGCCACGGTCGAGCTCATGACCTCAGACCATCTTGCTCCCAGTCTCATGACCGGTGAGTTCTCAATTGGTCCGGTAACCATCCGGCCAGGCTTGGGGTGGGGTTACGATTGCGCGGTCTACTCGGACCCGCTCGAAGCCGACGAAGTGGTGGGCAAAGGCACTTTCTACTGGTTCGGAGCAGCGGACACTTGGTTTTGGGTCGATCCCACGAACGATCTGATCTTTGTCGGCATGACCCAACGAATGATGGGCCCTGAGTGGCCCAATGTGGAGGCATTGAGCCAACCCCTCGTCTATCAGGCGCTTGTCAAGCCGCGGAGGTGATCCGCGTGGCCGGCGACTCTTCTGTTTGATACCAAACAAAATTTTGGAACTTCGGGTGGGGGAGAGGTGTCTACGCTTCATTAAGTCTATCTTCAGTTCCGTGATATGTCTATTCTCCGGGACCTCTGTGGCCTCCGTGGTTGAATCCTTCCCTACTGCCTTTGCCGCCGGCCTGAGCGAAGAACAAACTCACCACAGAGCACACAGAGATCACGGAGAACAGACGGAGACAAAAACTGTGAGTCAACAAAATCCCCGGCTTTTATTGTTTGACTGGGCGTGGGCGGGGCGGTATCGTCACCGGTGGTTGGGGCGTCAGGCAGCAGTAGGGGAAACCTGCGGAAGGGAAGCCAAGATGAACATCTTCGGGAAGACCTTATCTGACTACGTGAGATTCGAAAGAGGGTTCCTGATTCTGGTCCTGGTTGTGGGGATAGCGAGGCTGAGCCTATCACTTCTCGGCGTGCCCAATAATATGACGAGGTTTCTCAGTTTAACCGTTCTCTTTCTCTTGGGAATGCTCTACTACTCGGTCTATGTCTACTCGAGTGGCTTTGGAAGTTACAAACAACTGCTGCCTGTAATCGCCTTGCCGGTGATTATCGGCAATTGCATTATTATCACCGGGATCGTGATAGCGATACTGACCGCTGAGGATAACATCTTCAGCGCCCCTGAGTTTTCACCCCACAAAGTAGATGGTAAAAGTTGGGGGCACGCGGCCAGCCATGTCGTCGTGATGATCGTCCTGCCGCTCATACTTTGGGCGGTTGGTTCCTCGATCATGTTCGCCACCAAGAAGCTCACCGGTGCCCGAGAGCCAAGAGGGGGAGCGGCCGGCGGCTATACGCACGGTCATAAGTAATTGCGAATAATTAGCCGTGATTCAGGATAGGGCACACAACCTTTTCAGGGTGGCCGATCCCCGTGCCCAGGGGCTGAATTCCTTTTCTGCCGCCACGATA
>JBEKNU010000269.1:0-10348 GCA_049522495.1 Terriglobia bacterium
CGTCGAATCTCATCCTGCAAACCCAGAACGATGACCGAAGCCTCAGCAACCGTCAGCGCTTTCATGCTCTACATGAAAGCACATCTCACAAATATTCGCAAGTATTTATGACCGCGCGTATAAAAGCTAAGGGTGAAGGGTAAAGTGTAAAGGTTAAAGGGTAGAGCGCCTCCAGCATTAGGTCCTGCCATGCTTATCCTTTATCCTTTGACCTTTATACTTTACCCTTTACAGTCACTCTTCCTTCAGCGACCGTTCCATCAGCTCGCGGATGGCTTCGCGGGGGGAAACTTCCCCTTCCAAAATTCTGTGGACTTGACGGGTGATGGGCATTTCCACTTGAAGCCTCTTGGCCAGCGCTACGGTGGCGGTAGTGGTTTTAACGCCTTCGGCGACCATGCGCATGGACCCGATGATCTCCGCGAGTTTGCGCCCCTTGCCGAGTTCCATGCCCACCGTGCGATTGCGGCTGAGGTCGCCGGTGCAGGTGAGGACCAGGTCGCCCATGCCGGCGAGGCCGGCGAGGGTTTCGCGTTTGGCCCCGCAGGCGCAGGCCAGGCGAGTCATCTCCGCCAACCCGCGGGTAATCAGCGCGGCGGTGGGATTGTGCCCCAGCCCCAGCCCTTCCACCACGCCTGCGGCGAGGGCAATCACGTTTTTCACCGACCCACCCAATTCCACTCCCACCACGTCGCTGGAGGTGTAAAGACGCAGCGCGCGCGAAGCGAACTCACGCTGCACCTGTTGCGCCGCGTCGCGGTCGTCAGATGCCACCACCACCGCAGTGGGATCACCGCGCATGACTTCTTTGGCAAAGCTCGGCCCGGAGAGCGCGCACAGGCGGGGTGGGAACGAATCGCCCACCACGCTGCGAATGACCTCACTCATGCGCATCAAGCGGCCGGTATCCAGGCCTTTGGTGGCGCTCACGAAAATCATCTCGGGCCGCAGGTGCGGGAGCATTTGCTGATAGAGCGTCCCGCAAACATGCGAGGGCATGACGCTGAGCACCACTTCCGCCCCTGCCAGCGCTTCCCCCAGATCGCCGGTGGCGGAAAGATTCTCCGGCAGCTTGAAGCCGGGCATGAAGATCTCGTTTTCATGCCGGGAGCGGATGCCTTCCACTACCTCTGGCTCATAGGCCCAAAGCGTCACGGCGTGGCCTAATTGTGCGAGCGTCGCCGCCAAAGCCGTGCCCCAGTTACCCGCGCCGATTGTGGCGATTTTCTTCATAAAGAGCTGTCCGTTGTCAGTTGTCCGTAGTCCGTCGCTTTGGTGATTGGCGATTTGTGATTTGCAAGTCTTTCGTTGGTCGCGGAGAACACGACGGTCACATTGGACAATCACCAATGACGGGCTACTGACTCCTGGCTCCGGGCTCCTGCCTCCTGACTTCCGTCTTCTTCTTTCCCACCTTATTTTCCGTCCCGTCCAGCAGCCTGCGAATATTAGCACGGTGCATGGCGATGATAATCAGCGCGCTGCCCACTGCGCCAAGAAGAATCGGCAGGGGCGGGTGTTTCATATAATAAACGAGGAGCGGAAACGCCGCCGTAGCGACGATCGAGCCCAAGGAAATATACCGCCAAATCCCCACGACAAGCGCGAAGATGACGAGCACCAGCGCAACCTGAAGGGGAGCCAGAGCAATGAAGACTCCCACGCCGGTGGCGACGCCTTTGCCGCCGCGGAATTTCAGCCAGACGGGGAAGCAGTGGCCCAGGATGGCCGCCACCGAGGAGGCGGCAATCCATCGCGGGTCTCCGGAAGTCAGCCGCGATGCCATGAGCACGGCGGCAGTCCCTTTCCCCACGTCCAGGATGAAGGTGGCCACAAAGCCCACGATCCCGAGATTCCGCATCACGTTGGTGGCGCCGGTGGAGCCGCTCCCCGTGCTGCGCACATCCACCCCTTTTTGCCAGCGGACAATAAGGTATCCGAAGGGAATGGAGCCCAGAAGGTAAGCGAACAATGGAGTGAGGGCACCGAACATGCTTTTCTAGATCGACCTCTAGGAAAAACGGGACTCGAAACTCGAAACTCGGCCCGAATTTCGAGTTTCGAATTTCGTCCTTTCAGGCACGTGGAAAGCGCATCACTTTCCGGTACTGCGCGCCTTGTGGTGACAGTTTACTTTCAAACAGGAAAAATTCCGAGGCTTCAAACTTCCCCAGGGATGTGCTGGCCCTTCCGGCCACCGCTGCCACCAGCGCCGGCTGTGGGCGCGGCACTTCAAACCGTGCCAGGGTCAGGTGGGGCGAGAAGGTGCGATCCTCGCGCCCAATTCCGATCTTCTCCATCTGGCTCTCGACCCGCGTGGCGAGTTCCGCCAGCGCTGGCGGCGCCGCAACGCCGGCCCAGAACACTCGCGGCCGTTGCGCCTTGGGGAAAAACCCGAACCCTTGCACTTCCACAGAGAAAGGTTCGAGCGGGCCGATTTGCGTGAGCGCTTCCACTACCTGCGGCGTTTGCACGTCGGAGATTTCGCCGAGAAACTTGAGGGTAAGATGGATGCCCTCTGGCCGCGTCCAGCGCGCGTCGCGGCAGGCGCTACGGAAACCTTGTTGCGCCTCGGCCAGCGCAACATGTAGGGGTTCGGGCAGGTCAATGGCAATAAAGGCGCGCATGGCTGTGTTTCGGGGTTAGGGATTCGGGGTTAGGGAAGGAGGCTTCCGAACCCCGAGTTCCTAATCCCTAACCCCTAATCCCTGATTCTCCGCCGCACCATTTCCAGCGCCATCTGCGTGGCCCAATGGCGCACGCGGTCGCGGGAGCCAGGGAAATGAAACTCCCGGACTTGCGTTCCGCGCTCGTCGGCGAGGGCGACGAAAACCAATCCTACCGGCTTCTCGTTGCTCCCCCCCGTGGGGCCGGCAATGCCGGTAATTCCCACTCCAATGGACGCGCCCGACCGGGCACGCACGCCTTCGGCCAGTGCCTGGGCAACAGCTTGGGAAACGGCGCCATGAGTTTCAATCAGCTCCGCCGGAACTCCCGCCCATCGGGTTTTCATCTCATTGGTGTAGCAGACGGCGCCACCCAGGAAATAGCTGGAGCTCCCGGAAACGCGCGTCAGGCGTTCGGCCAGCAAACCGCCCGTGCAGCTTTCCGCCACCGCCACGGTTTTCTGCCGCATCACCAGATACATGCCCACGACTTCTTCCAAGCTCTCGCCTTTGGTGGAATAGACGTGGTCGCCGAGAGCCAATTCGATCTTGTCGCCGAGTTCGGCCAGCCGCGCTTCCGCTTCCTGGTCTGTGGCGGCGCGTGCGCGCAAGTGCACTTCAATGGTGCCCAGCGAGGCGAGGATCGTGGTGGTGGGGTTTTGGTAAGAGCGATAAAGAGGGGCAATGAGTTGGTCGACTTCCGATTCCGGCAATCCCACTATTTTGTAAACCCGCGTTTTGATGGGCGTGCCGGAAGCCACGCGTTGCAGGCGCGGAAAACAGGTGGCATCAAACAGGGGTTCGAGTTCGCGCGGGGGCCCCGGCAACAATACGACGATGTTGTCTTTTTGTTCGATCCAAATTCCCGGCGCTGTGCCGTTGCGGTTCTCCAGCCACTCGGCGCCCTCCGGCACCTGAGCTTGCCGCAGATTGTTTGCTGGCATGGCACGGCCCAAGCGCGCATAGCGGTCTTCTATGCGCTGGCGAAGCTCCGCGACTTCGTGCAGAGGGCGGCCCAGCACTTCCGCCACAACGTCGCGCGTCAAGTCGTCTTCCGTCGGCCCCAGGCCGCCAGTCAGCACGATGAGAGGTGACCGCTCGAGCGCCGCGCGCAGCATCGCCTCAAGGTCCTCCTTCGAGTCCCCCACAATGGATTTGAATCGCACCAGGATTCCCAAATGGTTGAGTCTTTCGGTGAGGTAAAGGGAGTTGGTATCGGTGTGCTGGGGGGTCAAGAGTTCGGAACCGACGGCAATGATTTCGGCATCCATATTTGAGCAGTCCGCCACCCGCCGTCAGCGATCAGCTCGGGCAATAAAGCTGGATCCCTTAACCGCAAGCTGACTGCGGATGGCCCGCAAGCTACTTCACCAGCGGCATCCCCTCGACGCCCAGGGGAAGATCGACTAACGAATCATGGGTGGCAAGAATCATCGATCCGTGGCGGCCGAAAGCCAAACCCACCAGGTCATATCCGGAGACGACCAATTCCGCTTGGGCGTCCGGCGTCAAGCGCACCACGCCGCGTCTGCCCCCCAGCGAAGCCGTCACGTAAAGATTGCCCGCGATGTCGAAGGCCATTCCCTGCGGCCGTCCCAGGCCTCGATAAAAAGATGTGACCTCGCCCGCCGGAGAGATGCGCAGCACGTGATCGAAGCTGGAAGTTGTGGGCCCCGTAACATAAAGGTCGCCGGCAGGGCCGAACGCCAAATGATAAGCCGCCACGCTGGGCTCGATGGTAGCGAAAACAAAGATCTGGCGATCCGGGCTGATCTTGAAGATCGTGCCGGTGCGGTCGCCCACATAGAGGTTTTCATGGCGGTCGAAGGCGATTCCCGTCGCCACCCCCATCCCCTGCGCGTAGGCGGAGCGCTGGCCGCTAGGGGTCACCTTGTAAATTGACCCTTCCATGCGGCTCGACACGTAAAGGTTTCCTTCGCGGTCGAAAGCAACTCCCGTGGCGTTCAGGACCTCGTTCAAGAAGGGGTGCATGACCCGATTCAAATCGATCTTGAACACCGAAGTTGAAACCTTCTGCCCGCGCGTGCCGCTAAAGGTGGTGAAGATGTTGCCCTGGGGATCCAAAGCGGGATTGGCCACTGGATGCAGATTTTGGGCAATGGTCACGCCCACCACGACGGAGGCGGGCGCGCCCAAACCGCCCCCAGTCTCCACCGTCAGGTTCCGGCTGACCACGTCTTCCGGGACGCGGACAATCAAGCGGTTCGGCGAACTCAAGAGCAGGCTTCCGGGCTGATCGCCGAATCGCACTTGCGGGCGACGGCCGTTCTCCGCCAGACCGCTGCCCCGGATCACGATCTCCCCTCCCGGAATCGCGGCACGCGGACTGACGCCGGTGATTTGCGGCCGGTTTTTTCCCCTTGCCGCGGTCTTTTCAACGGGGAGTCCCGCCTCCTCCCTTTCTTTTTCCACGGGTTTCTCCGACTCTGGCTTTTCGGTTTTTTTCCACAAGCTCATCGGTTGACCAATCCTATCACGGCCAGCACGGACAGGCCGTACACCCCCGCAACAACATCATCTAACATGATACCCCAGCCGCGCGGAAATCGCTCTGCTTGTCGAGCCGGAAAAGGCTTTACGATATCGAACGCCCGGAACAAAAGGAAACCGCCCAGCAGCCATTTCCATGTGGCGTGGGGAAGCAGCAGGAAGGTCAGCATCTGGCCGACGACTTCATCCACCACCACCTGGCCGGGGTCCGTGCGGTCAAAAAACTTTTCCGCTTCACCCGCCGCCCAAACGCCCAGGGCGAAAAACACAACCGAAGCCACCGCCAGAACGGCAATTGCGGTGGTGCGGTCCAGGGGCAATTGCCCCAACCCTGCCACCACGGCCACTCCCACCAGGGATCCCGCGGTACCGGGGGCAATGGGGAAGTTGCCCGCCCCCCCCACGGTGGCAATCCAAATGGCCGGTCCCGCCCGCCGTTCAGTCACGCTCCCCCTTGGTGCCCGTGGTCCTGTCCTCCCCCGCGTCTTTTTCCCCGGTATCAACCGGCGGCGGGACCCGGTAGCGCTCCTCCAACCAGTTATCCAGATCGATCAGCTTGCACCGCTCACTGCAGAAGGGGCGGAACGGATTGCTTTCCCACGCGACGTTCTGCTTGCAGATGGGGCAACGCATGATCGCCCCTCAGGCGGACGGAACAGCGGCGGCGGGCTGAATTTGCACCAGCGCGCCTCCCGCCGGCAACGGGTTTGCAGTGGACCACCTCTCGGCAAAGGCTCGCGCCTCCAGGCGCGCCACCAGATCGTAATCGCCCGCTGCGGTGATCGTGGCCCAGCGAAAATCCCCCGGCTGCGGCGCGGGTCCCTCGATGTCATTGATAAGGATGCAGCCGTCGATGCCAGGCGCCTGCCGCTCGCTACGACCCTGAAAGAGCAACTCGGTTTCTTCCGAGGGGCCTTCCACCAGCACCGGCAGCGATATTCCCACCATCCGCCGCAAGGTGCGCCGCGAGATCTTCCGCTGAAGGGCCATGAGCTGCTTCTGCCGATGGCGAGCGGTGGGCGCCGCCACCTGATTTGACAGTGCAAAACTCCCGCTGCTTTCCTCATTGGAATACACGAAAACGCCCAGGTGGTCAAACTCCGCCGCCGCGACGAAATCCAGCAGGGATCTGAAATCATCGTCGGTTTCGCCGGGAAAGCCGACGATGAACGAGGTCCGCAGTGCTACTCCGGGAATGGCGGCGCGGATTTTCTCCAGCCGGCGCAGAAACTGCTGCCCGCTCGATCCGCGTTTCATCAGCTTCAGGACGCTCGAACTCGCGTGTTGCAGGGGAATGTCGAAATACTTTGCCACCTTCGGCGTTTCCGCCACGGCGGCGATCAGCGCGTCCGTAACCCGGTTCGGGTAGCAATAGAGAAAGCGCACCCAGACGAGGTCCGGAATCTTGCCGAGCTCGCGGAGCAGCGCCGGCAATCCCTCCCGGAGGCCCAGATCTTCGCCGTAGCTCGTGGTGTCCTGCCCGACAATGGTGATTTCCCGCACCCCCCGCTTGGCCAGGTTTTCCGCCTCGCGAATCACCGAGGCGAAGCGCCGCGAACGAAAAGCGCCACGCATTTGTGGAATCACGCAGAACGTGCAGGGGTGGTCGCAGCCTTCGGCAATTTTCAGATAGGCGGAATAACCCGGCGTGGAGAGCACGCGCGGCGTGAATTCATGGTAAAGGTACGGCTCTGCGGGCGTGCCCGTGGCGCGGGGGTGGGGCTCTTTCTGGCAAGCTGCCAGCACGCGCTCCAGCTCATTCGTGCCGATCACGTCATCGACTTCCGGTATCTGTTCCAGAATCTCCCGCCTGTAACGCTCCACCAGGCATCCGGCCACTACCAGTTTCTTGGCGGCGCCGCGCTTCTTGTACCCGGCCATTTCCAAAATGGTGTTGATGGATTCCTGTTTGGCGGGTTCGATGAAGGCGCAAGTATTGACAATGATGATCTCCGCTTGGTCGGGGTGCGCCGTCAGCTCGTACCCCTGGTCCGCCAGGATCCCCAGCATCACCTCGCTGTCCACAAGATTCTTGGGACAGCCCAGACTCACCATTCCGACTTTGGGCATAAGATATCTGCTTCGCGCCAGTCCCTGAATTGCTTGGTCACAGGAAATTTTAACACAACTCGGAGAGACTCGGGATTGGGGATTAGGGGCTAGGGTTTAGGGGCTCGGGACTCGGGAAGTAAGATTTTGAATCCCGAGCCCCACTTCCCGAGACCCAATCCCTAATCCCTAACCCCGCGTAGTTCACTCGCCGCCCTGCCGTTGCCAAGTTAGAACCAACTCTTCGGTGGAGGCAGCGATGAAGCGGCTGTCTGGAGAGAAGGCGACGTCCAGCAGCGGTTCCTGACTTTCCTGAAGGGTCTGCAGCAACGTCCCCTCTTCCGCGGACCACACGCGCACCGTTCGGTCCTCACCGGCGGAGGCGATCCACTTGCCATTGGGTGAGAACTCCGCCCGATGCACGGGCCCCTGGTGACCCGTGAGCGTTTCGAGGAGTTTCCAATCGCCCACCGAGAAGACGCGCAGCTTGCCATCTTCGCAGGCGGTCACCACTTTCTTCGTGTCATGGGAGAAGGCCATGCTCAAGACGGTGCCCTCATGCCCGCGCAGCGCATCGACAAATTTGTGGGTTTTCAATTCCACCACGGAGGGGTCCGCCCCCGAAGTGGTTTGAATCTGCGCCAGCAGCATCCAATGGCCGTCCGGAGAAATCTCGTAGAGATTGGGGATCTGGGTGAGGTCGGGGATGCTGACCGTACCGCCTTGGCTCGATCGAGGATTCCACAGATCGAAGTTGCCCTCCTTGTAGAGTGCCAGGTAACCGATCATGGGGAAGTAGCGCGCCGGACTGAACCCCCCTCTGGAGCCCACGGCATTCACCTTTCCTTCCACATGATCTCCATCGATGTCCCACTGAAACGCCAACAGGGGAGTGGAGGCCGCCGGTTTGCCTTTGACATGGAATACCCCGTTGGCGAGCAGGAAAAGTTGATGGGGAGAAAGGAAATTGGCGGAGTGGATCTCCAAGTCCTCGACATCAGCTAAGTGGGGCTTCAAAGCCTTTTGGACACTGTCGGTGCGCAGATTCATTAACAGCACTTTGTTGCCAGTGACCACGGCGAGCAGGGAAGCATCGGGCGAGAAAGCGCCGTCCGATGAATACTTCAGAGCCAGATGGCCTTCCAGGCGGCTATGACTGACCCACAGGGCGGCCTTGGAGGGCGACTCCACGGTCTCGACTTGCGCCCACATACAAGCGGTGGGCAGGAGGATGGCGGCCACGAGCCAAACAGCGGCACACATCTTGTCGAATCTGAAGGTTCGAGATATGAAACTCGATGTATACCCTGCGAATTTCGATGTTCGATTTTCGAGTTTCGAATCCCGATTTTCGAGTATCGCCCTACGCTCGAAGTTAAACAAGCTCCCCCTTGGAGAGGCGGTTGACCAACTCGCGATCCGCTTCCAGAAAGTTGTACTCAGGAAGCTTGGCGCGCGGCGCCCAGGCAATGGCCTCAAAAACCTGGTTGCGAAGCTCCCTGCCATAGTTCGTTATGGCGAAGAAAACCACTTCCACGTAGCGGTCGGGATAGTGGTGGCGAAGGCGAAATACCTCCCCACCCACTTCCGCTTCAATCGCCAGTTCTTCTTCCAGCTCCCGCCTCAGCGCGGTTGGCAAGGCTTCTCCATCTCTCACCTTGCCGCCGGGAAATTCCCACTGCAGGCCGTAAGCGCCGGAGCGCCGCCGCTGGCATATCAGAATATGCTCGCCCCTCCGTATGATGCCGGCGACCACCAAAATAGGTTTCTGCTCTGTCATCAGGGAATCAGATTGTACCAGATTAAAGTGAGTTATTGGCCAAATGGGAACCTAATTGCGCCGGCGGATGCAATTAGGATATACTGGCGCGGTTCAAAATGGTCATAGACGCCAGCGCTGACCACCTTATGATTTCAACTAAAGTTGAACCTATGCTCGCCTGAACGAAGGCACAGGCATAAGTGGAACAAGAAACCAAGTCGGACAGCATTCTCTCCAGGCTCAGCCAGCAATTGACGGCCCTGGAGAAGCGTGATTTTGAGCAATGGATCATCGTTGTCGGCACGGGCATCCTGGTGGGGGCGGGCCTGGTGGCGATCCTTTTCCCCGGCGCCATCCTGCGCGAGAGCACGGTGCATTTTGAGCTCTCCGTCTCGCGGCAGCTTTTCCTCGGATTGATCGCCCTGCTGGTTCTTTTCAACTCTTACATGATTTCCAGCCGCCTGAAGTTGCGTCGCACGCGCGGGGAAGTCATCTCGACGGCGATTCACAGTGAACTTCTGCGCCTGCAATCCTTCAGCGATCCCCTCACCGAGGTTTACAACCGGCGCTCGCTCGACGATATGATGAGGAAATACACCAGCCGCGCCGAGCGTCTGAAAAAGCCGCTCAGCTTCCTGATGGTTGACGTCGATGACTTCCGCACGATCAACTCCCGCTTTGGCCACACCACCGGCGATTTTGTGCTGCTGGAGGTGGCCACCATTCTCAAATCCGCGGTGCGCGGCTCCGACGCCGTGATCCGTTATGGCGGAGACGAATTTCTGATCATCCTCGCCGACGCTCCCCTGTACGATATCGAGGTGGTCAAGGGACGTATCGAAAGATATGTGCAGGATTGGAATCAAAGCGGACACTTGAAGGATTTCAAACTGGTCCTCAGCGTGGGCGCCTCATCGTGGGCTTCGGGGAAGACCGCCGACCAACTCATGGACGAAGCCGACCAGCAAATGTACGTCACCAAAGCCCGCGGCAAGGAAGGCCGCTCCCGCCCCGGGAATTGACCGCTTCAACCCTTAGCTTTCAGCCGCCACCAATCAGCTTTCAACTACTGCTCGCCACTTTCCACTAACCACTATCCACTAACCACTGCCTTACTCATACCGCAAAGCCACCATGGGATCGACCTTGGTCGCCCGGCGGGCGGGGATGTAGACAGCCAGCAGTGCTACGGCGAGCAGCAACAATGAGACGACGACAAATGTCAGCGGGTCGGTGGGTCGAACCGCATAGAGGTACGCTGCCAGGAGCCGTGTCAAAGCGAGTGCACTGGCAACGCCGGTGGTGATTCCGATCAGCAGCCACCTGGTGTTTTCGCGGGCAACCAGCCACATAATTTGTT
>JBEKNU010000270.1:0-10337 GCA_049522495.1 Terriglobia bacterium
GGTGCCGGTGGTGGGGCAAGAAAACGGATCGTAGAGCGTAATCGCGGTCGGGTTCGCCACGGTTCCACCGTAATACTGTTGGGAAAAATCACCTTGCCTCATCTTGGCGGTGGGAACGTAGCCGTGTTCCACCACCGCCGTATGCAGAATCATGTACTCATAGGAAAAGAAGCCGAAGAGCTTTTTCTTGTAAATCGGACCGCCGATCTGCCCCCCGGGGGTATTGACAAGGAGGGGGGTTTTCCCCTGCGTGGGGATCGCCCTATTGCTATCGAAGAGGGTCGACGACAATCCAAACTCGCGATTGTACTCGAAGGCCTGGCCGTGGAAATGATTCGTGCCCGACTTGGTCGTGTAGGAGTCGACCCCCCCCAGGGTGCGCCCGTACTCGGCACTGAAAGGATTGGTGACCACCTTCACCTCGCCCACCGCCTCCTGGCTCGGAATATAGCCAATAAAAGATCCACTGGAGGAGTCGCTGACGCGGTTTTCCACGCCGTCCACCAGAACGTCGTTGGTTTCCGTAAAACCGCTTTGGATGCCGTCTACGCTGCCATTGATACTCTGGCTACTCGACTTGCTGACATCCTCGAGGGTCGTAGTTTTCTCCGTGCTGGTGGGAATCACGCTGGCAGCGGTATACAGCAAACTGGTGGCATTGCGCTGCATCGTGGGAACGTCGTCGACGCGCTTGGTGTCAACCACCGATCCGCCGTCGGCCGTTTGCATTTCCACCAACGACGTCGTGTCGGTGACCGTGACCGTCTGCGCCACCGCACCCAGGGTCAACGTGATATTCACCGTGGGATTCGAGGCGGTTTGCACCACAACATTATTCACCACCTGAGTTTTAAAGCCCGGCTGCGCCACCTCCACGCGGTAAGTGCCGGGAATCAGAAATTTGATGGAGTAGTAGCCATCCGTGGTAGTTCCGGCGGTGTAATTTACGCCCGTGTTGACGTTCGTGGCTTTGACGGTTACCCCGGCAATCGACGCCCCCGACGGGTCGGTCACGAAACCGCTGATTGCGCCGTTCACGCCTCCTTGCGGATAGATCGGGGCGGCCGTCAGAAGCATCAGGAGAGGAATAACCCATAAACTAAACTTGAACAGACTTTTCATATGATTGTCTCCTCATATAAGTAGCAGTCGGGCCCGGACACGACGCAAAAGAGCAGGTACGATTGAAGGTGTTGCAGTAATGGGAGGGCAACTGCGGCGCGGAGCCGAATCCGTGGAATACAAACTTCGGTCATGCCGATCAGGCCGAGGGCACAAATCCGCCGTACAACGCCCTCCTTTAAAATAGCGCCGCTCCGCATAGGGACCAGATCAACCTCACCCACGATTTGAGCATCTGGCCGCACAACGGCTTGCGGCACCTTTCGGCTCCCCCTAAGGTAGATTTCGGCAACGTTCAGGTCAATTGAATTTTAGTGATGCTGAATTCAATTTTATGGAATTGGCCCCCGGCCAGGGCCGGCGAAAACCGAAATGCGCGATTTTGAATTACGCATGAACAGAATTGAATTGTCTCGCATAGCAAGCCGTTTTAGACTGCGCCCATGAAAACTCTAATTGTTAAGCCCACCACCGACAAATTACTCACTTCGGAGGAACTGGAAGCCCTGCGTCGATTCCCATCGCCCACCATTGCCAACGCCATTGAGACCTTTCAGGTACGTCCGCGGCTGGAGGGAGTTACGGATTCCCGCATCCGCTGCCTCTTCCCAGGATTGGGACCGGTAGTGGGTTACGCTTGTACGGCCATTATAATTTCCGGCGAGCCTGCGGGCCATCCCCGCAAAGTCTCGCGCCGTAACTATTGGGAATACGTGCGCTCCTTCCCCGGGCCGCGCCTCAGCGTGGTGCAGGACCTCAGTCCGGCGCCGGCGGGCGCATATTGGGGCGAAGTCAACTCCAGCCTGCACAAAGCCCTGGGAAGCCAAGGTGTCATCACGAATGGCACAGTGCGCGATCTCGACGAGGTCGAGCGCCTGGGATTTCATTTCTTCGCGTCCGGCGTGCAGGTGTCGCACGGTTACGCACACTTGGAGGATTTCAACCTGCCCGTGAAGGTTTTCGGCATGGACGTGCTTCCGGGCGACTTGATCCATGCCGACAAGCACGGTGCGGTGGTGATCCCGCATGAAATCGCGCGCGAGGTCGCCCAGGCGGCGCAGCGCGTCGAGTTGAGCGAAAAGCCCATGCTGGCGGCCTGCAAGCTCCCGAACCCCATTGACGAATTCGACCGGCTGATTTCACCCGAGTATTAGAGGGCGCCGGGACGCCGCGCGTGCAAGATGGCAGCCTAAAGCTCGAGGGCGGAGACAACAGGCGGAAGGTTCGGCACATCTGATTACTCGGCCCATTCACTCCGGGGCAGACCGCCGCGCCCGCCGGACCGGGTACCCGCACCGTCCAATCTTGGTTAAGGGTGCTTTGCAGGAGGAGCAGTCTGTTCCAAAGCAATAGGGTGCAGATTGGTCCAGTTGGTGCTTTGTGCCACTTGAACAAACGCGGAGATGGCCCGCGGGGTATAGCTGCTTTTCTTTTTCAGGAGTACCATGCGCGCCGATAGCGGCGGGGCGTCCGTGTGGATGATGTGGAGCGACCCGGTGCGAAACTCCGTGTTGGCGTTATAGAGGAAGAGCATGGCCACGCCCAGCCGGCTCTTCACCATGGCTTTGATGGCTTCCGCGCTGTCCGACCGCATTACCACGTTGGGCCGGAAACCGATGCGTTGAAAGTGGTCGTCAATCAAGTTCTGCATGCGCGAGCCCTTTTGAAAGAGAATAAACGGTACTTTGGCCAAGCGGCTCATTGGGCAATGGGAAGGAAATTCCCCGCCCGCCGCGACAATGCCCACCTGCGAATCCCACAAAGCCAAAGGGATGAATTCGTGCAGCCCCGCTTCCGGGTAGGCAACCTCAAAAATGAGATCCAACGACCCGTTTTCCAGGGAATCGGCCAGAAGCTTCGAGTTGCCGGTCTCAACAAAAATCTCGACCTTCGGGTATTTGTGTCGAAATTTGGAAATGATCCGAGGGAGCATAGAACAACTGAAGTTGGGACCCGCACCGATGCGCAACAAACCGCCGATTTGCTCCTTCCAATCGGCGATGGCTTTAATCACGGCGTCCCGGCTTTCCAGCACATCCTGAAAATGCGAGATGAGCGCTTCTCCAGCAACCGTCAGGCGGAGCGAACCCTCATGCTTTTCGTACAGAGGCACACCCAGTTCTTCCTCCAGGGTCTTCAGGTGCTTGTGCACCGCCCCCGGTGTCCGTCCTAATTCGCGAGACACTTCCAAGATGCTGTGCGTCTTGGCAAGGAGGACGAAGCTCTGAATTTCACGCAGTTCCATGGCGCTTTCACGTATCTTGAATCAGCAGCGGCTCGAAGTCAACTCACGTAAATGCGCCCAAACTGCAGAATCAAAAAGAGGGAGACGCGCTACGATTGCTTCGGTCACGGAAATTTCCGTTGCACGCCAGCATCGTCCCGAGGCGCTGCTCCCGCAAGGTGTGACCTTCGCGGCCTGATGGCTGCCTCAATTTTTCTCTTGCTTGTTCGCCTTTTATTCGCCTAGAATGTGGGGGAAGTCAGTGGTTAGTGGCTAGTTCTGATGCCGGAAGGAAGGCCGCATTTGGGGTAGGAAATTAAGATTACTGGCGGCTGACGGTCCAGGGTTGCGATTTGAGATCTGAGAGCTGACGACTGAAAACTGATGACCGAGAACTGACAACGGACAACGGGCAACTGACCACGGACAACTTTTTCCCACCGGAGATTAAGTGCCGACCTAAAGGTCGGCGCTACGCGGAGGAACAATCATGGCACTGACGCGCCGGCAAAAACAGGTCTTCGATTTCCTGGTCGACTTCATCAATGGCCACGGGTACTCGCCGAGCTTCGAGGAAATCGGCGCGGGGCTGGATCTCTCCTCGCTCGCCACCGTTCACAAGCACATGCAGACGCTGGAGAAGAAGGGGTTCATCCGGCGCGGGTACAACCAAAGCCGCTCGGTGGAGGTGGTGGCCATTCCCGCTTCCGTGCCCTTCTCGAAGACCGCCGTCCGGCCGTTTGGGAGGCGCAAGACGGCGGCCGACGACGGCGGCCATCATGCCGCGCTCGCGCCCGTAGCCGCGCTCTTGCCGTCGCAGGTGCTGGGCAACCTGGAATTCCCGCTGCTCGGCCGCATCGCCGCGGGCCAACCGGTGGAAGCCATTCCCAATGCCGAGACTTTTTCCTTCGGCGACTTTGCGCGCGGCCGGGGGAATCTGTTTGTCCTGCGCGTCAAGGGCGACTCCATGGTTGACGACCACATCTGTAACGGCGACTATATCCTGGTGGAGGGCGCGCAGACGGCGGATAACGGCGACATCGTGGTGGCGCTCATCGAAGGCACGGACGCTACCCTGAAGCGCTTCTTCCGTGAATCCAACGGCAAAGTGCGGCTGCAACCCGCCAACTCCCAAATGGATCCTATCTTGGTGCCCGCTCGCGACGTGAAGATCCAGGGGCGCGTGGTGGGCGTGCTGCGGAAGTACTAAGGGTAGGAGACAGTTGACAGAAGTCAGGAGCTGGAATCGAAACTCGCCGTTCGCGCGCTGGTTGCCGCCGTTCCAGTTTCGATCGCTCCTGAGTCGTGGGGTTTGCAGGATGAAACTTGCACGTTTAAGCGTCGGCCTTGCTCTCATCGCGGCGCTCGTGTGTCTTGCCGCCCCTGCCCGCGCGGAAGAGATCATCCTCAAGAACGGGGAGAAGATTGTCGGAACCATCGTCGGCTACGAAAAGGACATGTTCCGCGTCGAAACCGAGTACGGCATCGCGCTGGTTCGCAAAGATAAGGTCGCTTCCATTCAGGTGAATAAGCCCGACGCGGCCAAGTCCAGCCCTGAAGCCCCCAAACGTGAATCCACGGAGAGAGCCGGAGCCAAACCGGCCACTCCGGCGGCGCCGGAAGCTGCTCCGGTGGCACCACCCGGCGCGGCGGGCGCAAGCACCAATCGCAAATCACCAAGCACCAATTCAGACTCTCCCGCTGCGATGGCGCCTGCGGTTTCTCAAGCCCCACCGTCCGCCACGCCGGTGCTTCAAGCAAAGCCTCCTGCGCCTCCGCCCAGCGCGCCGGGGCCGGAAGTCGCTCCGACTGTATCGCCCGTCGCGGCCCCTGCAATCGCCAATCACCAAGCACCAATCACCAATTCGCCCCCACCCGTCGCCATGGCGCCCGCCGCTGCGCCCAAACCGCCCCCCCCGCCACCGCCCCCTCCCGTCAGTCACCCGCTAGATGTGCCCATGCCCGCGCATCTTCAGGAGCACGTCGACGGCAACACTTATTTCAGCGATACCTTTCAATTCGCCATGTTCAAGCCCCCTGACTGGAAAATTTACGAAGGGGTGCCCAAGGAAACCGGCTCGGGAATTATGGCCATGGGCACGGAAGATGAGCAGACCCTGCTGATCGTCGATCGCCAGGTGTGGAGCGGCACTCCGAAGCTCTCGAGCGATCAGGTGGAAGCCAATCTTCGCCAAACCTACCAGGAGTATCAACGGATTTCCGAGGATGCCATTGAGTGCGATGGCCAAACGGCAACCCGCCGGACCTTTTCAGGCGTGTTGGATGGCGCTGAGTGGCACGGCGTGGCCGTCCACGTCATTCACGGCAACACGGTGTTTGGCATTATCGGACTTACTTCGGCGGAGACTTTCCAGTTTCAACAAGCTATCTTCAATAAAGTCATCAGGACGTTTCATTTTCTCACTCCCGCCACCCCTAGCGCCGCGCTTCCCACCGCTAACCCCGCTCCCTGAGGATTGCCCTGCCCGACGGGAGGGCGTCATTGGAGGGACGTATCCATGGTGGGCTCCATCCTTTCGGGCATATTGTCAGAGCCGGTCGGTACGGGGATCAGGGGGGAATTGCGGGCAATAGCGGGGTATCCACAATCCGGAGCTATAATTAATACCTTATAGGCATTTGTCAATGAAATTTGAACCAGCTCCGCGGCTCTGCGGAACTCCAGTGGGACTTCAACTCGGCAGGAGGTTCAAATACTCATGAGCACCATCACCTCACGCAGGGATTTCCTTCGCGCGGTTGCGGCTGCGCCCGCGATCGCGATAGGCCATGCCGTCGAAACGCGGCCGAACGTCCTGCTTCTGCATTGCCACGACCTGGGGCGGTTCCTCCACTGCTATGGCATCAATACCGTGCAGACCCCCAACCTGGATCGTTTGGCGGAGCAAAGCGTGCTCCTGGAGAATTGCTTTTGCGCCGCGCCGCAGTGCAGCCCGTCGCGCGCGTCGATGTTCACCGGCCGCTATCCGCATGCGAACGGCGTGATGGGACTGACGCACGCCGACTTCGCGTGGGACTTGCACCAGGATGAAAAGCACCTCGGCCAGATTCTTAAAGCCGCCGGCTACTCGACCGCAGGAGTAGGCGTCATCCATGAGACGCGTTCCGGCCCCGCCAGAATCGGCCTGGACGACTATTCCCCCAACCCTCGGGCACAAACTGCGGCGGCGGAGGCCGTCGTACGCCTCGAACGGTTTGCCCAGTCCCCGCAGCAGCCTTTCTACATGCAGGTGGGATTCCTTGAGCCGCACCGGCTTCCCGCCGCGAACCCCGGCGCGGACCTGGGCTTCACCGACAAGGACGTCCGACCGGATGATTCGCTCGGCGTGACCGTGCCACCCTATCTTCTGGATACGCCCGGCACGCGGCTGGAAATCGCCGAGCTCCAGGGCGCCGTGCGCCATGCCGACCAGCACATGGGCCGTATCTTGAGCGCTCTCGAAGACCTGAAACTCGCCTCCCACACCCTCGTCATTTTCACCACCGATCATGGCATCGCTATGCCGCGGGCCAAGTGCTCGGTTTATGAACCGGGCCTGCAAGTGGCATCCATTTGGCGTCTGCCCTTGCGCTCAGGATGGCATGACGGCATTCGCAAGCACGAGATGATTTCCAATGTCGATTATCTGCCGACCATTCTGGATACGCTCGGTGTGGCCCTCCCGGCCAACGTGCAAGGGCGGAGCTTTACCCCGCTGCTCGACCGCCGGGCGTACACTCCGCGCCAAGTCATATTCGGTGAATTGACCTATCACGATTACTACGACCCGCGGCGCTCCGTCCGGACCGAGACTCACAAGCTGATTGTGAACTTCTCCTCCGCCCCGGCCTTCATGGATCCCTCGCAATCGTGGCGCCCCCGGTCCGACACTGTGGTCCCGCCCAATCACGCGCTTGCCTATCACCCGCCGCTCGAGCTGTACGACCTCCGCGACGACCCCGGAGAGACCCGGAACCTTGCCACCTTGCCGGCTTACGCCTCCGTGCTTGCGGACCTTCAGGCGCGGCTCGCCGAGCATCTCAAGGACACAGGCGACCCGATTCTCGACGGGGCAGTTACCAACCCCATGCACCGGCGCGCGCACGAATGGCTGAAAAGCTAACTCGTTTGAAGGCGCGCTGCCGGGTTAAAGCCCAGCTCTTCCAAAGCCGTTGCGGGAAACCGGCGCCAGTTGCAAGCAAATTGCAGCTAGCTCCCAACCATAAATCCCTAACTCTTTACTTTTCAATCCAGATTTGACATATCGGCGCAGTGACCCTACGATTAACGATGTAAGTCGTTGCTTATTTTCGAGACGCAAGCTCTACTCTTTAACTATGTTCCAGTCGCTGGTTATTACGCTCCGCGAAGGTGTGGAAGCAGCGCTCATCCTGGGAATCGTCCTGGGTTACCTCAAGAAGACCGGCCGCCAAGCGTGGAGCCGGTACGTCTGGTGGGGGCTGGCCACCGCCGTTGCCGCAAGCCTCGGCGGCGCCTATTTGGTTTATCGCTTTGAAGTCGTCGAGGACGCCTACGAAGGCTGGCTCATGCTGGGGGGCGCCGTCTTTGTTGCCTCCATGGTTTACTGGATGTGGCGGACGGGCAAGCGCCTGAAGCACGAAATCGAATCCAAGCTTTCGGAGCTTTCCTCCTCACCCAGCCGCAGCGCTGCGTCCGGCCTTTTTCTCTTCGTTTTTCTCATGGTGTTCCGGGAAGGCGCCGAGACAGTGCTATTCCTCGCCGCGGTTTCCTTGCGCACCAGCGAGCTGCTGAACTTCATGGGTGGAGTCCTGGGCTTGGCGCTCGCCGTGGGGTTGGGCGTGGCTTTCTTCAAAGGCAGCGTGAAGGTTGACCTGCGGAAGTTTTTCACGGTCACGACGATGGTGCTGTTTGTGGTTGCGGCGCAGCTCTTTGTGTCCGGCGTGCATGAACTTTCGGAGGCCCAAGTGTTACCCTCCGGCCCCCGCGAAATGGCCCTGATCGGCCCCATCGTCAACAACGACGCCTTTTTCTTTGTCGTCATCGTGGCCCTCGCGCTTTTCCTGATCATCGCGCAGCGCCTCCAGGCGGGCAATGCAAGCGCCGGGGAGGCAGCCCGCTTATCCCCGCCCGAACGCCGCAAGCTTTTGGCCGATCAGCAGCGCGACCGCTTCTGGAAGCTCGCCTCGACCGCTGCCAGCCTGCTGGTGATCGTGCTGATCTCCGCGCAATTCATCTATTCCCGCACTGCCCACGCCATGGCTCCGCCGGAGCGCGTGAGCATCGAGAACGGCGAGGCGCAGATTGCCACGAGCCTGCTTACCGACCATGACCTGCACCATTTTGCGATCGACGTGGGGGGCACGGAAGTTCGGGTCATCGCCATCCTGGATTCATCGGGTACGGTGCGCGCCGGCCTCGACGCTTGCGCAATCTGCGGGCACCAGGGTTACTACCAGGACGGCAAGAACGTGATCTGCCGCAACTGTGGCGCGGCGGTCTACGTTCCCACCATTGGCCAGGCGGGGGGATGCAATCCCATTCACGTTGACTACCGCGTGGAAGGCGGCTCGCTGCGCATCGCCGCCGCGGCACTGGCCGAGGCCGCCAAGAGTTTTCACTGAGCACCGCATGATCTTTCGAATCGTTCTGGAATCTCTCGCCCGCCGGCGGCGCCGCAAGCTGCTGAGCGTTTTCGCGGTCGCCCTCGGCATCGCCGTTACGGCGGCGGTCGCCACCTTGGCGCTCGACGTGGGTGACAAGGTCGGCCGCGAACTGCGCTCCTTCGGCGCGAACCTGTCGGTGACCCCGGCTGCGGACGGCCTTCCGGTGGCGGTGGGGGGCATCGATTACCGGCCTGCCGGCGCCGGAGCGTTCCTTCCGGAATCGGCGCTGGTAAACCTGAAAAGGATTTTCTGGCGCAATAACATCGTGGCCTTCGCGCCGTTTCTCTATGTGCCGGCGACGCTCGAGGGCCAGCCGGTGGTGGTGATGGGGAGTTGGTTTGAGAAGGCCCTGACCGTGGACAAATCTGAAGTGTTCGTCACCGGGCTGGAGAAGCTGCACCCGGCATGGAAGATCACGGGCCAGTGGCCTGCGGATGACGATGCCCAAGGGGCACTGGTGGGCCGCCGCCTTGCCGAGCGGCTGAATCTGCAGCTTGGCCAGGCGCTGACGCTTGCCGCGCCTCGCGAGGGCAACGCGCCATCCGCATCGGCTTCGCCGGCAGAATTCATCGTGCGTGGAATCCTCGAAACCGGCGGACCTGAAGACAGCCAGGTGCTCGCGTCGCTTGCTTCCGTGCAGCGCTGGGCCGGCCTCGAGGGCAAAGTTCGGCGCATCGAGATCAGCGCGCTCACCAAGCCTGAGGACGCCTTTGCCCGCTCCGACGTTTCGCGCCTCAGCGGGGAGGAATTCGACCGTTGGTATTGCACGCCTTACGCGAGCTCCATTGCTTATCAAATCCAGCAAGCGATCCCCGAGGCGCAGGCTAAACCGGTTTACCACGTGGCGGAGACCGAAGGCCGGATCCTGAATCGCGTCGACGTGCTGATGGCGCTGCTCGTCGTCGCGGCGCTGGTGGCCGCGGGATTGGCGGTGGCTTCCATGATGCTGGCCACGGTCCTGGAGCGCCGCGCCGAGATCGGCCTCTTTAAGGCCCTCGGCGCCACGGACGCTGGCGTGGCGGCGGTGTTCCTCCTGGAAGCCTGCGCCATCGGCGTGCTGGGAGGAGTGGCCGGATATTTCTTCGGCAGTCTGCTGGCCTGGAGATTGGCCCTGGCCGTTTTCGGGTCGGCGGTGGGCGTTCACTGGGTGATTTTGCCGGTCTGCCTGGCGGTAGCTCTGTTGGTAACGCTGGCGGGCAGCGCTCTGCCGCTAGGTCGTGCGCTGAAAATTTCACCCGCGCTCGCGTTGTGCGATTAAAGGGAAATGGAATCGCACCGGCTTGCGGCCAAAGATAGCAGGTGTAGCGGGGACCTGTTTTGTAGGTCCGCGCTACCTTTCTTTCAA
>JBEKNU010000271.1:0-10307 GCA_049522495.1 Terriglobia bacterium
CGCAAGCGGGCGGAAGAGGCTCTGCTCAAAGCGGGGGCCCTCCAGAGCGCCATCTTCAATAGCGCCAACTTTTCGAGTATCGCCACCGACGAGAAGGGGGTCATTCAAATATTCAATGTCGGCGCCGAGCGCATGCTCGGCTACGCGGCCGCCGACGTCATGAACAAGATTACTCCCGCCGACATTTCCGACCCGCAGGAAGTGATCGCGCGTGCCAAGGCTTTGAGCATTGAGCTCGGAACCACCATCACTCCGGGCTTTGAGGCTTTGGTCTTCAAGGCCTCGCGCGGGATCGAGGACATCTACGAATTGACTTACATCCGCAAGGATGGCAGTCGCTTTCCCGCGGTCGTATCGGTTACAGCGCTGCGTGACGATCGAGACGCCATTATCGGCTATCTCTTGATCGGAACTGACAATACCGCGCGCAAGCAGGTGGAAGCAGAGCAGAAGAAGCTCGACCAGCGCTTACGCGACCAGCAGTTCTACACGCGCTCTCTCATCGAATCCAATATTGATGCAATTATGACCACCGATCCGTCCGGCATCATCACGGACGTCAACAAGCAGATGGAAGCGCTGACCGGTTGCACGCGCGACGAGTTGATCGGCGCGCCCTTCAAAAACTACTTCACTGATCCGGAGCGGGCCGAGGCGAGCATCAAGCAGGTGCTGAGCCAAAAGAAGGTCACCGACTATGAGCTCACCGCGCGCGCCAGGGACGGCAAGGAAACCGTGGTGTCCTACAATGCCACCACCTTCTACGACCGGGATAGGAAGCTACAGGGCGTGTTCGCCGCGGCGCGCGACATTACGGAGCGCAAGCATCTCGACCAGGTGCTACGGGAGAAAAACGTTGAGCTGGAGAGCGCCAAGTCCGTGGCGGAAAAGGCCAACCTCGCGAAATCGGATTTCCTTTCCGGAATGAGCCATGAGCTGCGCAGCCCGCTCAACGCCATCTTGGGATTCGCCCAGTTGATGGACTCGGACTCCCCGCCGCCGCCGCCCTCCCAGAAGGAAAGCATTGCCCAGATTCTCCAGGCGGGATGGCATCTGCTGACGTTGATCAACGAAATCCTCGACCTCGCGAAGATCGAATCCGGGAAGGTGTCGATGTCGCCGGAACCGGTGTCGCTGGCCGAAATCATGCGCGATAGCCAAGCCATCATGGAATCGCAGGCACAACAGCGGGGCATTCGTATCACCTTCCCCCCAGTCGACAGCTCTTGGTTTGTCTATGCCGATCAAACCCGGTTGAAGCAGATTCTCATTAACCTCATCTCCAACGCGATCAAATACAACTGCGAGCAGGGCTCCGTCGAGGTGAAGTGTACCGCGAACACCCCGGAACGCATCCGCGTCAGCATCAGGGACACCGGGGAGGGATTGTCTGCGGAAGAACTGGCGCAGTTATTCCAGCCCTTCAATCGCCTCAGACAGGAGACCGGCAAAGAGGAAGGCACGGGCATCGGCCTGGTGGTGGCAAAGCAACTGGTAGAACTGATGGGGGGCGAGATCGGTGTGGAAAGCACCGTCGGGATGGGAAGCGTCTTCTGGTTCGAACTGGCCTCGGCTGCTGCGCCACATCTTGCAGTTGAAGTCGTCAAAGCCGCCGCCGTTGCCCGACCGCAAGTGCCGGAGGGTGCGCCGCTGCACACATTGCTTTATGTCGAAGACAACCCGGCTAACCTGAGGTTGGTCGAGCAAATCATCGGGCGCCGCCCCGACCTGCGCCTGCTGACCGCAGTGAACGGGCATCTCGGCATCGAGATTGCCCGCACCTCCCAGCCGGAGATGATCCTCATGGACATCAATCTCCCTGACATCAATGGCTTCGACGCCCTGAAAATTCTGCGCGAAGACCCGGCCACAGCGCACATCCCCGTCGTGGCCCTGAGCGCCAATGCCATGCCCCGCGACATCGCGAAGGGTCTGAAGGCAGGATTCTTCCGGTATCTCACCAAACCCATCAAGATCATGGAGTTCACGGACATGCTGCACGTGACCCTGGAATTTTCCGCCCGAGGGTTGGCTGGCGCAAGTAAAGCAGGAGGCTCGCGATGATCAGCCCATCCGACATCTTTAAGGCCAAAATCCTGATCGTTGATGATCAGGAGGTCAATGTCCGTGTGCTCGAGCGGATGCTACGCGGCGCTGGTTATGCCTCCATCACGTCCACAACGGATCCACGCCGGGTCTCGGAGCTTCACCGGCAAAACCGCTACGACCTGATCCTACTCGATCTGCGGATGCCCGGCATGGATGGATTCCAGGTGATGGAAGGCCTTAAGGAAATCGAAACGGAGGGCTACCTTCCGGTGCTTGTGATCACCGCCGAACCGGGTCACAAGCTGCGCGCGCTCGAAGCCGGCGCGAAGGATTTCATCAGTAAACCGCTCGATATGGCCGAGGTGCGGGCGCGCGCTTACAACATGCTGGAGGTACGCCTGCTGCATCTGGAAACAAAGAGACTCTACGATCAAGTTGTGGCGGAGCAGAAGGTTTCGGAGCGCCTGCTGCTCAACGTGCTGCCTCATGCCATTGTTGACCGCTTGAAAGGGCGTCCCGAAGTCACGGCCGATGGCTTCGCGGAAGTTATCGCCGATAGCTTCGCGGAGGTGACGGTGTTGTTCGCGGACATCGTGGGGTTCACGAAGTTTTCTGAGGGTGTGAGCGCTGAAGTTCTGGTGCACGTGCTCAATGATATGTTCACCCGCTTTGACACCATCGCCGATAATCATGGCCTCGAGAAGATCAAGACGATCGGTGATTGCTACATGGCCGTCGCAGGATTGCCCGTCCCGGTGGCGGATCACGCGGTGCGTGCGGCTCACATGGGGCTGGACATGATGGAGGCGCTGGACCACTTCAATGAGCAAAACGGCTACAATCTCAAGGTGCGCATCGGCATCGGCACCGGTGCGGTAGTGGCCGGCGTCATCGGCAAGCGCAAATTTTTCTATGACTTATGGGGAGACGTTGTGAACACTGCCAGTCGGATGGAATCCCACGGCGTGCCCGGGCGAATCCAGGTAACGGACTCTACTCGGCAGCGGTTGGGTGAACCGTTCCTGCTTGAAGAGCGCGGTGTCATCGACGTCAAGGGTAAAGGCGCGATGCACACCTGGCTCCTGAATGGCAGGAACCACTCGATTATGTTGATGTAGCCCTCAGAACTTCAAATAAGTCGCCTCCCCTGAAAATGATGGCGGGCGCGGGCGGCATCGCGCGTGCATTGGCGCGAAGTGCAACACCTCGCGGCGGCCGATGAGTTCATGGAGGGGCTGGACGTGTGACTAGAATGCGCGGAAAAGCCGCCATATCGAGCAAATGAATCGGGGCGAATGTTATGATCAGCTCATCCGACATACTTAACTCCAAGGTCCTGATCGTTGACGATCAGGAGGTCAATATCCGTGTGCTCGAGCGCATGCTACGCGGCGCCGGCCATACCTCCGTCGCGTCCACGATGGATCCGCGCGAAGTCTGCAAGCTTCACAAGCAAAACCACTACGACCTGATCCTGCTCGATCTCAAGATGCCCGGCATGGATGGATTCCAGGTGATGGAAGGGCTTAAGGAAATCGAAACGGAGGGCTACCTTCCGGTGCTCGTGATCACCGCCGAACCGAGTCACAAGCTGCGCGCGCTCGAAGCCGGCGCGAAGGATTTCATCAGCAAACCGCTCGATATGGCCGAGGTGCTGGCGCGCGCTTACAACATGCTGGAAGTACGCCTGCTGCACATGGAAACGAAGAAATACAGCAAAGCGCTGGAGCAGACGGTGTGGGAGTTAGAGGCTAGCCGCGAGGTGGTCCGTCTTAAAACCCTGGAGGAGCGGAAGAAGCTCGAACAGGAATTAGCCTTGGCGGAGGAAACGCAGAGAAGCCTGCTGCCCCGTTGCTTGCCGCAGTTTGAGAATTATCGCGTCCATGCTTTTAATAGTCCCACCCGCTATGTGGGGGGGGATTTCTACGACTTCGTGCAACTGAATTCAGGGGAATGGGTGGGGGTTCTGGCCGATGTCTCCGGCAAGGGGATGTCCGCAGCCCTGTTAAGTTCACTGTTGCTGGGCGCTCTCAGCATGGAATTTCGCTACGGGACTCAACCGCCGGAGGTCTTGAACCGGGTTAACCAGCTCCTTTGCGAAAGATCTCTTCCCTACCAGTTCGTTACGGTCTTTCTCTTCCTCCTGAGCCCGCAGGGCTTGGGGCAATTCATCAGCGCAGGACATAATCCGGCCTATTTGTTCCGTTCCGCCTCGGGAAAGATCGAAGAGCTGTCCTCCGGTGGTATGATCCTGGGAGCTTTCAATTCCGTCTCTTACGAATCCAGCCCACTCTATCTCCACCAGGGGGACATTCTGGTGGTTTATACCGATGGCTTTACGGAAGCGCGAAACGAGCAGGGGGAAATGTTCGGAGAGGAAAGACTGCGGCAAATCATCCAGAAAGAGGCCCCCGCAGGAAGTAATGCGCTCCAGCAGAAGTTCTTGCAAGCCATCGAGGAATTCACCTTTGGCATGCCGCAATCTGACGACATCACCTTCCTGGTCGTCGAAAAATACCAGTGAAGAATCCGAGCAGCAGTAGCAGTTAGCCTAAGGAAAACCCGTTTCCACGCTGAGCTGCGGCGAATCCTACGCAGTACAACCTCGAGGCCATCGCCAGGAATGTTGCAGGAACTCTGCCAACACATGGGCATGATCATGGACTCCTCCAAGCAGGAGGTCCAGTCATTTAGCAAAACAACGGACGTACACAAGCTGGCCAGTGAACTCGAAGACAAGCTTCCGGAGGCAGGCACTGCGCCGGGTGCGCCCACCTAATACTCGCTGGGTCAAGGCGCCGAGGGTGGCGTGGAAGCGAGCGGGCGAGAACCGGGGCTCAGGCCGGTGGAGAGCAGGGCTCCATTATTGATGTAGACCTTATGTCCCTGTGGGTCGGAACTCAGGACAATTTCGCCCACCCGCAGCGGTGATCCCTTCCTCCCAAGCGTAGTCTCGGAATGGCTCTGCGGCCCCAAAGCTATGACAGGCGGTAGGTTCTGAACTGGAGGGAACGGCTCCGTGCCCGCAATGAACACCTCGCTGTGAGTCAAGGTTGGATCGGCGAGCGCGACGAGGTTGGTTTGATTGTCGATATCGGCTGTAACTATTCCGGAGGGCTGACTGAACGGCTGTGAAGCCTTGTAAAGGGCTAAGCCGGAGGTCCGCTTCATGAATTCGGTCCAGACGGGCAGAGCCGACTGTGCGCCGGTGATATTCAGGTCGCGGTCGTCGTCGTAACCCACCCAAACCACCGCGAGGAGGTTCGAGGTGAATCCGGCAAACCAGCCGTCATGTGAAGTGCCGGTCTTCCCAGCAGCCGGCAGACTAAAACCGCGGGCCCTCACCCCCGCCCCCGTGCCGCTGTTGATCACGCTTTCGAGCAGACTCACCATTAAGTAACTGACGCGCAAATCCAGCACACGGTGGGCGCGAATAGGATTGTCCCAAACGGTGCCGCCCCCGGCATCGGTGACGACCACAATGCACCGGGGTGCAACGTACTCGCCGCGGGCTGCGAAAATCGTATAGGCTCCCACGACTTCGAGTGGCGTCGCGACATAAGCCCCCAGCGCGATGGCGGGCGTCGCCTCCAATTGATTGTTAAAACCAGCTTTCAGGGCAAGGTTACGCACCTTGTTGTAACCAACCATCTCGGCCAGGTGCACAGCGGGCACGTTGAGAGATTGAGTCAGCGCCGCACGGACGGTTACCGTGCACTGATATTCCTCTCCGTAGTCTCGGGGAGTGTAGGTCCGATTGGAATATTCGAACGTCGTGGGTTCATCCGGCAGAACCGTGGCGGGCGTGACGAGAGGCCGTGAGCCGTCCACGCCCGAATTCAGCGCCGCCGCATACACGAACGGCTTGAACGACGAACCGGGCTGGCGGCGTGCCACTACGTGATTCAACTGGCTCTCATTGTAAGCACGACCGCCCACTAGGGCCTTGACGTCACCTGTGCTGGGGTCCAGAGCTACCAGAGCAACTTGCGGCAGCCCTGAGTCCGGCGGAGACTTCTTCCTGCGATCCCTTGTCATCTTGACTTGCCGGTCCAGCTCGATCAGGCCGGCGCGCGCCCCCTCCGAGGCCGCTTGCTGGAGATCAAGATCAAGAGTGGTGTAAACGCGATAGCCTTTGGAAAGCAGATCGCTCTCGGAAAATTGTGCGAGCAGTTGCGCCTTCACCATGTCCACAAAATAAGCCTGCTGGCGGGCTTCGATGGGCTGCTCCGTCAACCTGAGGGGAGCCACCGAGGCCTGTTTGAATTCGCCGGCGCTGATGAAACCTGCCGCCTGCATCCGCCCTAGAACAAAATTTCGCCGTTCGGCTGCCCGCTGCGGATGTTCGTAGGGCAAGTAGAGGTTCGGCCCCCGAATCAGTCCGGTCAGGAAAGCGGCCTCGGGGAGCGTAAGAGTGCGGATGTCTTTATTAAAATAAACCGAGGCCGCCTCGCCGAATCCGTAGATGGAAAAACTATCGTGTTGACCAAGATAGACCTGGTTGGCGTAAAGGACGAGAATCTGGTCCTTGGTCAAACGGTGCTCGAGGAGCATGGCGAAAAAGATTTCTGCCAGTTTTCGCCGGATGGTGCGACGAGGCGTCAAAAAGAGGTTTCGTGCGAGCTGCATGGTTAGAGTACTGCCACCTTGCAGCCGCTTGTCCGAACGGAGATCCGCGATGGCGGCGGCAACCATGCGGAGAGAATCCACGCCGTGGTGCGAGTAGAATCGATGGTCTTCGGTAGCGAGAATGGCATCCACGAGGGCTTTCGGGAGGTCTTGGTAACGAACCAGGCGACGCTTCGCGCGGCCTGTGCCAAATAGGGTGGTAATGGGTTCGGGCTCAAGCCAGTAGGTGTTCAAGTCGGTCATTTTGTCGAGATCCGTAATCGACACGAGGCGATCGCCTTTGAATTCCAGTCCCGCCGGACCTTCGACCATTTGACCATTTCGGAAGAAAGACTCGGGGCCCGGGTGGATGTCCAGCCCCGTGGGCGTCACGTCGAAGGTCCCGACGCCTCGGACATTATGACCCTCCGTGTAGCCGGCCTTCCCGAGGAGATTCACGATATCGCGGGCATTTGTGGTTTGTCCACAATGCACCTCGCTTGGAGCAGCCAGGATTACAGCAGGATTACCGAAAACGTTCCCATCCAAACGGGCGTCAATGATCCGCGAGAACCGCAGGTAAAAGTGAAGAAAAACACCAGCGCCAGTCACAACAATCAGCAACATAATGAGTCCGACTCCGAGCAAAGGCCTTTTCCATGGCGGCGGCCGAGGGCAGGCTGAGTTTGTGTGAGGCCCCTGGCCTCTTGAGGGACTGGACGTGTCCTTAAGTCGATTCATCATCATCTATCTCCTATCGCGCTAGCTGTGGCACGGCCTAGAACCAAGGAGGGTCTCAGCGCGAGCCTCAGGGAGGGCCCTGATGGCTAAGTGACCGGTTACCGGGGTTACGGCCGGCGGCCACTCAGGGGAAAGCATGAAAAGACCCGCCGTGACGATGCTGCAATTCCCTGGGGCCATATCGCCGGTGCCCTGCCCCATCCTGTCGAAATGACCGTGCGCACCCGACCGTCTTCACGGCATGCGTTTATAGTCTGGAGCCCCCGCAGCAGACTCCAATATTACCGGCTGGACAGCACTCGTGGCTTGCGCAGACGATCTTCGATTCGGTCCCACTGTGGCGCTGGCAGTGGCGCCGTTTCCTGTTTTCTGGCGATTTACGTCGGCATCGCGAACATTGGCGATCTTCGCTTTTGTGGCCCTCGAACTTTCCAATCGGCTCAAATCCGCGAGGACAGTGGCTTTCAATTGCATGAACAGTCCAGCTTCTCTGAAGTCTTTAAGACTTTCTTGGCACTCTTTGAATCCCGCGCTGCACTTGCTTTCTCCCCTGGTCTGGTAGTTGCTTTGGGGAGCTTGTCCGGCGACTAAGGACGCCGCACAGAAGCTCAGAAGGAGACAAGCCAGAGTTGATCTTTTCATTGGAAGCTCCTTTTGCCCGCGAAGGCGGGAGGGCGTCATCCGCCCCCTCACCGGATCCCGGCGGGCGGCTCGACGCACACTGGTTATACCCTGGAGCAAGTCGCCTGTCAGGCCACTACCGCTCACACGTTTGGTCGGAATTGCTCATCCCAGCAAATGGGGGAGAACTACAGGGTGGGACCGGTCGAAATTAGCGTTGGTTCGACATCGAGACTGAGTCGTGCAGGACAGCGCTTAAGAGGCCGCTATGGACCGTCAATCCGCTGGTGGTTCAAACCCCCGGTCATGCCAGGGGTATGAGATCATTTCCACACTTCAGTAATTGGCTCGGCATTACCATCGCCGGAATTGAGTGGAAGCAACCCGAAGTTGTCTTCGATAGTCCTCAGAACGCTGTAATGAGTATAGGTTTTTGTAATCTCTCCGGGCTTCACCATGTCTCCCAGGAAAACAGTATAGATTCGCTCAGTCTTGTCGAAATACTCTGACTCGTCGAATGTAATAATGACGAGAGTCCCCTTCATTTTCTGATCCAGAGGAATCGTGTCCTTCAAGAATTTGTTCAGCCAAGTCGAAGCTTTCCTCAGTCCCGTTCCGGGGAACAACACCGGGTCGTGTCCGTCATCGTCCACGTTTGGGCTGTAGAACATGTAGCGAGGGAGAGGATGCTTCTTCGGATCGCTCCGGAAATCTTCAACGTCAGCGATAAATCTGTTATGCGAATCCTTGGTGGAGACAGATACCACGTTGGCGAAGCTTTGTTGCTGAATCTTCGCAAAACTCAGGAATGGAACGTGCTTGCGAAAGTATTTTCCGTGGTCCCCAAGAAAAGGTTGGGGCGCGGATGGGTAATCCTCGGCGTAGTTCTTCCAATCCAGGAAGTCAGCGATGGTCTGGTGGCTCTTGTCGTCGGGTAGAGTAATTTGGTCGTTACTGTGTACGCCAAACATGCTGCCGCCAACCATGGCCAGATAATTGGGATAGGACGGGTGAATCAAAGCATGGAAGTTGGTGAAGCTAGCACCCGCCTCTGCTAACTGCGCCAAAAAGGGGTCTTTCATTGCCGAGCCGTAATTCTGGTTCTCCAGCACGATAATCAGCACGCGATCGAAATGCTTCCCAGTAATTCCATCTGGCGCGAGGGCTGGGGCTGAGGCTAACGGTAGGGCGCTTGGAGGGATACTCGCGCTAGCTGGAACCGGAGCGAGCGCCTTCAACTGATCGAGCGACACCAGGACGTTCTGCCAGCGAACGTTGTCTTTTTTCGTTTCGAAAGGAGCAGAGAGATCCGAATAGAAGTCCAGGATGTTCAGGCGCAGCTCCGGCGACGTCCGGTCGAACTTGCGCTCGGAAAGTTTGGCCAGTAACTTTGCATAGGACTCGTCGGTCAGGGTGTACTCCGCGGCCTTGGTCTTTTTGCCGGTATCGAAATCAATGTTGGAGAGTTGCAGGGAGCCCGTGCGCAATGCTTCCAGATAGGCCCGGTATTGATCCACAGAGGTATTAATGCTCTTAAAGTACATCTCCTCCGTCTTCGGGGTAGGGTTCTTGAACGCCATGGCTTTGAAGGGCCCTATTTTCGGCATGTAATGCATGAACACTGCCAACAGGCGCGCGCCAAATCCCGGCTTGGTGTATTCCTTTCCCCAGTTTTTTTCATAATCGGAGCGCGAAAGGCGGTAAAGGAACTTTTGTTTTGAGAAGCTGGGTTCTTCGCGCATCATGTCTTTCTTATGGGTCCGCAGCGCGACCCGCGTCATCTCTGGGATCAGTTCGTTGACCGAGTAACGGTATGACCCGATGGCAAGATCCTCACGGGGAAGCACGTCTTTCAAGTCCACGCCGTAAACGACCGGAAAGACGCGTTCCAGCAGGGACTTGGACACCTGAAACCCGATGAAATCGTGATATTGCTGCGAGGCATAACGGCTCTTCGCCACCTGCACCATGTCGAACCCGATTTCCGTTCGGATATGCGCTGTCTTGTCCTCTGCATATTTGACGGAGTTGCCGTACTTCGCCCGCAGCTTCGGGTATTCAATCGCCACGGCCTGGTTGACCGCCGGGTGGCCGGCAATGTCTGACGCATAGTGTGCTAAGGCGCCCATGGCAAACGCATACTCGTTTGCGTCCTGGCTCTCCAGCAGCAACTCGCGAACAAAGTCCCCGCTCCGAACGTAATGCGCCAGATCGCTGAATTGTTTGCTGCCGAAGGGGTAGTAGCCGAGGTCCTGGATGACGGCGCCGCCGTAGGCATAGGCGTGCGC
>JBEKNU010000272.1:0-10260 GCA_049522495.1 Terriglobia bacterium
TCGCTCAACTTCCTCGGGGGTCAACACCAACTTTGCACGCCTCGATTTTCCTGCCATGCCACCGAGCATACCAGGAAAGCGGGCCTATGTGAACATCTTTTAACGAAACGATATACTAGTGCGGTACACCCCACAGCTTTTTCAAAGCGTCCATATCCCCATTGAACTGGTCGCGGTCGCAGCGCCCGATGCCGGGAACATCGTGGGGTGGAGGTCCCAAAGCACCGTCGGTGTACTGCCACATCGTCCACGTAGTCCAGTTAACCGGCACGACGGGAGTTGGGCCATATTGTGATAGCCAGAACCAGCAATTGGCCAAAACCGGATCGGTCGTTGTGCCCAAGAGTTCTTTGATGTAATAACCGGAGTACAAGCCCGGGAACCTGCCGAGGGTTTGGTTAATGTGAGTCACAAAGGCGCGAGCTTCTTCCAAGTTCATACTGGGTCCTTGAGGATTGCCCTCAAAATCGAGAACCAGCAAATCTTGTGGCCCGGGCTGTACGACTTGCAGAAAGTGGTCTGCCTGTTCCACTCCGTCCGCGCCCACCCCAAAGTGATACGCGCCCCAAAGGAGTCCGGCGGCTTGGGCCTTGGCTCGGTTGGCTTGATACATCGGGTCAACGAAAGTCGTTCCCTGTGTCGCCTTGTGAATCACTCCAACGATGCCGGCAGCCCGCGCTTGGGCTAAGTCCACATTCCCGTTGTAATGGGATAGGTCAACAATTACGTTGAGAGGCCCCCCCATATTTCACCCCCTTTGTTGCTCAATTGCTGCTTTCCAATGCCGGCAGGCCAATTCATGGAAATACCTCCGCTGCCGACCTGGTTGCAGGGGTACGGCTTGCCGTACTCTCTTCATTCTTATCGCACGACCGAGCCAAGAGGGCACGGCAAGCCGTATCCCTACAACCAGGCGGTGCCGCGTGACCCTCGCCAAGAATCGGATATTACATCTGCCTTTTCTTTCGACATACCCATTCATGGAATGGTCAGTTCGCAACCGGAATTGACCGTGGGTTCGTAAATCCAGGGAAAAAGCCCACTGTCAGAAAAACGCTGACAGCTACCCGCTGGCTGGCGTCACGGGTTCGGCGTCACGGAATTCGACGCCGCGGACGCCGGACCAGGCCCGGCTGAGTTCGTTGCCGTAACGGTGAAGGTGTAGGGGGTGCCGTTAGTCAGTCCGGTCACGGTGATTGGGCTAGAAGCTCCAGTCGCGGTCCGGCCGCCGGGACTAGCGGTGACGGTGTACTGGGTGATTGCCGCCCCGCCATCCGACGCCGGAGCGGTAAACGTCACAGACGCCTGAGCGTTGCCGGCAGTGGCCGTGCCAATCGTCGGCGGTGGCGGTGCGACTATCACACTTCCTCTGAGGCCTAAATCTTGCGAATCCCCGGCGCTGTCCTTGACCGTCAACGTGGCGACCCTGTTCGGTTTTGCGCCGTCTGTGGTGGGCTTGAAAGTCACTTTGATAGTACAGCTCGACTTTGCCGGGGGCGGCGGCAGAGGATCCTTGCAATTATTAACCACCACGAAGTCAGCCTGGTCAGGGCCGGCCTTGGCAGAGACGTCGCCGAGAGAACCGTCCCCCTCATTAGTCACGGTAACTTCTTGCGGCGGAATCGCTTGATTAACTTCGCCCGTGAAACTCAGAGCCGTTGAAGGACCAAGTTTCATGATCGGCGCTGTGCCCTCGCCAGTCAAGGACACACCCGGTAGGGGTTTGTTCGGTAAGGTTGAGGCATCGATGATGTTTAACGTGGCAGTGCGTAACCCTACTGCCTGCGGCTGAAAGTTGACCGTGACTGCACAAGGGGTATGGACGGCAAGACTTGTCAGGCACCCCGCAGATGTGACGGTAAAGTCTGCAGTCTGGTTCGGCACCATCGTCACTGGAATCGTTTTGGCCGCCCTAACGTTTGTCACCGTTAGTACGAGGGGGCTAGTTGATGAGGGTTTCGCGAGCGTTTTTGGGAAGTCTAGATTAGGTGGCTCTAATTTCAACGGCGTCGGGGTCCCAGTCAGCGCAATCGTCTTCGGCGAGCCTACAAAATTGCCGGAGATCACCAAATTGCCGGTTATCGCATCCTCATCTTTTGATGGATCCAGCTTGTCGTCAGGCGCGAAAGAAACAACAAACTCACAAGTGGCATTGGCGGGTATGAGATTGCTGCAGCCGGAGCCCTGAGCCGCCGGTGCGCCCGAGTTGGCCGACGACTTTTGCCCCGTTCCCGGCGAATTTGGAGTTTGCCCTACAGCCGATTCAACCGCAAAATATTGAGGGACTTGAAGGCTAATCGACACCGGTGTGAGACCTCCGTTGGTCACGGTGAATTTTTGCTGAGCGGACTGTCCACCCAGCGGCACCGGCGTTGCAAACTTTATGCTTTCAGCAGAGAACGTGACCAGATTAACAGACTGAATGGCCGTTCCGTCGACGGCAACCGTGATTTGTTGACCGAGTCTTTCCAAGTACTCCTGCTCGTGCGGGCCCGCCCTGGGACGGGGCACCAGAGCAACTATGAACAGTGGTGGTTGGCCGGCTCCGCGTTTCGGTACGACCAGTGGCTGCTGATCATCGAAAATCGCGTTGTTAAAGCGGTTCACGTTATCCACGGAGACATCGGGAAACAGAGTGCTGAATCCGGTAAGGCCAGCACCCTGGAATACGTTGGCCGCGTTTTTCAAGTCAGTCGTGGCAAACTTGAATACGCTGAGACCTCCCCACACGCTGCCCGCCCAGGTCAACGAGTTGAAGACCACATTACGGTTATCGTGAATCCTTCCCTCAACGGCGACACCTTGGGCGAATCGCTTTACGCGGGATGCGACCCGTCGCCCGTCGGGCAGCGTTAGCACAACGGTACGGAGCAGATAATCGTATTGCGCGTCTTGGTCCTCCACGCCAACTTGAATCGCGTAATACGTAGCGGCCACTCGACTCCCGAAATCGTCCCTGGTCTCCCCACGGCTCAAGAGAGAGTACGAGCAATAGAGTATTTGATTGTCGATCCCAGAGGCATATCCGCCTCCCTCCACGTTTCCATTTTCGCAGTTTGTGTAATGTCCCGGCGCGGGTGCAGGCATCGTACCCGGCGCTGGAGCCTGCGGCGTCGAAGACCGCACGTAGATTTGCACCGAGGCAAGTACCTTGGGGTTCACAAAGTCGGGGCTACTGAGGAGCTGTATCCAGTACGTCCCGGGTTTCGCATTGTCGGCCAGGTGGAACTGAACGCCACGCTGGTCACCGCGACTTCCTGAGGTCGTGCCATCCAGCTTTGCGTAACAGGGGTTCTCCTCCACTTTTCCGGAAGCTGGAGTATTGCAGAAGTCCGAGCCGTCGGCAGGCACGATTCTTGCACCGGTTGCCGTGTCCAGCCCCTTGCCGTACAGCATTCGGTAACTCGTTGTTCCGGCCCGAGCCGTCGCTGGCTCAGCATAGTCCAGCCTGATGCCCTTGGCCTTGGCAGTCGGTCCGCCAGGAAAAAGGAACCACCCTAGAAAGAGTAAGCCCTCGACAAATGCGCAATTTACAATCCGTTTCACTCCGGGGAACCGTCCCAAGCTACTTAGGTCTTGACCACCCTTGCTTCTCGACGCGGATTTGTCGATCATTTATGGATTCCCCTGCCCTTTCCGACGTGATGCAGCAGCACATGCGATTCCCGTCGCTATCAATGCTCCCCCGCAGGCCAAACGGCCTGGGCTGGAACATCAGCTTGTCGTGTAATGAACCCGGGGTCTTGCCCTCGCGAAATAGGCGCAGGGCTTAGCTATTCGTTACTCGAATTAATTGTATTGGCAACTAACTCTACCTGGACGCGGGTATTAAACATGCGGCCAGTAAGCTTGTCAATATATTTTTTTAGATGAGACATTAATTTTTACCTACTTAACAATTTTAGAGTAATTTTGACGAAGGGCAAAAACGGTAGGTGGTAGATGGTAGGTGGCATATGGGGAACTGCACGCAAATCCCCTCAGGGGATTGGAACGGGGGCTGGTAGGCGGTAGGTCGGGGTGGGCGGGGAGAGTCCGGATTCAAGATTCGAGATTCAAGATTCAAGATACCGGATTCGACACAAGCCTAAATTAAAGATTCAAGACTCAGCGCCAGATCTGATTAAAGATCCGGGATTCAAGATTCCAGATTCAACACAAGGCTAAAATCAAGATTCAAGACTTAGCTCGAGATCTAATTCAAGATTTGAGATTCAAGATTCAAGACACAAGACCCAAGACACAAGACTCCGGACTCAAGACTCCTGACTCCTTGCTCCCGACTCCTGACTTCGGCCTCATACCGTCTTATCGGGAGAGTCGCACACGGTGACGAGCGGGCACTCCGCGCAGAGGGGCTTGCGCGCGACGCAGATTTTTCTGCCAAACCAGATGACCTGATGACTGAACGAAACCCAGCGGTCTTGCGGCACCAGCTTCATCAAATCCTGCTCGACTTTTTCCGGGGTCTTTTGCTTGGACAGTTTCAGGCGGTGCGTAATGCGGAAGACATGCGTATCCACCACCACGCCGCTGGCGATGCCGTAGGCCGTTCCCAGAACCACGTTGGCGGTTTTCCGCGCCACGCCGGGCAGGGTGAGCAGTTCGTCCATCGTGCGCGGAACCTGGCCGGCAAACCCCTGCACAATCTTGGTGGCGGCGCCAATGATGCTTTTCGCCTTGTTGCGGAAGAAGCCCGTGGAATGGATCTCCCGCTCCAATTCGTCTTGCGGCAGGCCGACGAATTCCCGGGGAGTGGGGAACTTGCGGAAGAGTTCCGGCGTGACTTTGTTCACGCGCTCGTCCGTGCACTGAGCGGAGAGGATGGTGGCGACGAGAAGCTGGAAAGCGTTCTCGTGCCGCAGCGCGCATTCGGCTTGTGGGAAAAGCGCATCGAGCGCGGCGAAGATCTTCTGCAAGCGGGCGGGGGAGGTGTAGGATTTTGGATTTTGGATTTTAGATTTTGGATTCGAGCTGTGCTTAGAAGATTTAGTTTTAGCCGCCATGGGTGCTCATTGTAGCACTAGCTGGTCCGAAGCATGCTCTAAACCACCAAGACACCACGGCACCAAAAAGGCAATCTCACCACAGAGCGCACAGAGGTCACGGAGAGTGTAACCCAAAGACGGGCTCACCACAGAGCGCACAGAGGTCACGGAGAGAGCGCATACGATCCAAAATCCCAAATCGGCCGTTATGGCCTGCAATCGAAAATCGACCATCGGCAATCGAAAATGAATCTCATCCGCCGAGCAAGTCCAACACTTCATTCAGCTCCCAATGGACGCAGGTGAGCGTGGGGGTGTCGCGCACGGTGTAGCTGGTGGCCTCGCTGTGGCGCAGTTCCATGACTAGGTCGACGAAGTGATCGGGCTTATCGCTCTCGAACGCCACCACGAATTCCTGGTCGTCCAAGCCGAAGGAGTAGGTGGTGTTCAAGCGCACGGTGGGGTAGCGGTGGCCGATCTCAATGTGCTCGTCCATCATGCCTTGCCGCGCGTGTTTGGTCAGGCGATACCACGCTTTGCTTTTCACAAAGGGGTAGACGAAGAGATAGCGGAACTGTCCGGGAATCAGCTTCAGCCGCGTGCCTTCCTGTCCCACGTGGGTGTGCTTATCCACGTAAACGGAGCGCTTGGTCATGGACAGGAACGAATAGGGAGTGGTCAGGTATTTGCCCAAATCGGTCTCGAGCAGTCTGGCCATCATTTCCTGAAACTTCAGCAGGTCGTAGCCAATGCGCCAGAGCATGAAGTCGCAATCGCCACGCACGCCGATCATCGAGTAGGCGACGGTCATCACGTCCTTTTCGTAGCTCTTGACCACGTCGATGAACTGGCACTTGCCGCGCTTGCGGTCTTCCGCCGGCAGCCTCCGCCAGGCGGGGTCGACTTTGTAGAATCCGAAATTCACATATTGGCGGCGATCGTCACCGCTCGCCGCTTCCGGTTGTTTGTGTTCACTCAAGACGCGAACTCCTTGGTTTTGATTTCGCTGACCACTTTAACGTGATGTAGCGCTGACCTTCCGGCCAGCACGTGCGGACCTCCCGACCAAGCCGGGACAGGTTCTGGTCGGCGCTACACCGCGCGCACTCAATAATTGCGAGCCCGGGCGAATTTCCAATATAACATGAAAAGTCCTATACTTTGCCCGGAGGACATTGATGAGCATGTCGTCGAGTGAACCCCTGAAGGGCCGGTTTCAGGGAGTACTGCCGGCAATCGCCACGCCGTTCGATCAGAACGGAGAATTTGCGCCCGAAGTCTTCGAGCGGCTGCTTGCGCAGGTTTACGAGGCCGGGTGCCAGGGAGTTTACGTCTGCGGCCAAACCGGTGAAGGCCTCCTGCTGCCTGTGGCCATGCGACAGCACCTTGCCGAGGCGGCCATCAAGGGCTCGCCGAAGGGTAAGCTCGTGATCATTCATGTGGGCGCGGCGCATCTGCCGGATGCCATCCAGCTTGCCCGCCATGCGGAGAGCATTGGCGCGTCCGCGATCAGCAGCCTGCCCCCCGCCGGGAACTACACTTTCCCCGAGCTGCGGCACTACTACCAGGAACTCGCCGGGGTCTGCGGCCTGCCGTTTCTGGTTTACTATTTCCCGGCCCTGAGCCAGGCCATCACCACGCTTGACCAGATCCTGGAATTATGTGAGCTCCCCCATGTGGCGGGTTTGAAATTCACGGACTACGATTTGTACAAGCTCCAGCAAATCGATCGATCTGGGAAAGTCATTTTCAACGGCAGGGACGAAGTCTTCGCGGCAGGGCTCCTGATGGGTGCGGACGGAGGCATCGGCAGTTTCTACAACCTCATCCCCGACCTCTTCGTGAGGGTTTACGAGCACGCACGGGCAGGGCAATGGGAGGAAGCCCGCCGCGCCCAAATCCAAATCAACGAGTTAATACGAATTACCTTGCGCTTCCCGGCGCTGGGGGCTCTTAAGACCATGCTGAAGTGGCGAGGGTTCGATTGCGGATATTGCCTCGCGCCCCACGAGAAGCTGACGGAGTCCGAACAGCTTCGCTTGCGCGAGTTGTTGCAGAACAGCAGCTTCCGCGAGTTATTTCCTGCTGCCCGATGAAAAGTCTGACCTTGCGTTGCAGGGCGGGCGCAACCACCCGCGATAGGCCTGGGTGGTCACCTCGAAGACACGGGTGGGGACACCCGCGCTATAAAATCAGCCTGCACAACTACCAAGTCCCGAACTCCTTGCAATTATTAGCAGGCAGGGGCTATACTTTATCTGGCGAACGCACAGAGTGGGCGAAAGCCCACATTTTTGTTAGGATGCGGGTCGGGTTCGCCTGAGCGCGGACTCGCCACCGGTGTGGAGTGCGTAGTCGCCGCGCTTGATGGTGAACCTGGAAACAATCCGGGAGATGGCGGAGCGGGTTGCGACTTCCGAGGGTCTACACTTGGTGGATGTGGAACTCAAGGGGGGCAACTCGAACCCTCTGTTGCGCGTTTATATCGACAAGGCAGCGGGGGTTTCACACGCCGACTGCCAATTGGTAAGCGAGCAACTGAGCGCCCTGCTGGATGTGGAAGACCTTTTCCCGGGAAGGTACGTGCTGGAAGTTTCTTCGCCGGGGTTGGACAGGAAGCTTACCAAGCCGAGCGACTTCACTTATTTCGTGGGACGGCGAGCCCGCTTGGTGCTGCGGGAAGCGGCGGGAGACCAGAAGGTTTTGGAAGGGCGACTGGCGGGGTTTGAAAATGGCCGGGTTCGGCTGGACCAGGGTGAGCACGGCCTGCAAGAACTTGAACTCGCCAACATTCGCAAAGCCCAGTTGGTGGTTGAGCTGTAAATGACACCGCTAACAGCCAACAGCTAACAGCTAACAGCTGACAGTGACTGATAACTGTGAGCTGTTAGCTGTCGGCTGTAAGCCGATCGAGGTAAAGTTTGTGACAACAAGTCTTTTGTATCAAACGATTGATCAGTTGAGCCGCGAAAAGGGTATTGACGCGCAGATCATCATCTCTGCTGTCGAAGATGCCATTCTGGTGGCCACGCGAAAGTACTACAAGACTGCTGAGGACCTCCAGTCGCATTTCAATAAAGATACCGGCTTGGTGGAAGTCCATGCCGTAAAGAAGGTGGTGGAGGACGTCCAGGACCCCGACCACGAAATCAGCCTGAAGGATGCGCGTCAATATGATGCCGAGGTGGCCGTCGAGGGCGAGGTGAAAATTCCCAAGGCCACGGACGTGCTGGGCCGCATCGCCGCACAGGCTGCCAAACAAGTGATCTTTCAGAAGGTGCGGGAGGCCGAGCGCGATACGGTCTACGCGGAATACAACCAGCGCGTCGGCGAGCTGGTGAACTGCACCGTGAAACGCATGGAAGGCCCGGACGTCATTGTGGATTTGGGGCGCACGGAAGCGCGCATGCCGCGCAAGGAGCAATCGCGCCTGGAAACCTACCAGATTGGCGACCGCATTCGCGCCGTGATCAAGGAAGTGGATCGCGCGGCGCGCGGGCCGCAGGTGGTGGTCTCGCGAGCGGACGCCCTGCTGGTGCAAAAGCTCTTCGAGATGGAAGTCCCCGAGATTTACGACACCACGGTGGTGATAAAGGCCATCGCTCGCGAGGCGGGAGAGCGCACCAAAGCGGCGGTTTACTCCAAGGATCCGGACGTTGACTGCGTGGGCGCGTGCGTGGGCATGAAGGGCATGCGCGTGCAGTCCATCATCCGCGAACTGCGCGGGGAAAAAATCGACATCATCGAGTACAACGAAGACCCCCTGGTCTTCGCCGCCAACGCTCTGAGCCCGGCGAAAATCAATCACGTCTCCGTCCTAGACATGGGGGAGAAGCACCTGGAAGTCATCGTGGATGATTCCCAGTTGTCGCTGGCCATCGGCAAGAAAGGCCAGAACGTGCGACTGGCCGCCAAGCTTCTCGCTTGGCACATCGACATCAAGAGCGAGGAAGAGAAGCGGCAGGAAATCGAATCGCAGATGGCCGCCATGGCGCTGCGCGGCGCACCCATTTCCGAGTTGCAGGGGTTGGGCGATAAGACCCTGCAAAAGCTGCGCGAGCACGGCATCGAGACCGTCGAGCAGTTGGCGCAAATGACTCCCGAAGACCTCATGCAGATTCAGGGCGTGGGAGAGAAAACCGTGGAGCGCATCCGCCGTGTGGTGACGGATTACTTTGAGCGCGACCAGACGGGCGCAGGCGCGGCCACCGAAGGCGCAGAGGCCCCGACGGAGGCAGAGCAGGGCGAGATCGAAGAATCGGCGGAAGCGTCCGAAACCCCAAGCTCGGAGGCGGCATCTCCAAGTACCCCGACGGGAGAATCCGCTGCTCTTGAGGAACCCCCTGCCGGAGCTGAAGCTGCCGCGCTGGAGACGGTGGAAGAGCACCCGTCGGCTAAGGAGAACGAAAAAATCGAGCCGCCAGAAGAAGGCAAAGCCCAAGAGCCCGGTGAGTCTAGCCCGGACGGATCCGGAGGTGCAGAAAAATAAAACAAGGCTGCCAGGGCTCTTATCGAACCGGCCGGCAGATTTCCAACGCCCAACGTCTGGGCAGTGGTTAGGGAGAAGAAACTTACGCATGGGGAAGATTAGGATCAACGAACTGGCGCGTGAACTGGAAGTGAAAAGCAATGTGGTTATTGAGTACTTGGCCGAGCTGGGAATTCCGGACAAGAAATCTCACTCCAGTGCACTCGATGATGACCAAGCCGATAAAGTCCGGGCGCATTTCCGTGACGGTGGCGAAGCTGCAACTGAAACTGACGCGGTGGAGGATGCTGCTGTGGCGCCCGTGCAACCTGCGCCAGTAACTGAGGCGCCGCCCGTGCACCCAGGGCTGGACCTGAAGAAGATCCATGACTTTGCCGCAGACACGCACCCCCTGACCCGCTCGATTGCGGATATCAAGGCGACGGCACGCCGCGCTGTCGTGGTTCCGCCGCCCGCGCCCAAGCCTGTGCCTCCGCCCGCTGCTGCTGGACCCACTACTCCGCCTGCTGCCCCCAAGCCTGCGCCCATCGTGGAGCGACCACTGGAAAAGCCCGCTCCCGGCGCGCCGGGTGTGATCAACGCTGGCGCCGCGCCTTTAGTCGCGGGGCGAATTCAAGCTCCCGCGCCCCCCCAGGGGCGTCCAACGCCATTACGGACTTGGCCTCCGAATATTTCGCCGACGAGAAGTGGGGCAGCCGCTCCGCAAGCTCCGGTCGCGCGCGCGGGTGGAGCAACGGAAGGTGCTGTTCCTAGCAGACGGCAGGGGATGCCACCTCCGTCACA
>JBEKNU010000273.1:0-10260 GCA_049522495.1 Terriglobia bacterium
GTACGCGAGCCTCGCGCCTGGCAGAAGGGACACGACATGGGCAAGGCGGCACCGGAAGGCTGGAATTGATTATGTGGAAAGAAAAGAAGCCAATGGCGGCACCCCCGGCGTATCCGACACCCCTATTGCCGCCGGAGAGGGCTACAGAGGAAAAACCTATGGTGGACACATTGAAATCATCTGCGGTCATTCCGGGTAACTCCGGTCAGTCCGTGCTGGGGCGTTCTCTGGTGTTCAAGGGAGATCTCTCGGCAACCGAGGATCTGCTGATCGCCGGACAATATGAAGGCACGATTAACGTGCAAGGCAACTGCGTGACGGTGGGCCCGGAAGGCAAGGTAAAGGCGGATATCCAGGCAGCTCGAGTAGTCATCCATGGGTCTGTGCACGGGAATATCTCTGTGCGGGAACGGGTCGAGGTCCACAAGACCGGGCACGTCGTGGGCGACTTGGTGACTCCTGGAATCTCTATCGAGGACGGCGCGTATTTTAAGGGCAAAATCGAGATTTTGCGCGATGGAGAGCCGGAATCGTTACAACGCTTGGCCTCCGTTCACGCGAAAGAAGCTGCTGCCTCGTCGTTGTGATTAATACTTTGTTGTCGAAGCAAAATTGAATTCGCGGATCTTGGCTGCGGGCACGACCATTTCAAACGACTCTTCCCCGGCGGTGCGCTGCGGCGGGCTCATCATTTCCACCTGACCCAGCATGTCCACCAAACTTTGGTTGAAGCGCAGATTTCTGACGCCCTGCCGGAGCTGGCCGTCTTCAATCCAGAACGTCCCGTCACGCGTCATGCCGGTCAGGATTTTCTTGTAAGGGTCCACTTCCCGAATGTACCAGAAACGGGTGACCAGCAAGCCGCGCTCCGTGGATCGAATCATGTCGTCCACACTCGAGCGGTCACCGTCCATGACGATATTAAGAGGGGCCTCGGCATACTCATTGGGCAGTGGGAATCCGTGGCCGGTGGGCTGCGTGCCTAGCTTGTGCGCCGTCTGGCGTGAATAGACCAAGTTTTTCACTTCCCCCTTCTCGACAATCGGCACGCGCTGGCGGGGAATTCCCTCGCCGTCAAAGGGAGCGCCGGTTTGCAGGGGATGGAACACGTCGTCGCGGAGGTTGATGTTTTCGCCGAACACTTTCTGCCCCACACGGCCGGTTAAGCAACTGCGCTGCTCGTGCACGGCCAGTCCGCTGAAGTCAAGGGTCATGAAGCCCAAAAGGTCGAGCATCGCGGAGGGCTCCAGGATCACGGTATAGCGGCCGGGCGCAACCTCCCGCGGTTCGCGGCTGGCCAGGGCCTTCTCCGCGGCCCGCTCCGCCAATTCCGAAGGTTCCAGTTCCATCCAATAGGGCGCCGTTTTCTTCGCCCAGCCGGAACTGGAGCCGCTCATCATGGTGACGGAAAACTCCGACATAGTTTCTTCGTGAAAGGCTTTTATGCCGCGGGAGTTGAAAAGACCGAAAGCCGAAGAGCCGCTCGAAAACACCCCGGCGGCCGTCAGGCCATCCTTTTCCGCCCGTTGCACCACCTTGGCCACTGTCTCTGCGCGCGTCTGCGGGGTCAGTTGCGCGGTCTCACTGAAGAAACGATCGAGGGCGCGATAAGTTTGCGGCCCCGGCATGGGCAGCAAGTCGGGGTCGGGCGGCTGTAGCCGCGCCAGCACGAGAGCGTCCTCGCAAAGTTGGCGAATGGAGGCTTCGTCAAATTTGTTGGTACTGGCCCGCGCCATGCGCCCATCGCTGACCAGCCGGATCGAAAGCGACGCGGTTTCCTCCGCCACGTTTTGATGAATCGTATTGTTGGCGAAACGGGTGAGGGCGTAAGAGGTCGAGGAGATCATGGCCTCGGCTTCATCGGCCGTGGAATACTTCAGGACTTTGTCGAAAACTTCTTCCGCGCGTTGTCGGGTCAAATTCATGGAATCAGTGGTTAGTGATTAGTGGCTAGTGGTTAGTGGGCAGTTTCAACTAGCCACTAACCACTGGCCACTATCCACTGCTTTCTGGGTATGCCACTCCCACCTGAACTTTGCGGAAGCGCGCCGGTGAGGCCCCATGTCCCGTGCCCATGGTCTGCATCGGCTGCCCCTTGCCGCAATTGGGAGTCCCCCACAACGTCCAATAGTCGGGGCCGCAAATGGCGTCGCAGGAATTCCAAAAGTCAGTGGTGATGCCGCCGTAGCTGGGGTTCTTGAGCATCCGGGTTTTCTTTCCGCCGCGAATCTCCCATCCGATCTCGGTGCCAAACTGGAAGTTGTAGCGCCGGTCGTCGATCGACCAACTCCGGTTCGTCTCCAGATAAATGCCGTCGTCGGTGTCGGCAATCAGGTCTTCCAGCTTCCAGGTTCCGGGGAGGATGCTCACGTTGGTCATGCGGATCAGCGGAATCCGATTCCAGCCCTCCGCGCGCATCGCTCCACTCGAGCGTTGCCGGCCGATGGCCGAAGCGGTTTCACGTGAGCTGAGGTAACCCACAAACAGGCCATTCTGGATAATCGGAGTGCACTGGGCGGGGACACCTTCATCATCGTAGGCAAAAGTGCCCAGCCCGGGGCCGTGCGCGGGGGTGGCGTCCGCCACGACGTTGACGATGCCGGAAGCATACTGGAGCGAGCCCAGCTTTTCGAGGGTCAGGAAGCTCATGCCCGCGAAATTTGCCTCGGTCCCCAGCACACGATCCAGTTCAATGGGGTGGCCGATGGATTCGTGGACCTGCAAACCCAACTGCGAGCTGTCGAGAATAATGTCTTTCACGCCGGCGGGGCACTGATCGGCTTTGAGCAGCGCCGTCGACTCCTCCGCGACGCGGCGCGCATTCTCCAGAAGCTGGAGTTCTTCCACCAGCTCATAACCTTTGGTCTGATATTGCCCCCCGAAGGAATTCGGATAGGAACGGCGCTGGATTTCATTTCCGGCAAACGCGGTGGCCACATATCCGGCGCCCGTCTGGGTCTTCACCTGATAGATTTCCGAGCCCAGGCTGGAAAGGAAGAGTTGTTCGACGCGGCGAAAATCCATGGCCGCTTCGGCCAGGGTCACACCCTGGACCCGGCGCAGCTCCGCGTCGATCTTGAGCAGGAGTTCCAAACAGGTAGATACGGGAATGGAAAACGGATCGATCCGGCAGGGCGCCGCCCAGCGGTCCACGATCTTTTCTTCCGGAACCAGGTGGACGTCGTGCTTCTTGGTGAGGGCGCTGGCGCGGGCGATCTCCACGGCCAAAGCCGCAGTCCGGTCCACATCCGCGCGGGTCAAAGTATCGGTGGCAGCAAAACCCCACCCTCCCCCGGCGATCACCCGAACGCCCAATCCCAGGGACTGCGATTCCCTGACCTGGGAAGTCTGCCCATTTTTGGTGGAGAGATAGCGCTGGCGGGTGTCAAGCACCCTTACCTCGGCGTATGTGGCGCCGCGCACAACGGCGGTGTCCAACGCCCAATTCGCGAATTCTTTCATAGGTAGCTATCAGCCCTCTGCCCGACTACGTACCTTCCGACCAGGAGGAAAGATACTCTTCCTGTTCGCGTGAGAGTTTATCAATATTGATGCCCAAGGATTGCAACTTGAGCCGTGCTACATTCTTATCAATGTCCGCCGGTACCGGATAAACCTTGGCTTCGAGCTTCTTGGCGTTCTTCACCATGTACTCAACGGAGAGAGCTTGATCGGCGAAGCTCATGTCCATTACCACCGCGGGATGGCCTTCCGCCGCCGCCAGATTGATCAGCCGGCCTTCGCCCAACAAGTAAATCTTACGCCCGTCCCGCATCGTGTATTCATCCACGAATTCGCGCGTCTGGCGCTTGCTTAGCGAGAGTTTTTCCAGGGCCGGAATATCGATTTCCACGTTGAAGTGGCCGGAATTCGCCACCACCGCCCCATCCTTCATCAGACGGAAATGCTCGGCCGTCACCACGGATTTGTCGCCCGTAACGGTTATGAAGATATCTCCGACCTTCGCGGCTTCAGCCAGGGGCATGACGCGGAAGCCATCCATCACGGCCTCCAGCGCTCGGGTGGGATTAATCTCCGTAATGATGACGTCGGAGCCCAACCCCTTGGCGCGCATGGCTACCCCGCGCCCGCACCAGCCGTATCCACAAACCACCACGTGCAGGCCCGCAAAGAGCAGGTTGGTGGCGCGGAGAATTCCGTCAATGGTGGATTGTCCGGTGCCGTAACGGTTGTCGAACAAATGCTTGGTATCCGCGTCGTTCACGGCGACGATGGGATACTTCAACATGCCGTCTTTCGCCATGCTGCGCAAGCGAATGACGCCCGTGGTGGTCTCTTCCGTCCCGCCAACCACTCCCGGCACCAACTCCTGGCGCTTGGTTAAGATCATGGTGACCAAATCTGCGCCGTCGTCCATGGTGATCTGGGGTTTGTGGTCGAGGGCGGAAACGATATGGGAATAATACGTTTCTTTGTCTTCGCCTTTGATAGCGTAAGTTGGAATCTTGTAGTCCTTCACCAGCGAAGCCGCCACATCATCTTGCGTGCTCAAGGGGTTGGAACCACACAGCACAACGTCCGCGCCGCCGTCCCGCAAGGTAATCGCCAGGTTCGCGGTCTCAGTGGTCACGTGCAAACAGGCGGAAATCCGCACGCCCTCCAGCGGGCGCTCCTTGATGAACCGCTTGCGGATGATCTGTAGAACGGGCATCCACTGATTGGCCCACTCGATCCGCAATTTCCCTTTCGCTGCAAGGTTGGAATCTTTTACATCACCAGCTAGTCTTTTGGTGGAAGCCATCTAAAGGCCTGCCTCCTTCTTGAGGATTGCGGCTTTGTCGGTCTTCTCCCAGGAAAAATCGGGGTCGGGACGGCCAAAGTGGCCATAAGCCGCGGTCTTCTTATAAATGGGACGCAGCAAATCAAGCGACTCAATAATCCCTTGCGGAGTCAGCTTGAAATGCTTGCGAATGAGATTTTCGAGTTGGGTTTGGTCAATGCGTCCAGTGCCGAAGGTGTCGACCATGACGGAGACAGGGTCAGCGACCCCGATGGCGTAAGCAAGCTGCACTTCCGCGTGGTCGGCGATGCCCGCCGCTACAATGTTCTTGGCAATGTACCGGGCCATGTAAGCTGCGGAGCGATCGACCTTGGTCGGATCCTTCCCGGAAAAGCATCCGCCGCCATGATGGGCGGTGCCACCGTAAGAGTCCACGATGATCTTGCGCCCGGTGAGGCCGGAGTCACCCACCGGTCCGCCCGTCACAAAGCGTCCGGTAGGATTGATATGGTACTTGGTATGGGCGTCCAGCAAGTGGGCCGGGATAACGGGTTTGATGACGCACTCCAGCACCCCCTCGCGCACTGTTTCGGTGCTGACGCTCGCGGAGTGCTGCGTGGAAACAACCACGGCATCCACGCGCACGGGCTGCGTGCCGTTGTACTCAACCGTGACTTGCGATTTGCCGTCCGGCCGCACGAAATCGAGAATCCCCTCGCGCCGCACTTCCGCCAGGCGTAAGCAGAGCTTGTGCGCCGTCATGATGGGAAACGGCATCAGCTCCTTCGTCTCGTTACACGCGTATCCGAACATCAGCCCCTGGTCGCCTGCCCCACCGGGGTTCACGCCCTGGCTGATATCCGGACTTTGGCGGGTCAGGTTGACGGTCACCTTGCAGTTGTCGGCGGTAAAGCCACCGGCGGGGTCGGTGTAACCAATTCCCAGCACGGTCTCTCGGACTAACTTCTCGATGTCCGGCTTGGCCGTGGTTGTAATCTCACCCGCCACGTAAACCGATTGGTCCTTCACCATGGACTCGCAAGCCACACGGCCGCGGGGATCCGCGGCGAGGACGGCATCAAGAACCGCGTCGGAGATCTGATCGCAAATTTTGTCGGGATGTCCTTCCGTCACAGATTCAGAGGTAAATAGATAGTGGTGCTTCGGCTCGCTCAATCAGAGCCTCCTTCTTCTTAGTTGGATGTTAGGGTCAACACAAACATCCAGCGTAACATGCCCTGAACGGGAGTGTCAACGCTTTCGAACCCTGCTGGCCCACGGTTCGCCGATCGGTCGGAAATGAGGCGCGGACGGGCTCAGACGGCAGTCGAACGGCCTGGACAGAAAGGCATGCCATTGCCCATGTGCCCTCTTGGGTGCGCCCAAAAGTCTAATATTTCGGCCTTTAAGAACTGGGCTTGGCTACCCCCCGCTGCGAGAGCAGGTAGGACTTGATGAACGGATCCAGGTCACCATTGAGCACGCGGTCGGCATCGCCAACTTCGAATTTGGTCCGATGGTCCTTCACCAATCGATACGGGTGGAGGACGTAGGAGCGAATCTGGCTGCCAAAGTCGATGTCGGCCTTGGAAGCCTCGAGCTTGTCGGAAACCTGCCGCCGCCTGCGCAGTTCCAGTTCGTAAAGGCGCGAACGCAGCATCTTCATCGCCATTTCGCGATTGCGGTGCTGCGAGCGCTCGTTCTGGCACTGCGCCACGGCCCCGGTAGGAATGTGCGTGACGCGCACGGCCGAATCCGTGGTGTTGACGTGCTGGCCACCCTTCCCAGAGGAGCGGTAGGTGTCCACCCGGAGGTCTTCCGGTTTTAGCTCGATGGTGATGGAGTCGTCGATTTCGGGACTGACGAAGACCGATGCAAAGGAGGTGTGGCGGCGCTGGGCGGCGTCGAAGGGCGAAATACGCACCAGGCGATGCACGCCGCTTTCGCCGTGCAACAGGCCGTAAGCAAAATCTCCCGCCACGGTGAAGGTGGCGGATTTCATCCCCGCTTCATCACCCGGTTGATAATCATTCATGGTGAATTTGAAGCCGCGCCCTTCCACCCAGCGCTGGTACATGCGCAACAGCATGTCGCCCCAGTCCTGTGATTCCGTGCCCCCGGCGCCAGGATGAATGGTTACGATGGCGTTCAAGTGATCGTTGTCGCCCCCCAGCAACGTTTCCGTTTCCAGGTGGTCCACCTCCTGGTGGAGCTTGTCCAGCTCGGTGCGCAGTTCGGAATCGATGTTCTCTCCTTCGCGAGAGAGTTCGAAATACGCTTCCATGTCGGCGAGACGGCCAGCCAACTTCTCGTCTTCCGCCAGGGTTTCCATCAGTCTTTTCCGGGCAGTCAGAATTCGCTGTGATGCTTCCTGATCCTGCCAGAATTGGGGTTGGGCGATTTGTACTTCGAGGGATTCCAGTTCCTTGCGGCGTTGCGGAGCGTCAAAGAAAACTCCGAAGGTCGGCAGATCGCTTCTTGAGCTCGTCAAATTCACGTTGTAGTTCTTCGGTCACGAGTGCTCCTTAGGACGGATAAGGTAGACGGTAGACAGAATACAGGCCACCCTTCCCTCCTCCGTCTATCGACATCCTTTAGTCTTTTATACTTTACCCTTTATCCTTTACCCTTCGCAAAGTTGCGCCCAGCATCAGCGCGGCAATGGCCGCGCATAGCCATGCGAAGGCATCCCCATGGGCCGAGTAAAACGTCTGCCGCGTCTCAAAGTTGAAATGCGCGAGCATGAACCTTCGCTGGTAGCGCGGGATTTCTTCCAGCACCCGGCCATAGGGATCGATGAGGGTTGTCAGCCCGTTATTGGTGGCCCGCAGCAAGTAGCGGTGATTCTCTATCGCGCGCAGGCGGGCCATTTCCAGGTGCTGGTAGGCGGCTGCGGAATCACCGTACCAGGCGTCATTCGAAATATTCACCAGCACGCCCGCGCCGCCCGCCACCAGCTTGCGCGCGAGTTGGGGAATAATCGCCTCGTAGCATATAAAGACGCCAATGCCACCGCCCGGCGACTTGGCCACCGAGTAGCTCGAGCCGGGAACGAAGTTCCCCACCTCGGAAGTGATCTTGTTGACCAATCCCGGTAACGCCCAGGCCGGCACATACTCGCCGAAAGGGACCAAATGAATTTTATCATAGCGGGACACTTCACGGCCTTCGGGATCCAAGGTGACGGCGCTGTTGGTGATCGTTTCTCCCTTTGCATCCACGGGAATAATCGTATTCGCAATCACGATGGCGTGCGTCTGGCGTGCCATGTTTTCCATGGCATTGCGAAAAACCGGGTCGCGGGTGAAGAAGAACGGCGCGGGGTTTTCCGCCCAGATCAGCAGCGGCGGATGGCCCCCTACGCCTTGGGAGGGCGCCTGGCGCGCGGTGCTCAACACTTGTTCTACCGTGGTGACGCTGAGCTGAACGAGTTGCTGAAGTTGGGAGGGGTCGCGCCAAGGAGCCCAAGCGTCCGCTGCCGCTTCGTCCAAGGGTACGTTTGGTTGGAGGAGAAACGCCAACTCCTTGCCCATGGCTTGAGGAGGCGGTGCCATCCTCCACTGGGCAAGAAGCAGCAACACCAGCCAGCCCGCGAGCGCCAGCCCGGCGCGCGGGCGCCGCGTGGAGAGCAACACCCACGCCAGCAAGGCGCTGGTGGCCACCGCCAGGAACGAAAGGCCATAAACACCGGTCACCGAGGCAATCTGCCGGACGCCGGAAGCCTGCATGGCGTACCCCAAAAGGTCCCAAGGAAATCCCGTGATCAGATAAGTTCGAGCCAATTCCATCGCCACCCAAAGAAATGGGCTGAGAGCCAATGCCCACCCTGACGAGCGGCGCGCTGCCCATCCCATTAACAGTGCGAACCCACCGAAGAACGTCGAGTCAATGATGACGAAAAGAATCAACACCCCCACGGCCAGCGCCGGCGCGAGGTGTCCGTATAATTCCATGACGGTCAAAAACCAATAGCAGCTTCCGGCGAAAAAAACAGCGCCACACACATACCCCAGCATAAACGCGTGTTTCAGCCGCTTTTCACCTGGCAATGCCATGAGCAAGGGCAGACAAGCCACCCATACCAGACCGCGCAAGTGGATTTTGGGAAAGCAGGCCACCAGCAGGAGCCCGCTCAAAGCAGAAGCGGCCCAAGGAAGGAAAGTCCGAGACTGAAAACCCGACACTTGAAAGTCGAAGATCGAAAATCGCGGCGAGTTTCGGATTTCGAGTTTCGAGTTTCGTCCTGGGGCATCCAAGCCCTGGGCCATGGCAAGTGCCCCCTCAGTGCCTGATGAAGGGTTTGAATCCTTTCTGCGCAAGTTGGGCGCGCACTTTTTCGGCGTCGTCGCGAGTCTTAAAGGGACCCACCAGCACGCGGAAGAGGTTATCGTCGGCGTGGGCATATTCCGGCGTCACCAGGAAAACCGGGTAACCCCCGGTCTTCAGAATATTGACCACCGCCTCGGCATCTTGCTTGGAGCGCATGGCCGCCACCTGAAGAGTTATCCCCTCTCCCACCACACCCGTGGCAGGGGCAGGCGGAGACGGAGGATTCTGGGCTGGCTGGGCCGCTGCCGCGGGTTGCTGTGCCGAAGGTGCGACGTCTGCGGGCTTCGCCCCGGACGCAGGGGGATTAACTCCGGCCCCCCCCGGAGGAACAACCACGGTATCCGGCGCGGAGCTGGCGGCTGGATGTCCGGCGGTCGTTTCCTGGGGGGTAGCGGGCGCGCTCTCCGGCGGTGGGTTTATGGTGGGCGGAATGACGGGAGGAGAGGTAACGACCTCTGTGGAGGGACCCGAGCGGGAGGCACGTTCGTTGTACCCCACCAGGAATCCCAGCGAGAAGAAAACTCCACAGGTTGCGACGCACACGAGAAAAATGAGGATTAAGTACCGCGCGGAATGGCTTCGCTCCTCATGTTCCCTCACCTCCATGGCCACGACGTTCCTCCTCAATTCTCGGAAGTAGGGGCAGACCTTGTGCCTGCCCCTAGGCGACCACAAAGGTCGCCCCTACTTCTTCTCTCCACCCAATCCCGGCGGCAATAGCCCCTTGCCCATCAGAGCACTCAGCAACTCCACCGGAACCGGAAAGACCACCGTGGTATTCTTTTCGGTCCCGATCTCCACTAACGTCTGGAGATACCGCAGGGTGATGGCGACGGGTTGTTGGGCGATGACCGAGGCGGCTTCGGCGAGTTTCGCGGACGCTTGATATTCGGCGTCGGCGTGGATGATCTTTGCCCGGCGCTCGCGCTCGGCTTCGGCCTGCGCGGCGATGGCACGCTGCATTTCCTGCGGCAAGTCCACCTGCCGCACTTCCACCTTGGTCACCTTGATGCCCCAGGGCTCGGTGTGCTCGTCCAGGATGGATTGCAGCCGGCTGTTCAGCTTCTCACGCTGGGAGAGCAGATCGTCCAGCTCCACTTCGCCCAAGACCGAGCGCAGGGTGGTTTGCGCCAACTGCTCGACGGCGTAACGGTAATTCTCGAGCTCCACGAACGCCTGCTGCGCGCTGA
>JBEKNU010000274.1:0-10252 GCA_049522495.1 Terriglobia bacterium
CCATGAGTGCTAAGGGCAACCCACGCGGCTCGTGACACCGAAGGGATGAAGATGAAAATCAATTCCAAGGATTTCCGTGTGCGGCCCGGAGAAACGGTCAAACTCAAAGAGTGGCCGACGATGGTGAAGCCCTTTTACAAGTCGAAGAAACGGTATCAAAAAATCCTGGGAGAACACGTTGAGGAGTTGAGTTCGCTGCAGCAGCTTCACTACGCGTCCAACCGCTATGCGTTGTTGCTGATTTTTCAGGGGATGGATGCTGCCGGCAAGGACGGCGCGGTCCGGCACGTCATGTCCGGGGTCAATCCGGCAGGCTGCCAGGTTTGGAGTTTCAAACAGCCGAGCGCCGACGAGCTGGAACATGATTTTCTCTGGCGCACGACAAGCCGGCTTCCCGAACGCGGTCAGATCGGGGTCTTCAATCGTTCCTATTACGAGGAAGTGCTGGTCGTTCGCGTGCATCCGGAGATTCTGCGCAGCCAGGGGCTTGCGGAGAATTTGCGCGACGAGGAAACCCTTTGGGAGAAACGGTATCGCTCCATCGTTGACCTGGAGAGCCACCTTTATCGTAACGGAACGCGGATCGTCAAACTGTTCCTTCACCTTTCAAAGGAAGAACAACGAAAGCGATTCCTGGAGCGTATTGATGAACCGGAGAAGAACTGGAAATTCAGCCTGGCGGATATTCACGAGAGGAAATACTGGAAGCAATACATGCAGGCTTATGAGGCTTGCTTGAGCGCGACCAGCACCCATCACGCACCTTGGCACGTCGTTCCCGCCGATGATAAGGAAAATGCCCGGTTGATTGTTTCCCAGATTGTCCTGGAGACGCTCAATGAACTTAAGATGGCATATCCCAAGGCCACCGCGAAACGCCGGCGGGAATTGAAATCTATCCGCAAGCTGCTGGAGAAGTGAAGGTTGAATTATGGCCTCTAAATTGGCGGGCGCTGCCACGGCGGACTTGAAAGGGCTACACCCTTTACATAACCCAATCCCTCCGCCAACTTCCGCTAAAGATGCCCCGCTCCCGACCGGCCTCACGAGCCATGAAGCCCGCAGCCGTCTCGAGAAGTTCGGCCCCAACGCCGTGCCCGACACGGCTCTGCATCCACTACGCAGGGCGCTCGCCAAGTTCTGGGCGCCGGTTCCCTGGATGCTTGAGGCGGCGATCGTGCTCGAGGTTGTTCTCGGCAAGTACGTTGAGGCTGCGATCATCGCGGTTCTCCTGGTCTTCAATGCGGTTCTCGGGTTCTTCCAGGAAGGACGGGCACAGGCGACACTTGCCGCGCTGAAGTCGCGGCTGGCGCTGAACGCGTCGGTGCGCCGCGACAACGTCTGGGCCACCGTGCCCGCGGTCGGCCTGGTGCCAGGCGATATTGTGAAGCTATCGCTGGGCGCCGTGGTTGCTGCGGACGTGCGCCTCGCCGAAGGCCAGATCCTGCTGGACCAGTCCATGCTTACCGGCGAATCCATTCCCATTGAAGCTGGGCCCGGCTTCGAAACCTATGCCGGGGCGCTGGTGCGACGCGGTGAGGCGGTGGCGGAGGTCACGGCGACAGGAGCGCGCACAAAGTTCGGGCGCACGGCGGAGCTGGTTCGTACCGCGCACGTCGAAAGTTCGCAGCAGAAGGCTGTTCTGCGCGTGGTGCGCAATCTCGCCATGTTCAATGGCGTCCTCATTGTGATGCTGGTGGGGTATGCCTACGCACTCAAGATGCCGGGTAGCGAGATCATTCCCCTGGTGCTCACGGCCGTTCTGGCGTCGATCCCCGTGGCGCTGCCTGCCACCTTTACCCTTGCGGCGGCGGTCGGCGCGCGGGCCCTGGCCCATCTGGGCGTCCTTCCCACGCGGCTCTCCGCCGTGGATGAAGCGGCAAGCATCGAGGTCCTGTGCGCCGACAAAACCGGCACGCTGACCCAGAACGAGCTGAAGGTGACCGCCATTTACCCGATGACCGGCTTTGATGAATCACACGTCTTGGGGATCGCCGCCCTCGCCTGCTCGGATGGCGGGCAGGATCCCGTGGACGCGGCCATTCGCTCCGCCGCCGCGAAGGCCGCCGCACCCGACTTGCCCAAACTGAACAAATTTGTGCCCTTCGATCCCGCCACGAAGATGTCTGAGGCCACGGCTGTGGATCCGAGTGGCGCCACGGTGCGTGCCGTGAAGGGAGCCTTTACCGCAGTCACGAGCCTCACCGAAGCATCACCTGACGGGTCCAAGGTAGCGAGCCAATTGGAGGCCCAGGGTTTCCGGGTGTTGGCCGTCGCGGTGGGTCCGCCGACGGCGGTGAAGCTCGCGGGAATCATCGCTCTCAGCGATCCGCCTCGAACGGACTCGGCGGCGCTCATTACGGAGTTGCGCACGTTGGGCGTCCGCACCGTGATGGTGACAGGCGATGCCCCGGCGACGGCAGCCATCGTGGCTCACGCGGTAGGGCTTGAGGGGGCGGTCTGTCCACCCGGGCCCATCCCCGATGCTGTACGCCCTGAGGATTTCGCGGTCTTTGCCGGCGTCCTGCCGGAGGGGAAGTACGACCTCGTCAAGGCGTTCCAGAAGAGCGGCCACATTGTGGGTATGTGCGGCGACGGCGCCAACGACGCGCCCGCGCTGCGCCAAGCACAGATGGGGATTGCGGTGTCAACTGCCACCGATGTTGCCAAATCCGCGGCCGGCATCGTGCTGACCAAACCCGGACTCGGCGGCATCGTCGCTTCGGTAAAAGAGGGCCGCGTGACGTTTCAGCGCATCATGACTTATGCGCTAAACTCGGTGACCAAGAAAACTGTGCAGGTGCTCTTCCTGGCAGTGGGTCTGGTCATAACCGGACACGCAATCCTGACTCCCATGTTAATGGTCATCATCATGCTCACCGGCGACCTCCTCGGCATGTCCTTGACGACGGACAACGTGCGGCCGTCCCCGATGCCCAATGCCTGGCGAATCGGGGAATTGACGATCGCGGGCGTCTTCATGGGAATCTCCGAGTTGGTCTTTTGCACCGCCGTTTTTGCCATCGCCAAATTCCGTTTGGGTTTTGGAATCGAAACGCTAAGAACTCTGGCCTTCGTGGCCATCGTGTTCGGCAATCAAGCCACGACCTATACGAATCGTGAACGCCAGCGCCTGGGGTCTGCCCCTCCCAGCCGGTGGCTCATCGGGTCGTCGGTAGTTGATGTGCTGATTGCATCGACACTGGCGGCTGGCGGAATCGCCATGGCTCCTCTGCCTATATTTGTTGTCGGAGGAATACTCGCGGCGGCAGCGGCCTTTGCCTTCCTCTTGGACCTTGCCAAGGTTCCCGTGTTCAAACGCCTCAGGATCGCGTAGAGAGAGGATGCGCGGTCTGAAGTGTGCTCTGGCCCAATCAGCCTCCCGGCTGTGCCCCTAATCTGCCTCTGTCCACGCTCTGGTTGCTAGTGGCACACTCATGAGCATTTTTGACCAAGTCGGTGAGCAGTAGGGGACTGCCGCGGCCACAACCCCGGGGTATAAGCATATCGGCTGGGTGCCGGAGACCACGGCTTTGTGACCTGACCGGGTTGAGGCATAGACCAGCCAACAAGCAAGGATGGCACACGAAAAGCCAAAAGGGAGAAGACAATATGTCTGAAGAAACAGTGAAGCAGTCGGCACGGGAGAACGAGCATGGCAGTGGGTGCGGGTGTGGTTGTGGTTCAAAGCCCCAGACGCCGACGGCGGTTGACGAAAAGGCGGCCAGTGAACAGGCGGCGCGTGACGAAGTGGTGCGGGCTCGCAACAAGAGGGTACGGGAAGCCCGCAGCGCGCCAGGGCCTGATGGCCCCCCTGCATTTTCAGATCATTCGGGATCGCTTTGATTGGGCATTCGACATCCAACACTATTCATCCGGAGAAAAAGGAGAATAAATCCATGTTGAGAAATGTCAGTCGTATAAAGGGTTTTGCGATCCGAGCCAGGGATGGGTGGATTGGAACCTTGGATCAGTTCTATTTCGACGATGTGAGCTGGGCCATCCGCTACCTTGTGGTTAATACGGGTAATTGGCTGGAGGATCGGCTGGTGCTGGTCTCGCCCCTTGCCCTCCGCCAGGCCGAGTGGGAATCAAGGCGGCTCGATGTGGCGCTGACGAAAAAGCAGATCGAGGGCAGCCCCTCCATCGATGCGCACAAGCCCGTATCAAGGCAGCATGAGGCCGCGTACTTGGGCTATTACAATTATCCCTATTATTGGGCTGGGCCCAATTACCCGGCAGGCTTGGCCGTTCAAGGGGATGAAGTGGCGGAAGCGGCACAAACCAGCCCGGGAAAAGAGTCAGCCGATTCGCATCTGCGCAGCACGGAGGCAGTGACGGGTTATCACATTGAGGCGGCGGATGGCGAGATCGGCCACGTGAAGGATTTCATCGTCGATGATGAAACCTGGGCCATTCGATACCTCGAGGTAGATACGCAGAACTGGTGGGGTGGCAAGAAGGTGCTCGTGTCGCCTCAGTGGATCAACCGTGTGAGTTGGCCGGACTCCAAAGTCTACGTAGATCTCAAACGGGAAACCATCAGGAACGGCCCGGAGTGGGTCGATTCTATTCCTGTTACTCGCGAGTTCGAGCACCGGCTTTACGATTATTACGCCCGGTCGCCATATTGGGCGCCAGTATCTGAGCAACCTAGCTGCGTGCCGAGCAAAGGTTGATGGAGGTAAGTATTACGGCATCGATTTGGTAGGAATCTTGCCCCGAACGAAGCGCGACGCGGAGAGGACCGAATTGGCTGTCACAAAACTTCTTGTAGTTGTCGACAATTCGCTCGCATCGATGCGAGCGGTAGCGTACGTGGCGCGAATCTTGGGCGGGCGCCGGGGCTTTCGGGTCTGTCTGGCACATACCCTCCCCTCGCCGCCGTCGCGAATGATCGAGTTCGGGGGCGGTGAGGGTCCCCAGAAGGATAAATGGCTGGAAGCTCGTCTACGCGCCAGCCAGCATCTCTGGGAGTCCGCCGCGAAGAGAAAGGCGTCAGGGTCTTTGGAACTTGCCTACGCAGATTTGCGCCGGGCGGGATTTGCGCGTGCAGAAATCGAAGTTCATTTCTGCTATCCGAGCGACAGAAGAAACGCCCCCAAAGAGATCCTTAGGTTGGCGCGAGAGCGAGGGTGTCAGACTATTGTCGTCGGGCGGCGCTCCCTCTCCTGGCTTCGTGCCCTTCTGCAATCGAATCCAGCCGACGAACTGGTCCGCCTGGGAAGAGGATTTACGACCTGGGTCGTGGAATGAGAGTTTCAGGCGAGGAAATGGCGGGAGAGGACGATTGTGCAGAACGTGGCGAAGCCGAGGAGGATCAGGCCGAGGATGGCGTTGACGAGGCGAAAAAACGTCGGGCCGATGCGGTGGGGGAGGAAGCGAACGACCACGATCAGCGTCGTGAACCAGGTCGTCAGTCCGGCGGCCACCATCAGGATTCCCCATCCGGGGGCTTCGGAGCCCAGGATGGAATGGGCGAGGGGGAGCCAGTTGGAAGTGACGCCGACCCAGTAAATCATGGTTAAGGGATTGAATATGGTTAGAGCGGCACAGGAGGCGACATCGGTGGCCAGATGCGCGGGGACGGTGCTTTCATCCCAGTTTTTGCGAGCGCTGGCATAGGCCAGCAGGGGCTCCTTGACGGCGCGGACAAGGAAATAGATTCCCAGCGGGAGCAGAACGATGACGCCGATGGCCGCCAGGACGGTTTGGAGAGTCGGGTTGGACAGATCGGATAAGAGATAGTGGCCGCCGAGGAGGACCAGGGAGAAGAGGACGAGCTCACCAGTGACGGAGCCGACTCCGCAGGCGAGGGTGTGGCGCCAACCGCCGATCAAGCCGCGGCGGATGGCCAGCATGTTGACCGGGCCCATGGGCGCGGCCGCCGCCAATCCCATGAAAAATGCGGCCGAAAGTACGTGGATGTCAGAGATAAACACCATGTCGCGTTAAATCGGTAGAATAAGCCCCAATTTCCACTCGTGCGTTCTTACAGTCAAGAATATACACCTGGTTGCCTTCCCAGGAGCCGTTCGAGCGAATTTTTTCCCCTTGGCTCGTCCCCGCGCTTCGTTGAGTCCTGAAAGGCCGATGCGCAACCAATGAGGGGGAGGGCCGGAACTCGCGCCAGCCGCTCGGCATCGTCGACTTCCTAATAGCCTATGTGGCGGCTGTAAATGGACCGTCTCCAACCTGCCGTCATGGAACATCCTCGGTAATTCCCAGCGATCCCATACGCTAGTCCCCCTACATGAACTGCGGTGAGCAATTTTGACCACATACATGTGCTTTCGGATACAGACAAGCGATTCATGCACGATTTATAAAATGTTGAGGTTCAGAATAACGTGCCCAGGGTCTATCGAGGAGAATGTTATGCGCGACATTTCCGCAAATAGCGTCTTGTTGGTGGATGACGATCCTGGCATTCGCGACATTCTATCAAGTCAATTGGAAGAAGCGGGCTTCGAAGCAGAACAAGCTAAGGACGGGATCGACGGTCTGGTGAAACTCCGGGATAGGCTTCCCAAGGTCATTATCTCCGACCTTCAGATGCCCCGCATGTCAGGAATCGAGTTCATATCAGTGGTTCGCCGGCGCTTTCCTTCCATACCGGTAATCGTCTTCTCGGGATGGACCCAAGTCGAACTTCCCCCGGAAGCCCAGCCCGACCGCTGGTTCGAAAAGAGTCCGCGACAGGTCCCCGAACTCTTGCAGGCCGTTTACGATCTGATTCGAAAAACGCCCGATTGTGGTAGCTTCCCGCAAGTGGTGACTACCCCTGTTCGGGCTAGGCCGGGCTTCGCCGGTTATTTCATGCTGTCCTGCACGGATTGCCTGCGCACTTTCAGGGCGATGAGTACGCCGGAGGATAAGAGGGTGGACCGGACCGCCATCTGTACCTATTGCGAGGCCCGCGTACCGTATTTGATCGAAAGCTCAGAGCCCGCGTAAGGCGGTTCGGGCCCCGTGCGCGACGCGCCGACGAGGGTGACGCGCCCCGGTGGCGAGACCGAGACTTTGGAGGCACGCAGCATGAGCAGACATACGCTCAGTTTCAATTCCCGGAACTTCCTCAAAAGGGTCGGGACTCAAAAGACGACGCGAGAGTACCAAGACCAACAGGTCATATATTCGCAAGGGGACGTGGCGGATGCGATGTTCCACATCCAGAATGGCAGTGTGAAGCTGGTGGTGGCATCGCCGCGCGGCAAACAAGCCGTCATCGCCATCTTGGGGCCAGGCGACGTGTTTGGAGAGGGCTGTCTGGTCGATCGATCCCTGCGGAAGTCGACCGCTACGGCGATTCAGCTATCCACGATCGCCTGCGTGAAGAGGGCACCCCTGGTTCGCCTCATCCATGAAGAACCTGCCTTTGCAAAGCTTTTTATCTCCTACCTGCTTTCTCGTATGGCTCGAGTCGAAGAAGATTTCGTGGATCGACTCTTCAATTTCAGCGAGAAACGTCTGGCCCGGATTCTCCTGCTGCTTACGAGTTTAGGCAAGGAAAGTGGAGACGGAACGGCATTTCCCAGAATCAATCAGGAACACTTGGCCCAGATGGTGGGCACCACACGGTCGCGAGTCAGTCATTTCATGAACAAGTTCAGGGAACTCGGCTTTGTGGATTATAATGGCGCCGGCGCGTTGACCGTCCATCGCGGTCTCCTCAGCCAGGCCCTATACGACCAGCCATCAGGTCAAACCCTCGGTCATTCCCACCCGCCCCAGACGGTAGTTCCCGCCTCATGAACTGCGGTGAGCAATTCCGACCAAACACATGAGCCATGCTGTACAGACACGCGAATCACCCCGGGCTATAAATGTAACAGGCCGGGGACTCGCGAGAGCCCTTGACTGAGAAGAGCCGAGACAAGACATGGTCGGCAGGAGAGAGGCTGCAGGTGTCGCATCATCCGCCCAAGCATGGGGGCGGAGGCGCTTTCTCAGATGAATTACCCTGAGGCTGTGGCCCTGAATCCTGCCAAGGGAGCAACCGTGATGAAGCCAAGCACCAAAGATAAGGCCGAAGGCAAGTTTCACGAAGTGAAGGGCGTGGTCAAGGAGAAAGCAGGGCAACTGACGAATAATCCCAGTTTGGAAGCCGAGGGCATCGTTGAAAAGGCGGCCGGGAAGGTGCAAGGGATTCTCGGCCACGTGGAGACATCTCTCGAAAAGTAGCAATGCCGGCCAGTAGTCCAACAGTTCTGAATGGGAACATCGGACACTCCGGTCAGCGGGTGGGAATGCAAAAAAGGAGCTTTAAATGAAAAGACTTACCTTAGTTTTTCTGTTGTTGACGTTTTGTGCGACGGCCTTCGCCGGTGAGAGCCAACTGCAAAAGGCAACCAACGTTATGAACGAGATCATGAGTACTCCCGACAAGGGCATTCCTCATGATTTGCTGGACAAGGCCGTGTGTGTGGGCATCATTCCCTCGGAGATCAAGTTCGCCTTTGGGTTTGGTGGCACCTATGGACGCGGCGTGCTGGTGTGCCGCAGGGGCGGGGCCGGTCAGTGGGATGCTCCCTCCATGTTCACGATGGGCGGCGCGAGCGTGGGATTTCAGATCGGCGGTAAGGCCACCGACGTCGTTTTCCTCGTGATGAACCCGGGCGGCATGAAAAAACTGGTTCAGGACAGCGTCAAACTGGGCGCGGAATTATCCGTAGCCGCCGGCCCGGTGGGCCGTTCCGCGGAAGGCGCGACCGACGCTCAACTCCATGCGGAGATTCTGAGCTATTCGCGCTCCCGTGGGTTGTTTGGCGGGGCGTCGCTGGACGGGGCCGTGTACAAGCAGGATGAAGAGGATAACCAGAAGGTGTATGGCCGCAGGGTGACCGCGAAAGAAATCCTGATCGACGGCACGGTGCGACCTACGCGTGCGGCCCAAGGCCTGGACGGCACGCTGACGAGATACTCTCCCTCCGGTGGTCGAACGTTTGCCAGCTTATGAGCGATCTATGGGGAGAACTGCAAGTCTGCGAACGAAAGTAACTACCGCGCCAGACGCTCGTCGCGTCTGGCGCGCGAATTTTTGCTTCACCCTCGTTCGGGAAAACCGAAGCATGAGAAGAACGCCAACGGTTGCAGGCATCCGGATGAAGCCGCTCTCAACCGACTTGTTTCCTTCCCAATTGAAATCCCGGCTACCCCACTTAATTCCCACCGCATAAATTGGGCTGAGCAATTTTGACCATACCGGTGAGCCACACTGAACTGACACGTGCTTCGCCCTCCATTATAAGAGGCATGTAATAACAATGTGCTGAGGCGCGGGCCTCCAGCAACCAAGGGGAATCCCAATATGACTAGGAGGAGACTAATGAAGACACAATGGTGGGTGACTGCTTGTGTGACGGCAATGCTGGCTTTGACGTGTTGTGCGGCTGTGGCACAAAATGACCAGAACCGTGGCAATGATCAGAATCGCGGCCAAACTAAGAAGCAATATCGCCAGTTCAACGAGAAGCAACAACAATCCGCGCGCGAATATTACAACCACCACCAGGATCACCCGGTGTTTAGACAACCCGACCAGTGGAATAATGATTACGAGAGTCGGATTCGGCCGGGCTACGTGCTCGATGATGATATGCGGAGAATGAGTCGCCCGGCGCCCGATGACATGATTCGCGGCATGGGCCGTCCCCCCCGCGGCTACCGTTACATCGTCATCGGGGGGCATGTGGTTCTGGTTGACGGTGGGTATCGCGTTCACGACGCGATCCACTTTGAAATTAACGTTGGACATTAACTTGTAGAAGCTCCGTGCTCTCTCTTTCGCTGGCGGCACGGCATTTGCGCGGCAGGATGCTGCCGCCAGCAAGGTCGCCGTGGTCGGAAAGATACCGGTCGAAAAGGTGAAATCCATGACAAAACAACCGCGGTGTTGTTCGACGAGGTCCAACTATAAAGAGTCATTGCAAGGCGCCATCGCCAGTGGTTGGCGCCTCGTGCGCATCCGTCTGTTGGCAATTCTCGTCATTTTGCTCATGTGCAGCCTCGGCTCGTTTGCATATTCCGTCCTGACGCATGAGGAAATTGTCGACCTACTCTGGAAGGATGAGATCCGGCCTCTGCTGCTCAAACGATTTCCAGCGCTGACCGAGGACCAGATTACCGAAGCGCACGCCTATGCCTACGGCGGCGCCGTCATCCAGGACCTCGGCTACTACCCCTTCGGCAGCAAACAATTCAGCGATCTGGCGCATTACGTTCGGAGCGGGGACTTTGTTCGCGAGTTGCT
>JBEKNU010000275.1:0-10252 GCA_049522495.1 Terriglobia bacterium
CTGCCTCCCCCTGTGCTCGGGATTTGTGTTGGTCCACATATCCCTTAACAGGTTCGGGGCAGGATGCGCTACCCCTTTCGATCTATCGCGCCTTACCCACGAATTCCACGGAGGAACCTTTTCTCTCATTGTACTAGGCTATTCCATATTTAAATAACTTTCTTCTTTTCAAAGATTTGACTTTCTGTAGTGGCCATTGCAAATTCCCCAAATTCTTCACTAATGTACTGTGTTTTCATAAACATTCTGGCCTCTCGCGGGGATTTTCAGGATTTCATCCTCGCACGTTTGGCGTTTGATCTCCAGGGGCAAGTTGGTGACCGGCTAGTTTTGCCGAAAGCTTGAATCCTCCACCCTCAAAATGAGCTGGGCGCGGATGGGTGGGCGATGGGTCCGCAGCGCAGGTCAGTTCTCCACCCGTGGGAGTAGCCAGGCCATGCGACCGCCTCGCGTCAGCCTGACTGGCGCCAATTTTCTTTTGGGTTATCGTCGGCTTCTTCCTCAGAGACATGCGGGTCTCCCTGCGTGCGGCGGGGGCGTTCGTGGTGGTGCAACATAGCCTCTATACCATGATAAGGCCTATGGGCTACAAATGTCAAGGGATTTTTTGCGGCGGGGGTAAGGATGTCCGATAAATCGGAAGTGCAGACACCATGTCCGAAGGCAGGCGCGGACTTGTCCACGAGGTTCGCGGCTCTTCTTCGGGCGGCTGTAAATTGTGAATTATCAACCATTGATAGATTGTCAAACCACAGCCGAGCCAGTCGTTTCCATGATTCAGGATTCATAATTTACCGGGGGAATAAGTGAATTCAATCTCTGAAGTCACGGGCAGCGGCTGGCTGGAGCGGGTGGTAAGCTTGGCGGGAGAAAGATCAAAGTAAGTATGCACACCCCGGGCGATCAGGGTTAGGTGGTGCTTCCCCGGCGCAATTGCGGCCAGTGACAGCGTGTAACTATTCCGCAGAAGCTTGTCCGCAACCACATGCCCGTCCAACTCCAGGGTGTAGGATTTGGGATTATTGCCCAGCGTTTCCCAATCCAAAGGAAGCTCCTTCTCTTTGATGACGGGCTGGAAGGGCGTCGACAGGGTCAGGATGGTGATGTCCGGCGTCACTTCCTGGTAGAGGGATAAAATCGCCCTGGTAAGGTTCATATAGTAATAACCCCAGCCACCGCAGCCGCGATAAGCGCAGTGATCCAATTGCGTGGGCTCGAGGTCGTCGCTCAACTCCAGGTTGTACTCGTCGCCGTAGATGTCATGCGCCGGCCCCGCGCCCTGGCCTTCGGTTTGTCCGGCAAATTCGTTCCATTGGTGGATTTGAATGAACTTGGGATGAGTCTCGAAGGCAACTTCCCAGCTCTCGAGAAAAGGCGCGCCGTGATCCCGGCCGGTGGCTTTCGGGTCAAGCCAGCCGTGGCCGAGGGGGAAGCACGAGGGCGTCACCACCGTTTCCTCGAAGTTTCCCTCGCTGCTGGTCACCAGTTGGCGGATAGTGCCATCCATCCACGACCAGAAGCCGCAATTTTCCACGTGCGTCGCCTGGAGTTGTGACCCCATCCAGCGCACGGTCCAATCCGGCGCCAAGATGGAGCTGGTCCGCGCGGTAAGTGCCGGGCAGGAAAGGCTCACGTTGAACAGAATTGTGAGCAGCGGTTTGCCGTGGTAGTAAAGCCACAAGTTCTTGTACTCGGGCTTATCGAGAAAATTCGCTTTCGTCCAGGCGATAATGCCGTTGAGTCTTTCGACGTCGTTGGGGACTCGGCCGCCATTCTGAAGACCCAGCATGATGACCAGCTTGGGCGGATGCTTCCCTTCCCTCTCCATTTGGCTATAAGTTTTGAAGAGCAGGGCGGTGGTTTCCTCAAGTTCGCGGGTGGCGCCCTCGTGTTTTTCCCAATCCGGGCGCGTCCAGAGCATGTTGCTCCAATCGAGCAGCAGCCAATTGATGCCCAAGTCCTCGAACCACTCCTCGTGCTTGCGAATCACGCTGACGTCATAAGAGCTGTACTTGCCCAAGATCGGTATGGCTTCGGCGGTTTCGTAGGTGCCCGCATTGTGAGGTGTAAACCAAGTCTCATATTGGACACCAATCAAACTCCCCGCGAATTGGGTGGCTTCCAGTATTCCGGATGGCGCGGGCAGATCATCGTCAGCGCCCCGGCAAACCACGGCGCATGCCATCAGGATTGCACACAGCCAAGCGACGATTTGAATCCGCCGGCAGCAGGGAGTATTTTCATAATTTGCGCCAACGTTCAGCATTGGAGGCACTCCATCCACCAGTCTGAGTTCCCACGGCGGGACCGTGGGTATGGGAATGGGCACGCTTTCTGCTGCAAGGTCAACCCCGTTGGGGTTGGGCGGTCCCGTGGGCTTTGTTGTCCGCAGGTTGAAACCTGCGGCTACTCACGGTTGGCCCCTGCCGGGGCCTTTCATTATTCAGAATTCATAATTTACGACGCGGCGAATTCAAACCACGGCGATTTCGGCTGACCGTCGGCGTGGAGATGAATTTTCAATCCACCCTTTATCTTTTGAACGTCATTCCCGCCTAGCGCCGTCAGGCGCTCGCCCGCACCGTCCAGGGGAAAAACTTTCAGCTTGCGGATGGCGGTCCGCAAAGTCAGGAATGACTCGACCCGTTCGAGCCATGCGGGCGGAACGGCATCGGTGCCGATTCCCGGAGGTTTACCCGGAGGGTGGGGCGCCTTCTCGAGAGTCCACCAATCGTCTTGAGAATCATAATGAACCATTTTCTGCGGCCGGGGAGGATCGCTCCCCGGCTGAGTTCCGTAAGTGTACCCGGGAAGCGACAGGAGCATGTGGCGAGACTCGTGGAGCGGCTTATGATCCAGCGCAGTGAGGAACAGCGTGACAAACCCCCGTGCGCCCGGCGCCAGCTCCAAATCGATCGCTCCGGCGGAGACTTTGTTCCCCACCCCGAGGAAACCAAACACTCCCGCCGCCTGGGGCGCGTGCGCCAGAAACAGCTTTTTCATGTGGTAGGTCATCTCGCCGGTGTCCGAGGTATAGGGCGACGACCCCGCGGGCGGCAGCGGCGGCGCGGCGGGCCGGTCCTCCGCGCGGACCAGCCCCACCGGGTGAATCAGGGCAATGGTTTCGTCATAGCCGGTATTTTGGTGAAGCCATCCCGCCATGGGGTGACTCTTCTTCATGCGGGCCATTTTCAACCGTGTGTCTTTGGTCTCCGCGATTTCCAGCGGCTGCTTGCCCGCCTGAATCGCTCCCGAGCGGAACGCCAACGCTGACTGGCCGAGGTTGGCGAATTGCGCCCAGTTGCCTGAAAGACTCATCCCGCGCGGAATCGGCTGCGGCTCTTCCTGATTGGCGGCAGAGTAGCAAAAGTGCACGAGCGAGTCCCAGTCCTGAAAAGCCCCGAACACCGCCATGGTGGGATCGATTTCCGCGTTGTAGCTGTTCGGCCATGGTTGGTTGTACTCGCTGATGGTGAAAGGCGCGCCCGCCACGCGCGTGGCGGCACAGTCCAGGCAGTATTTCAGCCCGCCGCCGATGGCGGAAGAATCCCGGATGCGCCAATTGGACAAATCCCAATCACGGCCGGGGAAACTAGGGTGGTCCTCATAGAAGTGCAGATCGAAGTAATCCATGTCGTGCTGGGCGTCGAGATTCAGCAGGCCGCCGTACCACATCTGTGTGGCGCTGACCGGAACCAGTGGGTCCAGCGTTTCATGAACCGCCTGGCGATGCATATCCCAATAGGCCTTGTCGCGGCTGAGGAGAAACTCCAGAAAGTCATTGAGCCGAGGCTCGCTGGTAGTGAGGTTATCCTTGGCGCGCACCAGGGAAACATTCGCGGCCTCCAGCGATTCACCGGCGGCGAGGCCGTTGAGTTCCGCCGCCCCGGGGTTCCATGCGGCGCGCAGGGCAGCGGTTTCACCGTACCGGCTCTTGAGGTATTGATTCCATTGGCGGGCAAATTCGGCCTCGTATTCGCCCGCCAGATAGCGATCCACGTCGCCGGTCTGCCAGGCGCGCAGCAGGGAACCTTCGTTGAAGATTTCCACCAGGGCAAGTCCCGGATCGTTCTTCAGCGCAATCGCGGTTAGCAATTTGCGGGCGTATTCAACCTGGAGCTCCACCAAGCGCGGGTAGAAGATGAAGATTTTGCTGGCCAGGGGTATTTCCTCGGGACTGGTCGAAAGCGCAGGAAGGCCGTCACGCGTGGGCTTGAACGTGTAACCCGTGTTGTGCAGGATGAGGTCGAGGTAAATGCCCTCCGCTTTGAGAGCATCCACCCACTGCCGGAATCGCGCCACGCCCGCGTCATCCAGCGTGGGGAAAGGCTTCTCCTTATCCACAAAGTAGCCGGAGGGAATCCGGGCCAAGTTCACTCCCAGCCGCCGCAGCCGTTTGGCGATTTTCGGAGCCAGGCTGGCATCAGAAACCGTTTTGCCGAAGAACAACGTGACCCCGTAAAGGTGGATATTCCGATGTTCCCCACCATTCAGCAAGACTCCCTGATCCCCGATTCGGTAAAAATGTCCCTTTTGAACCTGGAGGCGGTCCGCCCCTGTTAGGGGGTGGTTCAACCAGCTAAAGTCGGGTGCCCCGTGCAGGCGATCTTGGTCGATGCTAAAGGGATACGCCGCAGATTCATCCCCGGCGACCGAGGTCGCCGCACCGAAGCAAGCGATGCGCTGGAAAGCGGCGGCGCTGGCCACGGCGGCGGAGTTCTTCAGGAAACTCCGGCGCGATAAGCGCGATTTGTGGTTTGGTCCTATTCCTGACATTTGCTGTCCTCATGAAAATGGCTGTGCCAAAGGCATCTTGGACTGCGCCGGCTCGACGCCGCCCTGGACTTCATGAGCATTATCGCCAGGCGCAGCCAAACTGGAGTCTGGGTCAGTTAGAGGCCTTAAAGGCGGCGTCGAGCCGCCGCAGTCCAAGGCGCATTCGTGCATCTCTTTTTAGAGCGCACTCGCAATCTTGCGGATTACAAGAAGCGCGGATTCGAGCGAGCCAAGACGTAATGTCAGATTCTCCAAATCCCGCCCGCGGAGGACGGCCCCCGGCTGGCCGTTGACAGAAAGATGGTTGAAGACATCCTGCACCAGGTATTGCGAATCCTCTTCCCAGGCAAAATGGGCGTGCGGCATGCTGACGCGCACGTCGAGGCTGGACGGCCCCAGGTTGGTCAAGGGCACGGCCCAGCCCGAAGGCGATTCCCAACTTACCGCAAAAACCGCGTCATCGGAAACCTCCACCGCCAGATAATCGCAAACGCCCTCGTTCAATTCCGGCAGGTCCCCCCGCAGGGTGAGCACGCGCTGCGTGAATTGTTCATTGCCCTCTTCGGCAGTGGGATACTGCATCAGGCCGCCGTCAATCATCGCGACCACAAACAACCAGGCGCGGTATCCGTCCGGGCCGAACTGCTGTCGCCGGAACTTGTAGCCCCATGGCAGCCACCAGAAGGAATCGTGCGAGTCAACCTGGTGAACGGTAATCGAACCCTTAGGCATCGTCCGCCGACGGCCTTCCAACCACTGGCGAAACAGGTAAGCAGTCATGGTAAGCCCTTCCGGCGGGATGGGTGGAGACACGCGGAGGTCCGGTTTCACCTCCGGCGGCTTGTTCCTATGCCACGCCAGCAATTGCTCCATGATCCAGAGCTCGTCATAAGCGTAATTCACGTCGAACATTCGGCGGAAGGCGGAGCCCATGGCCTCGGTGTAAAACATCACGCTGGGCTTCACCCTGTGCACGGCGGGGCGGGCGAGGTCGAAAAGGCGAATGCCCCCGGTCTGCGACAGGCTGGCGCGGTAAGGAATCTTGGGGTCCCAGTTGGGGAAAGAGTTCCAGGTGGGGGCGTCCACCCTGAACCCGTCCACGTCGTAGTCGTGGACGTAGAACTTCAGGGCGTCGATGATGTACTTCTGCAACTCCGGATTCTCCAGGTCGAAGGCCCAGGTGTACACGTATCCCAGGCTGCCATCCTGGAATTTCATGAACCATTCCGGATGCTGGGCGCGCAAGGGGCTGACTTCCGGCGCGGATTCCACCCAGGCGGGGCCGAAGTTCAACACATAGTCCGGCAAGCCCGTGTGCAGGTAATGCTGGTCCGCGACCGTATTGATTTGCTTCATCAACTGCCGCGCAATCTGCTTATCGATGACCCCGTGCACGATCCAGTCGAGGATGATGCGCATTCCACGCTTGTGAACTTCCTGCACCAGGGTCTTCAGGCCGGCGTCGCCGCAGAATTGCTGAACGGGGTCGAAATAATCATAAACGGCATAGTTGGGACAGGGCGAATGCGGCATCAACTGGATGGCGTTAAAGCCCATACCGCGGATATAATCCAGTTTGTCAATAAGAGACTGGGTTGTAGGATAGGGGTTAAACTGCACCTGCCCGCGGTCGAAGAGGGCAGCGCCGATTTGCGTCTCATAAAGCACCGGCCGCTCCGCCCAGCGCGGGCGGTCGTCGGGGGTGCGGACGTCAATCGCGCTCCAGTGCCGCTGGAATTCCTCCTCCGCGCTTGGCCAATCACCTTCGATCAGCCAGAAGTAGTCATGCCCCCAAGCCACTTCCGTGCCCGCCTTCATCCGCGCGGCCAGCCGGACGGAGTAGCGAAGCTGGAGAGCGCCGGCCACGACATCAACCCTTTGCCGGCAGTTCTCCGTCTCAGAATAAGTTCCAAATAAGAACGCGCGCGAGGTGGCGGGGTTTCTCAAGGCGGCCATGCTCGGATCGCCCAGCCCCAGGGCGCGCCCGATGACCTTTTCGGGAACCAGTGAGGGTGGAAACGACCCCGCGGGAAGTTCAATCAGGTCCCCGGCCTGCACGAGGACATCCGGAACGACAACGTCAACCTGTCGAACCAACGGCTCTTCCGGCCCCTCATAGCCAACCCGCAAGGTTCTCTCTACGCGGCGATGGCCGCGGGAGACACGATATTCATGGCTCGCCGACCATTGCCCCTGCCGGTAATTCACGGTTAGGAGGGTGGCTTCGCCTTCGTCCGTCACCGTGTGCGAGCTGTACTTGAATCCGGTTACGGTGGTGGCCCCCGAAAGTCCATCATCACCGGGCGGCCTGAGCAGGTTGGGAAAGGGGGATTCCTTTCCATCCACAGTAAGGCTGAAGGTGGAATAGTCCGGCGAAGACTTCATCAGCAGGGCGCCGGTTTTTTGATCGATCAGTTCGGTCCAGGCTCCGGTGCGGGTGTCAAACTTCAAATCGAGTCCGGATACCGAAAAGATCAAATCCTTTTCCACCCTGCGGTCTTTGGCTGCGGTCGCCATGGCGGGAAGTTGCGACGCGGAGCCCGCCATCAACAAACCTTTGAGAAGTTCTCTACGTCCGGTTTTTTGCATGGGTTCTATTAATCCGTTGCCTCGCTTGCAAGGTGACGATTGAGTCCAGAGTGGCTTGGCGATCTGGCATGGGGGAGACATTATACCGGGCCGCAGACAAACTGGGGGAACAAATGATGGTGACAACTCCAGGGCCTTGGGCTGATACAAGGTGGAGGCGGATTTGTCCGTCAGCCGACGGAACATACGGCCTGATAAACGCGCCGCTTGCCGAAATCATGGCGGTCGGTTGCATTCGGCGACGGCCTGGCATATGTTGTTGGCCGGGCCGGAGTGCATAATGGAGAGAGAATATGGGACCAAGCCAAGAAGCGGATGAATTTCCGGTGCACCGAAAACCACGGCAACTTCTCGATATGTTCAATTACTATGCTAGGAGGCGAGATGAAGAAGGATTCAAAGAGTTTCTTAGCGAGATAAAGTTACAGCCCGGCGATAAGAGGTACGCCGCCGCAATGAGCGCTTTTTGGAATCTTGTGAGATCAATCGAGAATGAGACTTCCCGATAGCGTCCAGATGCTTCTTTCGTTCCAGGGGTGACATTTCGTCAAGATGTCCCTCGATAATTTCATAAAGTTTTTCTGCGGCCACTTCAACTGAATCAATTTGTGGATTGGTCGGAGATTTTGACACGGTATCTACCTCATCAGTACGCGTAAAGAACAGCCGCGCATGTCCATCAGCTTTCCACCATAAAGCTACCCGTTCGGTTTGTCAAGGAAGTGTTAGAATCCCTGGGCTATAAGTTAACGAACCCAACACCAACCATTCCAAACGATTTCCCAGCAACAACGTTAGAGCATCATCAAATCATGGCTGTCAAATCATGACGGTCGGTTGCATTCGGCGACGGGCTGGTATATGTTGTTGGCTGGGCCGGAGTTCATAATGGAATCTCCGGCAAAATCGGACTTCAAGAAGGATTCCCCGAGTTGCTTCAGATCGGTCGCCGCCATCCCTGGATCCAATGTTTTTGCCTGTGCTTAGCGGCGCTGATGCTTCCCTGCAGTTACGCCTCCGACATACAGAACGAGAAACCTCCTGTAAACCGGCTGCTGGAACCCATTCCTCAGGACCGTTACCCCGATGATATCGGGCGATTTCTGGCTGGACTGCCCGCGCAATCCGGGAGCCCGTTAGCCGGATTTCAAGACAATGCGGCTTGGGTGACCCACCAGCAGGAATTGGATAGCGCCTGGACTAAAGCGAGTGAGCGCCTGCCGGCGATGCGCATGTTTCAGAGGGTTGAACTGGGCCGCCAACTGACCGCTATGTCGCCCGTCTTTTACCCGTTTAGCGGTCCCGACGCTCTCACGGTTACCGTTTTCTTCCCACAGGCCCCCGTCTATGTCATGGTCGGGCTGGAGCCAGCCGGGACGCTGCCCACTCCGAAACAAATCGAAGAGAAGGACCTCGCGGAGTATTTGACGGCGACGAGATCCACCGTGGCCTCGGAACTGGAAAGGAGTTTTTTCATTACGCGGCAGATGGACAGCCAGTTTCGAGGACAAGTAACGGACGGCCTTTGTTTGCCGATTCTGGAGTTGCTGGTGCGGTCAGGCCACACGATTCTGGGCTTCCGCTACGTTCGGCTCGACGACCACGGCGAGATCATTGAGCGGGCGTCCGACTATCATGCGCCCGGCAGGAACGGGAACAAGGGCGTGGAAATCGAGTTTCGCAATGACGACGACCAATCCGTCCACAAAATGTTCTATTTTGCCGTAAATCTGTCGGACACCCGCTTGCAGGAGAACCCGCCCTTCTTGAGTTTCCTCTCCACGCTCCAGGGATCCACGACGTTTCTCAAGGCGACCTCCTACATGGTCCACCAGCCGGGGTTTTCGATCATCCGCAAGCAGGTGCTTGCCGAGAGCGCCGCAGTCTTGCAGGACGACTCGGGTGTTCCGTACCACTTCTACCTCTCGCCGAATTGGCGGGTGCAGTTGTATGGGGAGTATGTTCGACCTTACGGAAGTTTCGCCTGGCTGGAACAGCCGGACTTGAGGAAAGCCTACCAGACGCAGAGTCCCAAGCCGCTCCCCTTCCGGATCGGTTACGGCTTCCGGGCTGTTCCCTCCAACCTTCTCCTTGCCACCAAAGCCCGCCCGTGAGAGCAGGCGTAGCGCGGACTTCCGCCTTTGAGGCTCGCGGTTCTTCCCTTGACTCGCGCTCCCGAACCCGAGGGCAGGCGTCTGCCTTGGAGATTTGTGGTTTTTCCGCAAGAAGAGCCGCGGACCCCGAAATCGGGGGTCCGCGCTACCCTTCTCATGAATCGTGCTTACCAAAGAACCGAAGCGACTTGCCAAACCTCCAGCATACGGCTGCCGGAGATTTACCAGATGAGCTTGCCAGCCGCCACGATCACGCGCGGACCGGAGGGGCTACCCGTCAATTTACCAAAGTTCCCGGCGCTGATGTTCTGGGAGAATTGCGACCCTCCGTTCGGACGGCCCGAATAAGCAAAACTGTGCCAGTTCCAGATGTCGAGAAAATCGGCCCGGAGCTGAAATTTGAACCGCTCCTTGATGGGAAACGTCTTCAGGAGAGAAGCATCCTGATTGGCATACCCCATCTGCCGAAGATCGCCGGACACCAGCGGGCCTTGACCGAAAGTGGTGCCGGTCGTGAATACACTCTGCGACTCGAAGGCAAAGCTATTCAGAAGCGTGCGGCTGTTGCCGGTAGCAGAACTGGGATCAAAACTGGACTCCGGTTGCGTGTACGGGTTTACTCCATTCAGGCGGGCTGGGATGCAGGGGGCCCCGAACAGGCTGGCGTTGGTACAGGTCCCCGCATAGATCTGCCAGGGAATGCCCCCATTGGCGATGTAAAGCGTGCTCACCTCCCATCCGCCCAGAACTTGGCGGCCGAATCCGGACCTCGC
>JBEKNU010000276.1:0-10251 GCA_049522495.1 Terriglobia bacterium
GGTCCCACGTTTGAGGGCTTGCCATTCATGGTGATTTGGCCCGTACCTTCGGTGACCAGGAGGATCTCCTCGTCGGGGTGAGTGTGTGGTGGATGTGGCTGCTCGCCGGGTTTAAGGACCAGGCTGCCGACCACCAGGCTCTTGAGTCCGGCCGTCGAGCCGTCGCAATAAATGCGCTGGCTCCCAAACGGGTGCGTTTCAGGACGCACTTGTTGAGGATCGAGGAGGACAGACTGCACCTCTGCAGCTTGTAGCATCGAGCCCGCGGCCAAGACACCGGCCATCGTTTCCAGTAGCGTTCGGCGATTCAGGTCCATCAATTTCCCTCCTGCTGGGTTTACGGCTTGATTTCCCGCTTGTTCACAGGTGGCGCATGCACTGATTTGTAAGTATGTGTTCCAAGCGTTTACGGCAATCGATCTGTCGCCAGAATCGACTTATCCTTCCGGCAACAATACCTCCAGGAACACGAGGATAAGAATCAGAACGCTTTTGCTCCTTACGTATCAATCTGCGCCCGCTGAAGCTTGTCGCTATAGTCGACGTAGATGGACTTCCACTCCGAGTAGAAGTCGAGGGCGGCAGTGGCGGCTTCGCGATGGCCGTTGCCGGTCTGTTTAGTTCCTCCGAAGGGCAGATGAGTTTCCGCTCCGAGGGTGGGGGCGTTCACGTAGAAAATGCCGGTTTCCATTTCCCGCATGGCAGTGAAGGCATTGTTCACGTTGCGCGTGTAGAGGGAGGAAGAAAGGCCATAGGCGATGTCGTTGCCGATTTCAATGGCTTGGTCAAGGCTATTGCAAGGGATGACGGAGACGACCGGTCCGAAGATTTCCTCCTGGGCGATCCGCATTTTGGGATCACAGTCGCCGAAAATAGTGGGAGCGTAAAACCAGCCATTGTCGTACTCGCGGCCGGAAAGCCGCTGGCCGCCGCACAAAAGTCTGGCGCCCTCATTCTTTCCAATCTCGACATAGGATTCCACGGTCTGCCGCTGAGCTTCATTGACGAGAGGCCCCACCTGCACAGTAGAATCCAATCCGTTTCCGACCTTCAGGGTGCGTGTGCGGTCCACGAAGCGGTCCACGAAATCCTTGTAGACGCCATGCTGCACCACCACGCGGCTGGCGGCCGTGCAGCGCTGGCCCGTGGTTCCAAAGCCACCCCACAGGGCGCCTTCCACGGCGAGGTCCAGATTGGCGTCATCGAGCACCATGATGACGTTCTTGCCGCCCATTTCCAGGCAACAGTGCTTGAAGCTGGCAGCACAGGCTTGCGAAACCTTGCGGCCGATTTCCGTCGAGCCCGTAAAAGAGAGAGCGCGCACATCGGTGTGCTGCATCAAGGGGCTGCCCACATCGCTGCCGGTACCCGTCACCAGATTCACCACGCCGCGAGGCAGGCCAGATTCCTCCAGAATTTGCACCAGGTTGTGCGAGGAAAGCGGCGTGTCAGTGGCGGGCTTCAGGACCACGGTATTGCCGCAGATCAGCGCCGGCATGATTTTCCAAGACGGAATGGCCATGGGGAAATTCCACGGAGTGATCAATCCGCAAACGCCCAGCGAGCTGCGCACTGTCATGCAGAACTTGTTGGGGAGTTCGGACGTGGTGGTTTGCCCGAACAGCCGCCGCCCCTCGCCGGCCATGTAGAATGTCATGTCGATGGCTTCCTGCACGTCGCCCCGCGTCTCCTCCAGCACTTTGCCCATCTCGCGCGTCATGGCCCTGGCAAAGTTCTCCTTGTTCCCTTGTAACAAGGTGGCGGCGCGATACAGGATTTCCCCGCGCTTGGGGGGTGGAGTGTTCTTCCACGATTTGTACGCCAGTTGGGCCGCAGTGATGGCTGCGTTCATGTCTTCGGGTTCGGATTTCTGGAACAATCCGATCAGCTCATTGCGGTTGGCGGGATTTACATTCTCAAACGTTTGGCCACTGACTGAAGGTACCCACTCACCATTGATAAAGTTCGCATGGATTTTTGGTGGAGTCATAATAGGAGTGCTCCCGGAGCTCGCCGCGGTTCATTCCGCAACCGCCCGAGCAGAATTTGCACATGCGTGCGGCGAAGGTGGATGAATATAACAAACCGTTCCCCGGAAGGGAAGCCGTAGCCTGAGCAGTGGCAAAAGGCCTTCGTCACTTGTACAATTCAAGGGCTAAGGGGTTCAAGGACACCCCACGAAGGAGTTCTCTATGGACTGTACGCGCAGAGGGTTCGCGTCCCGTTTCGGCCTGCTTTTAGCTGGGGTCGCGGGGGGAGGGGCCTGGGGGTGCCCGGCCGTCGGGACCGGTGCATCATCGGGGCCCGCGGCGCAGCACGAGCAGCACTCACGTTTGCCGATGACCACGCACGCCTCGGGAAACGCGGAAAACAAGCTCGCGCCCGCCGAGGAAGTTTGGGCGAACCTGGTGGCGGGGAATCGACGATTTGTGGCGGGGAAGCCTCTGGTGCGCGACGAGGCGCGGCGGCGGAGCGCGGTGCTCGCCGGCCAGCAGCCGCGGATTGTGGTACTGGCCTGTTCGGACAGCCGCGTTTCTCCCACGCTGGTTTTTGATCAAGGACTGGGCGACCTCTACGAGGTGCGTACGGCCGGCAATGTGGTGGATGCGTTGGTGATGGGCAGCATCGAATATGCGGTCGAGCATCTCCCCATCCGGATCCTGGTGATTCTCGGACATGAGAAATGTGGGCCCGTGGCAGCCGCGGCCTCCGGCGAGAAAATGCCGACATCAAATCTCCAGGCAGTGGTCGACAAGATTGCCCCGGCGATTGCCAAGGTGAAAGGCGATCGCAAAACCCAGGAGTTTCTGCGCAAGGCCGAGGAAGCCAACGTCCTCCAGTGCGCGGTCGACCTTCTGGCCGATAGCCCCATCGTTTTGCGGGAAAGCGCCGCCAACAACATTGAGATCATCAAGGCCGTCTATAACCTGACGACGGGGCAGGTGAGGCGGCTGGAGGGATAAAGAAGCTGTTGCCTGTTCGAACAGGACCGCCTTACACTCCCTCCCCCTCAAAGCTACGTTGCGGCCGGTTTGCCCGGCTTGTCCACCGATGAAATCAGATTCGACTGACCTGCCAGAGCTTTTGTCAAAGTCGCGGCCAGACCGTCCAAGGCGCTGCCTCCGCCCGCCACTAAAATCTGGGGTACGAGCTGGATTCCTTTTTCCGCCAACACGGTGGCGATGTTCACCAGGGTCGTGCTGGCCGCGCCGATGGCCTGGTTTTGCGCTCGGAACCCTTCCGCCTTGGAGAGTCCCTGAGCGCGAATCACATCGGCCTGCGCGGTGCCCTGGGCGCGGATGACGTCCGCCTGCGCCGTGCCGGTCTGTTTGATATATTCCGATTCGCCCCGCGCCTCCTGCATGCGCGAGTCTGCATTGTTCTTGCGGATGTCGATGCCGATGGCGGACTTGGCAAGGTCTCTTTGCATATCCGCTTTGCCGGTCGTCGCCTCGGTGGCCACGCGCTGCTCCTGCGCCTTTTGCTGCATCTTGAAAGTTTCAATTTCCTGGTTGGCAATCTCGCGCCGGGTCAAGACCTCCACCAATTGTGCCGGGAGAATGACATCTTGAATATAGACGCCTTTGGTCTCAACTTCGTATTCCGAAAGTTGGTTACTGAGATGCGTCGTCGCCTCCTCCTGGACGGTCTGGCGGCTCTGAATGAAGGTGACAGCCTCCATCATGCCCAGCCTATTGCGAAAGTGGTTTCCTAACGCCGCCTGGAGGACCTCATTTACCAGATTGTACATGCTGCCGACCATAGAAATAACCCGCGGAGCTTTGGTATCCGGGACGTGAATGAGCACCTGAAGGTCGAGGGTAAAGATGAAGCCTTCGCGGCTCTTGGCCACAATGGGCTCCAGGCGGGCGTCCAAGCCATGCGCGCCGGTGACGCCCTTTGCCCAGTCCAGCTTGAGGATTGCGGTGGGAACGATCTCGGCCTGGTAGATGCGCGGATTGATGGGGTACTTGCCGGTGCGCAAAGGTTCTTCCCAGATGCCGCGGTGCCCGGGTTTTACCAGGCTTCCGAATTTGAATTCCGGTCCGGAAGTGTCTTGCGTGGGCAAACCCACATAGGATTTGATTACCGCCACCTGGCCTTGCTCGACCACCAGCATGGGCACTTGCTCAACCCGAACCAGAAAGGGGTTGAGGTTGTATGCGCCATAGAGGAGGGGGTCATGTTGCAGTCCGATTTTCCCTCCCTTATCCAGAAACGCCTGGAAATCCTGATAAGACTTGTGCTGATCGTTCTTGCTGCCCAATATGGTTTCGATGAGTTGGGAATTCACCACAGTCGTTGGGGGTCCTCCCGGGGATGGGGCTTGGGATTCGAAGTCCTCGATGTCCTTGAAGCCGCCCAAGCGGCTGGAAATGTCGCCGGCGGGAAGAGGATCCCCGTCCAACGTGGTCACCACGCCCACCATATCCACCACATGGCCGCTCTCCGTAGCGCGCGGCTCAATCCGCGTCACATCGAGCGCCGACTCTCCCAGGCCGAATGCGGAGTAAATCAGCCGGTCCCCCTTCATTCGGCCGCGAAGTTCCTGCGACACTGGGACGCCATAGACCTGGGGCTTGGTAATAACCAGGAATGCCACGGGATGAATGGGCGCGAGCGTTCCCGGCGAGAGGACAGGGCGTTGGACGCCCTTCTGGCCTTTAATCCTCTTTGGGCCAGCTCCCTCCACAAACGCGCGCAGATCGGTGAAGTTGCCAAAGGCCTCGGTGTAAATCGCCGACTTGGCGCCGATGGGCAAAGGGTGTCCAATCTGCGCGACGACAATGCCAATCTGGCCCGCCGGCACTTGCACCCAAGGGTGTTTAGTAACGGCATAAACCAGGACCAACTTGAAGCGGAGTCCCGGCATCAGCAAGTCCGCCTGGTACTCCGCTTCTCCTTGGAAGGCAATCGGATTGTCTTCCGGAAGCGCCGCCCCAAACCGCTTGCGCACCAGGCCCACCTCCGTCGGCCCGATACTGTAAATCGACTTCAGCACGAGTGTGAGGATTGCGATGATGAATAGGACAACCAAACTTGATGCCACAGGATGCTGTTGCATGGTTCCAAGGAATGTTTCCCCCATGATTCCTCCTGAAAGGCCGGAATGGTGCGGACCGCCAGCGGCCACCGAGTGGCCAGCGGGCTGTCGGCCTTAAGTTGCGCATTGTACTCCTATTGACCGGCCAGAGCGAACGCGGGGAAAGCGTGCCGGTAAGTCTCGCCCGCTGGTCGCGACTCTGATAATCTACGGCCATGAACAAGCGCCTACCCTTACTGTTTCGCCACATCATGTACAACCTGCGGGGCGGTTTTCTGGTGCGCCCCCTGATTATCGCGCTGTCGCTGGGCTGCGCGGGCGCCCTGCTTTCCTGGCTTGAGGAAACCGACCCCGCCCTCAGTGCCTGGGTCCCCGCCGTGATCTTCCCCTCGCACGCCGACCCGCAAGTGGCGCAGGTGATTTTGGGAGACATTGCCACCTCCATCATGACGGTGGTGTCGATTGTGTTTGCCATTTTGTTGATGACCCTTACCCTGGCGTCGATGCAATTCTCCCCGCGCATCATCGTGAGCTTTGTTCGTGACCGCGTGACACAGTGGACGCTCGGCATCTTTCTCGGGACCTTCTCGTATTGCCTGGCAGCGCTTCCGGCGGCGCGCTCCGCGCCCCGACCCTTTGCGCCTGTGGCCACGGTTCTGGGCGCCATGCTGCTTTCGCTCATTTGCGTGGGTTGGCTCCTCTACTTCATTCATCACATCTCGCAGGCCATCAACGTCAATCAAATCGTGGATCGCATCGCCAGTGAGACGGTGGCCATGATCGATGACATGATGCCTTACTCGCGCCGGTACCCGCGTGTAGCGGACAGTGATCCCATCGACACCAGTGCTTGGGAAACGACGATCCTGTCCGAGACCTCGGGTTACATCCGCTATATCGACACCCAGCGGCTGCTGGCAACGGCGAAGTCCTGCAGCGTGAAGGTCCAGGTCTTAAGACGAGTGGGCCAATTCATTCCGGAGGGGGTTGCACTTCTGAGGGTGTACAAGGGTGAGCGATTGTCAGCGCAAGGAACCATGGAGCTTCGCAACGCGTTCGACTTCGGCCCCTCGCGAACCTTGCAGCAGGACGTGGAGTTCGGTGTTTTGCAGATCGTGGACATTGCGCTCAAGGCGATTTCCCCGGCCGTCAACGACCCCAGCACGGCAATTAGCTGCGTGGACCAACTCAGCCGCGTGTTGATTCGCTTTGCCTCCCGGGAGACGCCTTCGTCGCTGCTTTGTGATCCGCCCGGCGTGGTGCGCGTCAGCATCATGTGGAGCAACTTCGGGCGCATGTTGGACTCGGCGTTCGAGCAAATTCGCCTGTATTCGCAGACGGATGTCGCAGTGAGCCTGCGAATGATGCGTGCCCTCGGTGACATCGCCGTCACTACGCCGGACCCAGACGACCGCCGCACCCTGGTTGAGCGGGGAAGGCGCATTGTCGAAGGCTGTGCGCAGAAATTGGGTGAGCAGGAAATGAAGGAATTGCGCGCTCGCCAGGCGGGTCTGGAAAGGCTTTTGGCTCCCACCCCCCCCGCAGCAAGCTGAAATTCGATAAATCCATGGCCAAACGAATCCTCCTGACCACCACCGGCTCACTGGGCGATCTTCACCCGTTTATCGCCATTGGGCTTGAGCTTCGTTCGCGAGGTCATGCTGTCACCCTTGCCACGAGCAATTTCTACCGACCCAAGGTGGAGCAAACGATTTTGAAATTCGCACCCATGGGGCCGCATCTGGGGGTCGAAATCTCCGAGGTCATGGACCGGGTGATGGACTTGAAGAAGGGCCCGGAGTACCTGATTCGCCATCTCCTGTATTCCTCGGTGCCCGCTGCTTACGCGGAAGTGATGGAGGCGGTTCGCGGGGCCGATCTCATCGTGACGCACCCCATCACCTTTGCCGCGCAGATTGCCGCAGAAAAGACCGGAATGCCCTGGGTTTCCACGGTCACTGCCCCCTTGTCGTTTTTCTCGCGCTTCGACCCATCGGTGATGGCCCCCTACCCGTCGTTTATCAAACTTCGCGCCCTTGGCCCAGCCTTCTTTGGGGTCATCAAGAAGCTTGCCCGGGTCGTGACCAAACCCTGGCTTGGCCCCATCACCCGCTTCCGTGCTTCCGTGGGATTGCCTCCCGGACAAGATCCCATTCTTGAGGGGCAACACTCGCCGCAGCGTGTGCTGGCAATGTTTTCCCCGCTGATGGGAGCGCCCCAACCTGACTGGCCGGCGCAAACGCTCGTCACCGGATTCCCGTTCTATGACCAAGCCGAGCACGGGCAGGGAATTGACCCTGACCTGGAACGATTCCTGGATGTGGGTCCCCCTCCGGTGGTGTTCACGCTGGGCTCGTCGGCAGTGCAGTCGGCTGGAAATTTCTACCACGAGAGCATTGCCGCCGTTCAGCGCCTCGGTTCCCGCGCAGTTTTGCTGGTCGGAGGGAATTCCTTTCAGGAACCACTTCCTTCGGGAACGGTGGCTTTCCCCTACGCGCCCTTTTCAAATATTTTCTCGCGGGCTGCGGTAATCGTTCACCAGGGGGGCATCGGGACGTGTGCGCAAGCCCTGGCTGCGGGCCGTCCCATGCTGGTCGTCCCCTTCGCGTTCGATCAGCCGGATAACGCCGCCCGCTTGCAGCGTCTGGGGGTGGGGCGAACGATTCCACGAAAGCACTACACCGCTCAGCGCGCCTTTTCGGAGTTGCAGCCATTGCTTAGTGACCCCACCTATGCTGCAAGTGCTGTCGACGTCGCACACAACATTGCAAAGGAAAATGGTGTCCTCGCGGCCAGCGACGCCATCGAAAACCACCCGCTCGCCCGCTGAGGCATTTGTCTTTACTGTGCTCCAGCCCGCGATTCTGATAACCTAGCGCCGCAAAACGAAGGGATATCATTCCGGAGGATGGTCATCATGAAAAGGCGAGAATTCCTCTCCACGACGTTGGCGTTGGCTGCGGCCGGATTGGCGCCACGTTCCGCGCGGGCGTCCAGCGGTTTAGTGGAAGTTCTGCTCGACGAGCCCATCGGCACGATTGCGCCGGAACTCCAGGGCCACTTTACAGAACACATTGGCGAAGTGGTTTACAACGGCATCTGGGTGGGCGAGGACTCCAAGATTCCCAATGTGGGCGGCATCCGCAAAGCGCTGGTGGACCACATGCGCCAGTTGCGCGCGCCGGTGATTCGCTGGCCGGGAGGCTGCTTTGCCGACAGCTACAATTGGCGCGACGGCGTCGGCCCGCGCGCGCAGCGCCCGGTGCGCACCAATTTCTGGGATAACACCACGCAACTGTGCAACGCGCCCGCCGGCCCGCAGAAATACGATCCCAATACTTTTGGCACGGCGGAATTCATGCGCTTCTGCCAACTTTGCGGCGCGCAGCCTTACGTGGCCGCCAACGTTCGCAGCCTGACCCCGCACGATTTCGACGAGTGGGTGGAGTATTGCAACTCGCCCGCGGGCAGCACCACGCTGGCCCAAACCCGCGCCGCCGACGGCAGCCGCGACCCCTACAACGTGCTTTATTGGGGCATCGGCAATGAATCCTGGGGCTGCGGCGGCGACTTCCGCCCGGAAGAATATGCCGTGGAGTTTCGCCGCTTCACGTCCTGGGTTCCCGACTATGGACTGAAGTTGCGTTTTATCGGGTCGGGGCCGGGAGCGGGTGGGCGCGATCCCCAAGTGTCGTGGACGCGCGGCTTCATGGAAAACCTGGTGGCCAAAAGCCCGCGCCTGCTTGAACGGCTCTATGGTTTCTCCCTGCACTATTACTGCGGGACCACCGGCAAAGGCGACTCCCTGGAATATTCCGCCGACGATTGGTACCAGATGTTATGGCAGGCCGATGTGATGGACTCGCTGGTGACCCAACACTGGCTGGCCATGGGCGATTATGATAAGGAGCGCAAGGTGAAGCTGCTGGTGGACGAATGGGGCGCCTGGCACCAGACCACCGCGCTCGGCCCGGCGTACTTGTTCAGCTACGTTCCCTCCCTTCGGGATGCGCTGGTGACTGCCATTACCCTCGACGTCTTTAATCGCCACGCCGACAAGCTGGCAATGTGCAACGACGCCCAGTTGGTGAACAACATCAACACGCTCTTCCTGGCTGTGGAGGACCGCTTCGTGGCGACCACGATTTTCCACGTCTTTGACTTGTACAAATCGCACCAGGGTGGACGCTCGCTGCGCCTGGTTTGCGATGCTCCGCCAATTTCCGTAGGGCCGAACGGCGTTCGGCCCTCGACGGATGGGGAAGGGAAATTACTCTGGGGCCTTGCCGGGTCGGCCTCCCTGCACGGGAAAACGCTGGTGGTTACCGTTGTGAACCCCCACGCCAGCGAACCACGCGCGGCGGAGGTGTCGCTACGCGGGGGCGAGGCGAAGTCCGCGCAGGTTACGGTGCTCACCGCGCCTGACATCCATGCACATAATGATTTCGATCATCCTGATGCCGTGACGCCCAAAACCCAGCCAGCCAGCGTCTCGGGCTCGCGTTTCTCCTGGGCCTTCCCGCCGGCGTCGGTGTCCAAGCTGGAAATGGAATTGGCCTAAAGACGAAAGGAATCCACAGATGACGCAGATTACGCAGATTGATAAGGGTAATGGCGGGAAGGATTCAAGGACGTTTGCCATTATCGGGGCAGCGATGGAAGTCCACCGTCAACTGGGCTGCGGGTTCCTCGAGGCGGTGTATCAGGAGGCATTGACTTGTGAATTTACTCTGCGTGGCGTTCCTTTTCGCCGTGAAGTCGATTTGCCGGTAATTTACAAGGGGGAACAACTCAACACTATCTACCGCGCCGATTTTGTGTGTTTCGGTTCCGTGATCGTGGAGCTGAAGGCCTTGGGCAAGTTGGGCGGGATCGAAGAGGCCCAGATCATCAACTACCTCAAGGCGTCAGGCCACGAAGTGGGCTTGTTGCTCAATTTCGGCACGCCCTCCTTGGAGTACCGCCGCTTCGTCCACAGCAATCCACAGAATTCGCAGATGACGCAGATTGCTCAAATGAAATCTGTGTAATCTGCGCAATCTGCGGATTGAGGCAAAAATGAAAACTAAAATCTGGCAAGCATACGCGATTGTGATGTTCCTGGCGGCGCCGGCGGCGTTCGCTCAAACCCTGGTCATTGTGAATACGGAATCCGGCTTGGTGGCGGGCTCGGGAGATGAGATTCACGTCTGGAAGGGCATTCCCTA
>JBEKNU010000277.1:0-10240 GCA_049522495.1 Terriglobia bacterium
GTGGTGACACTGGGGGCATGGTAAACCCCACACGGAGCAAGACCAAATAGGAGGGGAGGGGCGGCCCGTCCCGCTACAACCCTCGGGTAGGTCGCTGGACCCCACGAGCAATCGCGGGGCTAGAGGAATGATCGCCACCCTGACTTGTCGGGGAACAGAATTCGGCTTACAGGCTTGCTCGCGCTTCCCTTCTGATTTCAGCCCTGGCGGTGTTTCATGTCCCCGCTCAGCGCCTTCACTGTCAAATGTGCGGTTGGACTCGGCCCTGTTAGTGAAAATCCTGCGCCTGTACACCCAGCACACGGCTTGCATAACTCTTTTCATTGGAATGGAAGTGGGGTACCTTGTGGGGCGAACTTGCCGTCTTTTCGGGCGGCTTGGAATGAGGGGGGGCACATTTATGAGTTCACGTGCATTTGCAGCACTTTTGATGTTGGCGACCATCGTGCCGCTGTGTCCGGTCAGGGCATCTGCAAGCCCGGCAGGCGAGGACGCCTTCCTGGGCAGATGGGATATCACCGCGACAGGTACGAAATCAAGCCTGCCGAGGAACTGCTGGCTGGAGTTAAGGCGCGACGGGGGAGTGCTCAAAGGGCGCTTCAATGCCGGCGGCGGCGCGGTCTTCGATCTACCGCAAGTCATGATCGCAAATGGCGAGCTGGGCTTCCAATACCCGCAAGGGAAACCGCCGAAGCAAACTCAGCAGGTATGGCAAGCCAAAGTGAAGGACGGGGGCCTGGTGGGAGTGGCGCTCGTCAATGGGCAGACGCTTTCGTGGAGCGGTGTGCGCGGGCCGGATTGGCCTGCGACTCCGCCGAAGAGAAACCCCGGCAAGCCGATCAACCTCTTCAACGGCAAGGACGTGTCCGGCTGGCTTTGCCAGGACCCACACCATCCGATGGGCTGGTTTGTCAAAGGTGGCATTCTGATGAACGAGGGCAAGAATGCCTGCAACATCTATACCCAGCAAAAGTTCAACGACTTCAAACTCGAAGTCGAGTTCAACGTGGATCCGGAGAGCAACAGCGGGGTCTACCTCCGCGGCCGGTATGAGATCCAGATACTGGACGGCTACACCCGCCCGCTGGATGTCCATAGCCAAGGCGCCCTGTATGGGTTCATCGTTCCTGCCGTCAAAGCGGACAAGCCTGCGGGGCAGTGGCAGACCTATGAAATAACTCTGATTGCCAACCGCGTGACGGTGATCATGAACGGAGTAAAGATCATCGACAACGGTGAGGTGCCCGGGATAACGGGTGGCGCACTCGACGCCAATGAAAAAGGGCCTGGCCCGATTATGCTCCAGGGCGACCATGGCAAGGTGCAGTTCCGGAAGGTCCGCCTTACCCCGCTGATCTGAAGTCGACTACCTCTGCGTGCTCCGTACTTTGAAGCCAACGTAGCGCAGACCTCCGCCTTTGAGGTCTGCGGATCTTCCGTACGTAAAACCGGAAACCCAAAAGACGGGGGGACCGTGAATCTAAGAAAGAGCCGCAGACCTCAAAGGCGGAGGTCTGCGCTACTCTCGCTTTTCTCGGTGGTCCCTGTGGTGAGAGTTTTGCTCAGCGTGGCGAGATTAGGCGTCTGAATGGCGTACGTTTATACTGGCAGTCCCCCGACCTGCTGTCCTGAAAGGACGATTCCATGGTTTCAATTTCCCGGCGCAATCTTTTGGCTTCATTGCTGGTTCTACCCGCCGCATTGCGCGGGGCGGACGATGGCACGCCCCTCTTCAATGGCCACTCGCTTGACGGCTGGAAAGCCGGAGAGCACCGCCACTCCTTCCAGATTGAGGACGGGAAAATTGTGGCCGCTGGACCACGCGCGCACCTTTTCTACACCGGCCGCGGAGAGAACGGAAATTTCAAAAACTTCGACCTGAAGGCGGAAGTGCTGACGCAGCCGGGTGCGTGCTCCGGCATCCATTTTCACACGCAATTTCAATCGCACGGCCCGCTGAAAACCGGCTTCATGGTGCAAATCAATAACACCCATGCAGGCGAGGGTGATAATCGCGACCTCCGAAAGAGCGGCTCGCTTTACGGCATCCGCAATATCTATAAAGCCCTGGTAAAGGACGACGAGTGGTTCCGGGTGCGCGTTCAGGCGCGCGACAAGCAAGTGCAGGTTTGGCTGAACGGCACGCAGATCGTCGATTACATCGAGCCTGACCCGCCGGCGAATTCTGCGGTGCCAAAGCTCGGCCGCGGCGCCTTCGCCCTGGAATGCTGTGACTCCCAACCCAAGGTGTACTTCCGCAATCTGGTGGTTAATCCCCTGCCCGATGACTTGCGGACGCCCCCCGAGCAACTGCCGCGGGTGGATGACGTTTACCGCCAGTTGCTGCAAATGAACGAAGAAGGCTATCCCGTGGTGGACTACCACACTCACCTGAAGGGCGGGCTGACCCTGGAGGAAGCGCTGGCCAACTCGCGCCGGCTGGGGATCATGTATGGCATCGCCGTCAACGGCGGGCTGAAATTCCCCATCACCAATGATGCCGGCGTGCTGGATTTCCTGGCCAGCATGAAGGGCCAGCCCTGTTTCGTAGGGTTGCAGGGAGAGGGCCGCGAGTGGGTGACTCTCTTTTCCCGGGAAACGATTGCCAAGTTTGATTACATCTTCACCGATTGCATGACATTCACCGATGACCACGGCCTGCGCAGGCGTTTGTGGATTCCCGAAGAGAGAGGCGATCTTTCCGACCCTGAGCAATTCATGGAAACGCTGGTCAGCCGCATCGTCGGCATCCTCAGTCACGAGCCCATCGATATCCACGCCAACCCTACTTTCCTGCCGGAGCCCCTCGCGCCCGACTATGATCGCCTGTGGACTCCGGAACGAATGCAGAAGGTCATTGAAGCCGCCAAAGCCAACGACGTGGCAATTGAGATCAACAACCGCTACCGGATTCCCAGTGCGGCATTTATTCAGCGCGCGAAAAGCGCGGGGGTAAAATTCTCCTTTGGCACCAACAACAGCGACCCCAATTTAGGACGGATGGAGTACGCTTTGGCCATGGTCAAGCAGTGCGGGCTCGAGCGGCAGGATATATTCGTCCCTAAGCCGGACGGCCAGAAGGCGGCGCAGAGGCGGAAAGCAGCATGAGTCAGTGCTCGCGGCCAACCGCGGGGCGGGATCAGGATGAGTCATGCCAGAATTCTTTTTCACAGGTTCCGTGATGGGCATACACACGTTGACGCAGAAAAGAAGGGGGGCCTTCCCATGTTAAAATCGCCGTCAAGAGCCGGTTTTCTACTCTTGGCGCTGGCGCTCACTTCTGCGACGCAGGAAGGCATGGTTGTCGCGGCCGGCAACCAACCGAATGGCAAGGCAACTGCTGGCGTCGACAAAACGTTTGTCTTCCACAACTCCATCCGCGATCTGAATGAGTTTCGCGCTTATGCGCAAATCGCCGCGCGCTTGAAAGCCTATGGGAACGTTCAAGTGGATCTGGGAGTGCTTGCTGAACGAAACCCTGTGCACACGGTGAGCGTGCGGAGTCCCTGGCATCAATACGGCGCCTATATGGCTACGGAGTGGGCGTTCTTTCCGCCTCCCAAGCTTGCTCCCTATTTGCCGGCGGAGTGGGTTGCCAAGAACCGCGAACTCCTGTTGGCGAAAGTGGCCATCCTCAAGGAACTCAAGTTGGACGCAGTCTTCTCGGGTACCAACACACAAATGCTGCCGGAGAGTTTCTTCCGGCAGTATCCGCACCTCCGCGGCCCTCGCGTGGACAATCCGGTGCGCAGCGGCCAGGAAGCGTTTGCCTGGTGTGTGGACCAGCCGGAGACCCTCGAAATGATCGAGGGGATGACGGCAGAATTGAAAAGGAACGCGCCCATGGTTCAGGCGATCGAAGCCTGGAACAACGACTCCGGCTCGGGAATCTGCTGGCTCAAAGCGTTGTATCCGGGGGCGAACGGTCCTGACTTTTGCCGCGGACGGGATCCCGGAGAGCGCGTTCGAGGTCTCCTCGAGGCCATGGACCGGGGAGCCAGGAAGGGAGGGGGACCGGTGCGGATCGTGGAGGCGGGGAATTTCCCCACCGAGGACGTGGCACGCATCGAGCCGCTTCTGCCTTCTTACGCCTCACTCCGGCTCGGCGGCACGTCTGCAGCGACGGAAGAGTCCAGGATCGTCGTAAAGTCGCGGGTGGGGGAAGCTTATCCCGTGCGGGGGATCATTGACGTCGCGGCATTGCTCGAAACCCTGGAGCGCATATCCGATCCGGAGGTTCGCGAGGTTGACATCAACACCTGCCAGTCGTGGTATTTCCGCACGGACGAATCGATACCCGTGGTGGAACGATTGGTGGACCTGGTGGAGGATTCCCTGCGCTCGCCGGCCCGCGGCTTGTTTAACCGCGAGCAGAGGGCCCACACTCTGGCGGCTCGTTGGGCGGGAGAGCAGAACGCCGATCGCGTGATGGAAGCGTTCAACCTGGTGCAGCAATCCTTTCGCATCTATTCGCGCGGGAACTTTCGCGACGTTGTGCTCCCACAGGATTATGCTTACACGGCCACCAACCGCCTCCTCACCCGCCCGCTCGTCATCAAACCGGAACTCCTCACGCCGGAAGAGGAATCTTATTTTCTTCCGTATGTCTTCAGCGTCGATGAGCAGGACGCCCGCCTTGACTACAACACGGCGATGGGTGACCGGCGGATCGGCCCAGGCATGTATCGCTCCTTCATGTATCAGACCGTGCACGGCTCAGCGTTGGAGGCTGCCCAGCGCTTCGAACAGGTGGCAAGTGACGCGCCGGAAGCCGCATGGTTTCATCAGTTGGCGCTTTCCATCCGGTTGTGGGCCAGCGCCGTTCGCAGCACCGACAACTTTTACGGCGCCCAGTTGATTCGCGACCGCCACAAGGAAGCCCTTGCCGCGCCGCCCCGAATTCTCGTGGCCCGGATAGGAATAAGCGATCCCGACCTGCTCCTCTGGAATGAGATCCAACGAGACGAACTGGATAACACCAACGAACTTCTCGAACTGCTTGCTAACGGCGGCTTGGATCTGATCGCGCGCGCCCGGAATTCCAAGGACGAGGAGACATTTCTATACGGGCCGAACCTCCTCGACGATATGCAAAAGAAAGTTGTCATCATGCGCGAGCACTGGCTGGATGGTCAACGCTATCTGACGCCGCCCAGGAACTAGGCCCGCACCCATCGAACTGTCTGATAGTCTATAGTTGGGGAACTTCATCATGGGTTTGTTTGGTTCGAAGTCGAAAAAACTGAGCGCCGCGAAGAAGCTGGAAGGCGCCGCGCAATTCCCCGGGGATAAATCCATTTCTCATCGCTACGCGATGCTGGCGGCCATTGCCGAAGGGCCGAGCGAAATCCATTTCTTTTCCTCGAGCGCTGATTGCCGGTCCACGCTCGACTGCCTGAATTCGCTGGGCGTCAAGATCGAGCGCAAGGACAACGTGGTGAAGATCGCGGGCCTCGGCCTGGCTGGTCTGCGGGCGCCGTCGGCGCCGCTCGACGCGGGGAATTCCGGGTCAACCATCCGCATGCTTTCCGGGATTCTCGCCGGGCAGCCGTTTCTCTCCGTGCTGGTGGGTGACGCATCGCTCTCGCGCCGCCCCATGAAGCGAGTAGCCGATCCGCTCACCCTCATGGGTGCGCGCATCAAGACCGCCGACCGGGGATGCCCGCCGCTGGAGATTGAAGGCGGCCACCTTACTCCGATTCGCTATGAGATGCCGGTGGCGAGCGCGCAGGTGAAATCCGCCATCCTGCTGGCGGGCCTTTTTGCCGAGGGCGAAACGGCGGTGGTGGAGAAACTTCCCACGCGCGACCATACGGAAATTGCCCTAGAGCAGATGGGAGCGGACATCGGCCGCCATCAAAGCACCATCGCCGTACGCGGCCGCGCGCGCTTGGAAGGGAAAAAATTTTACGTTCCCGGCGACATTTCTTCCGCGGCGTTTTTCATCGTGGCCGGGCTCATGGCGCCGGAATCCAACTTAATGCTGCACAACGTGGGCCTGAACCCCACGCGCACGGCGCTGCTCGACCTGCTGGTTCCCATGGGGGGGCGCGTAAAGGTGGTGAACCTCGAAATCCTCAATGGAGAACTCCTCGGCGACCTACACGTCAGTTCCAGCCAACTCTCCGGCGGTGAGATTCCCGAGGAACTGGTGCCGGGCCTGATTGACGAGTTACCGGTGCTTTCCGTCATGGGCACACAAACCGACCAGGGATTGACGTTTCGGGGCGCAGCGGAACTGCGTGTGAAGGAGAGCGACCGCCTGGCGGCCGTGGCAGAAAACCTCCGCCGCATGGGGGCCGAGGTTGAGGAGTTTCCCGACGGGTTGCGCGTGGCCGGACGTCAGAAACTGCGCGGCGCGGAAATCGATCCGCACGCCGACCACCGCATTGCCATGGCCTTTGCCATCGCCGCCCTGGTGGCGGAAGGCACGACCGTCATCCAAGACAGTTCCTGCGTGGATATTTCCTTTCCGGATTTCTTCGAGACTCTCCAGCGCGTGGCGGGGTAACTGGGCTACTTCAAGAACTCACCTGAATCGCCAACCTGCGTGCGGGGCAGGTGCGTGGCAATCAGGCGGCATCGGTGATTCTCAACCGCTGCCGCGGGACGGAGTGCTGCCGATGCGCAGCACGCGGAGGACGCTCCTGGCGGTTCCAGGTCGTCTGGGCTTTGCCGGGGGGCACCGGCGGCGCGGGTGGTGCGGGGGGTTGTGAACCGGTCCGCAGAATGCGGATGGCGCCGTAGTCGGTGCTGATGTGGATCATGGGCCCGCCTTTGCCGTAGCTCCCAGAAATGGAAGGTGTGCCGCCTTCCCTTGTCACTGTCAAACCCGGTCCGGAGAAGTCGCATTCCACTTCCCCGTGACGCGAACTGGCTTCGATCTGAAAATTCGAGCTGGGGGGCAGGGTCAGTTCGACGGCGCCGTTTTTAGATTCCACCTGGATATCGTGGGTGGGCGGGGTGGAGGTTTGAAGGGTGATCTGGCCGTTGCTGTCGTTGATGTGTAGGGTGTGTTTGAATTCGTTGACAGTAATGTCTTTCTGGCGGGTGGTAATGTCGAAGGGGCCGTCGATGCCATTAATGTCGAGGGAGCCGATCTCCATGTCCAGGCGCCCGGAGAGCTTTTGCGCGGTCATGTCCGTTCGTTGGGATTCGAAACGCAACGTTTGGCCGACATTGCGAAACTGGATGGCGCCGTTATATTCGCCGTGGACGGTGACGGTGTCGGAAACGTCGCCGACCTCGATCTCATCGCCGTGACCGTCGAGTTCCACGCTGCCTTTCACACCGCGGACTTCCGTGGAGCTGCCGGATTTGTGGATTTTCACTAAGCCCTCGATATTGGTGGCGCGCACGTCGCCGTGCTCGGTAAACAGAGTTTGGTCGCCGTGCAAGCCGTCCACCTGGATATCGCCGCGCTCCGAAGTGATTTGGGTACTCGTGGCTTTGGGAACAAGCAGGTTCAGGTCGAGCGTGACCCGGCCGCCGTCGTCAGGCAGAGACCGTCGATTCGAACGCAGCAGGTAGCGCCCGGCTTCCTCCACCAGTTCGAGTTTCAAATCGTCTGACATTTTCTTGGCCGCGCTCTCGTTATCGGCGCGGATCGATTCCTTGGCCGTCACGTCGATGGTGGATTGGTCAGCGCCACGAATCTGCACGGGGCCGCGCTGCTCTTCCAACACCAGTTGCGATCCGCCCTTGACGGGCTGGGAAAGGGTCCGGTCATACGTGAAGGAATTCAAAAACATGTTGGAAATTTCATCGTCGTCAAAATGCCAGCCCCAATCTCTCACGGGGTGCAGGACCACCTTGGAAACGATCGTGCCCATGACCAGAATTAGGACCAGCATTACCACCTCACTGCCGGAAAATAGCGGGGGTGGGGTCGTCTCCGGATGGGCTTGCGCCTGCACGTAGTCGATGAGCTTCGAAAGTCCCCAGAAGATGATGAGGATGGGCCAGAACTTGGCAATGAGCTGCCAAGGATGGACGGAGGGGTTGAAATTCTGCCAAAGGAAAATGGCGCCCACGCCAATCAGGGTCAGCGCCCAGAAAATTGATCCGCGACGATAGGTATAGACGCTCATATTTGCCTCACGCCAGGAAAGGCGAAGCTCGAAAATCGAAATTCGAAACTCGCGCGCTATGCCTCGAATTGCGAATTTCGCGTTTCGACTCTGCCCACTGCCCTCCTGCCCGCAACCCGATTCTGCCTGCTGCTTACTGCTTCCTAGATCCTTGGCCCTTCAGGAGGGCGCGGCGGCCGGGTTACGTCCAACAGCTTTATGACCCCGATCACTACCAGTAGTGCCGGCCAGGTCTTGTTGATTCCCCAACCGGGCACAAGTTGATCCAGCAGAAACATCCCTCCCAGCACGATGAGGAGAACCGGAAACATGAGTCCGCCTCGATGGTGTACCGGTGATGGAGGTGTTGCTCCCATGATTTCTTTCCTATGCTTCCCGCCCGCACGGCGCGGTGGCGTTAGTTCCCTTGCTTAATACGTTCGAGTGCCAACTCCAGTTCCCGCATTTTGCGCTGGTGCTCCATCTCCAACGCGTGCAGCTTCTGGTGAACATCTAATTCGCGATCGCGAACTCTGGTGACCTCGGCGATGGCCACGATCAGCACGACCATGGCGAACACCGACAGAGGAACGAGGAACGGTGACATTGGCAATGACCTCCCCGCCTGCCTGTGCGGCCGCACCCTTATCACGCGGCTTGGCCGCTGGAAGAACGTCCTTTGGCTTTTTCCAGGTCGACTTCAAGCTCTTTCATCTTGCGTTGGTGTTCCATCTCCCGAATGCGCAGGTCCTGGTGGTACTGCAGCTCTTTATCGCGCGCCTTGAACCAGAAGACAATGGCAACGATTCCCAGCACCATAAGCATCCCCGCGATGGGGATGAGTTCCTCAGGAATTACCATTTCACACCTCCAACTGCAATACCGCGTTCGAATTGATCCGCGCCGGGGTTTTGTTTCAGCCGTTCTTCGTTACGCGTGTTTTCTCCAGCTCTAATTTGGCTTTCTCAATTTCCAGTTCTTTCATCTTCCGCTCGTGTTCCATTTCCTGTTGGCGGAGCTGTTGGTGCGCCTCCAACTCTTTCTCACGCATCTTTCTCATGGAAACGATGGCCACGATCAACACGACCATAACGAAGGCTCCGAGGGGGATCATAAACGGACTTAGGTGCATGACTTTCCTCCAGGTAGTTCGAAATTCACGCTTGGGCCTGCGGTTACCTTACCGCGGGTTGCAGGGGCTGTGCGGCGGAGCGGGACCTCCACCGTCTGCCCGCACTCCCGTCACATTTCTTGCGTTCGATCCCTTCACCAACCAGATGATCCCTAATATGATCAGAACGGCAGGGAACAGGTGGGCCAGCAGGCCGAGGGAGCCCCCCAATAACCCCAACACCATTCCCACCAGGCCACCCACCACACCGACCACGATGCCCACGGCTGCGCCGATGAGCCCCACGATAATGCCGATGATTGCCATGTTTGCTCTCCTTGCCCCTACAGCCCGTTGGGGCCGGGAATATTGCTCGGCCCTTCGCCTGGCTTCTCGGGCGGGACCGGGCTAGCCGGAGGTTGGGGGTGGGTAGGCCCACCGAGCCGGCGCTGCAATAGCAGGAAACCGGCCACAATCAGAAGGATGGGCCAGAACTTGCTGATCTGGTTGAAGACCGGCACGCCGAGGTTGTCGAGTAGGAAGAGAGCGCCCATTACGATCAGCAACCCGGCTCCAATCGGAGCGTTCACTTTGATTTCGCCCAAGCCAAACCACTCCGGCGCAGGCTTGCCAGCACACTTCGCCTTGGCGGTCTGGAACGAGTCAATCACCATATAGAAGTAGAAGGCCGCGGCACCAAGCCCGAAGATTGTGTCCAAGGGGCCGTGGACGCGGTCACCCAGAGCGATGAGGGAACCAAAGATCAGGACCTGCATGATGGCCTTAGTGATTTGGCCATTGTAAATGGCCCCCACGCCGGGGATAAATCCCAGGGCCAGGGCCAAACCGGGACTGGGCCCGTTCCCGACTCCCCCCCAAGGTGAAAGAGGGCTATGCAAGCGGGCCGACAGGCAACTTTCGCAGTAAACCATCCCGCCTACCTCGCGTCTGCAGTCCTTACAGAGTGAGCGCCCGCACTGCCCGCAATAAGCGGAGGCGTCGTTGAGTGGGTGATTGGCGCATTTCATGGGATTAGACTCCTTCCCGCCCCGGTGAAGCC
>JBEKNU010000278.1:0-10232 GCA_049522495.1 Terriglobia bacterium
TCGCCTCGCGCGCAGTACAGCTCCTCGTACAGGGCTTGTGCCGCCCACTCCGCGCTCGGCAACGAGGTCACCACAAAGCGCGGGTTCGCGCCCTTCTCCAAATGCTCGGCCTTGGCGACCACGCGCCGCGCTCGCGACCAGGTCTCGCGCGTTTGATAGCTGAACTCCTGGAAGATCCGCACCGCCTAGCCGCTGCGTTGGTATTGCTCGGCGGCCTGTGCCAGTTCCGCCGCAATCTCCGCACGCAAGCTATCATTCTTGGCCAAACTTAAGACGAAATGCACCTGGTTTGCCTCGCACCAAGCCATCAGTTCTTCCCGGGAGAAACCCGAATCGCCGCGCACGATAATGCGCACCTCCGGCCACGCCTGCCGCAACTTCTTCACCAGGCGGGCGAGTTCCTCCACGCTTCCCGCCCCGCCATCGATATTCGCCGGGCGCAGTCGCGCGCACAGCAGGTGCTCCCCACAGAAGATGTACAACGGGAGGTTTCAGTAGTGCCCATAATTGCCATGAAAGAATCGCCCTTCTTGCTTCCCGTGCAGCGGGTCGTCCGTGCTGTCCAGGTCCAGGATGATCTGCTTTGGGGGCTCGTTGTGCGTCTGGATAAGAAGCTATCCCAACAGCCAATCTACGGCGGCGAAATCCAGCCCGATCTTCTTGTAGCGCTCTCCCTCCTTCACCTCCGCCGTCAACTCCAGCCAGTTCAGCGTGCTCTTGCCCGCCAGCGCCTTGCCTTGGTCGCGAGCGCGTGCCCGGCTCTCGCCGCTCGACCCGCCGCGAACTCGCCACCCCTCGGCAGTCGCCGCAAATCAGCACCCGCACCATCATCCGCGGATCGTACGCCGCCTGCCCCCGCCCATCGCCCGCTTCGTACTTCGCGTAAATCGCCGACAGGTCCAATGCCTCCACTACGTCCGCCACAAACAGCGCTAAATGGCCCTCCGGCAGCCAATCCTGCGGGGATGGAGGGAGCAAGTAGGCCTGATTCAAATCGCAACTCCGAAACTGTTTGCCCATAACCGTATCTTATAAGCCTTTCCTCCACTGTCAATAATCAACCCAACCCTCCTCCCAAACAATTTTGAAACTTGATCTTCGCAGGTCAAAATCTATCTACGCCAGTCTTCTCGCCCAGCGTTTCTTGATGCTTTATCCACTGGATCCATGGGAGGACCTTGTGTCTTCATGATAGATGTCTGCCGTTCCTATCAAATCTGATACCGAATTTTTCCGTGATTCGTTTGTCGGTCTCATCATCGATGAGAACGGGTTGGGGGGCTGCCAAAATAGTTTTCGCCCGGGTGGTCGCCTTGTCCAAAGCAGGGACGGAGTCATTTCGGCAAGCACACAAAGGAATAAAGATCTCACCGGATCGAAGATTGTCCAGCGTATGTTTCGCGGTGAGGAAGTTTCCGCCCGGCCCCACTTCCTTGATGGTGTCTAGGGCCATCCCTTCCTTATTGATGGACAGGCCCTGCAAAGCCCGAATGACAAGGCCGCAGATGTCATCATCGATAACATATTTCTCCATACAAGCGGTTAGATCCGAGTCCACAAGGCCGGCGGCATGGTGGATGTAATTGCCACCCGCTAGTGCAACCAGCATGATGTTGGCTGCCGCCTCATATCCTGCCTGGATATCTGGTGCCCTTGCCTCGGTCCCTCCGGCATCGGCATAATGGGGTATCCCGATGTAATATGACATCTGGGCCATAACCGCGTTCATCATTCCTGACTCAATTCCACCTTTGAGACCATGCATGGAGGCCCAGTTGACCGGCCGGGGAATTGGGCTATAGAGTACCGGACTCTTCGGACGGGCGAGTTGGGCCAAGACTATGCTGGCCAGGGCTTCGGCATGAGCTAGGGCCATTAACCCTGCCAAACTGGCAGGTCCCGTGGAACCTGCAACTGGAGACGCAGGAAGCGCAACAGGAAGTCCGGCATGAACAATGTCCAGTAGGATTTCTGTCGCTTCCGGGTGGAAACTCAAGGGACTGATCATCGCGAAGTTAAAAGAAATGAAAGGTCTTTCTCGCAGGGCTTCCATCCCTCCTGCCAGTGAGGCTGCCATCTCCATCACCCTCAAGGCAGACTCTCTTGAATAAACAGCCCCCATCACATGTTTCCGGGTATTCGCAAATGAAATGTAGTATTTGTGGATATCGAGCTCTAGCTTATGAAGGTGGGGAGGTTCAATGGGCCTGATGAAGAAATGAATATTTTCCAGCGCGTCACAAACTCGGGCAAAGGAGGCCAGATCAGACAATTGGGCCGGCCGGGTTTCTCCCTTCTGAACATCATAAACGTTAACCCCCGCCCCTCCGGTTCCTAAATAGACGCGATGTTTCTCCAGATGAAGATCGAATTCTTCGCTACGCCCTGCCAGAAGTACATGACTTGGTGCCGTTGAGATCGCCCCTTCGACCATCCCTTTAGGCATCCGTACTACAGATTGGTCAATGATCGTTGCACCCTTGTTTTGGAAGAGCTCAAGAGCCTTTCTAGACCTTAGCCGGACACCGATTTGTCCCAAGATATCCAAACCCGCTTGGTGAATCTCCTTCAACTGGGATTCACTGGCCAGTTTGAGCTGTCCGCCAACCACATTGTGGACTTTCATGCCTTCCTCTCTTTCCCTCTGCCATCCCCAGGAGACCAGCGAGCCCCGAGCCCCATCCCTCACCCCTTCTCCAGCGCCAATTCCAGGTCGCGGATGATGTCGTGCCAATCTTCCAGGCCTATGGACAGGCGAATGCCTTCCGGATGCATTCCGAAGGCGCGCTTCTGCTCGTCGGGCAGGGCCGCGTGGGTCATGGAGAACGGATGCTCGATGAGCGTCTTGATTTGCCCCAGGCTCACCGCGAGGGTGACGGAGTATGCGTGCTCGGCGAGGTAGTCCACCATCTTTTCCGCGCGCGTCTGCTTGGAGTCGGCTCCCTTCAGCACAAAGTACATCATGCTGCCGGGGGCGAATTTGCCCTCGGGATTGATCATCTGCCGCTTGGCCAGCGCTTTCTGCGCAAAGCCTTCGGCGCCCGGGTAACTGACACTCGCCACCTTGGGGTGCTTGGTCAGGAATTCGGCCACGCGCGTCGCCGTCTTCTGCATATTGATCATGCGCGTGGAGAGGGTGGGCAGGCCGTACACCAGCACTCCCCAGGCGCTACGGGGTGAAAGCACGCCGCCAAAATCCTTGCGAAACAGCATGATGGTGTTGTACCACTCCTTGGGCCCGATCACCGCGCCCCCCATGTCGGTGCCGAATCCCCCCAGACCCTTGGTAAGACTTTCCACCACCAGGTCTGCTCCCAGGTGCAACGGGCGCTGGCAAAATGGCGTGGCAAATGTGTTGTCAACGATTACCAGCACGCGGTCCTTTTCCTCGCGGCCGGCATTGGCCTTGTCCGCCACCCGGCGGATGGCAGCAATGTCAATCAATTCCATGGTGGGATTGATGGGCGTCTCAAAATAAAGGACTCGCGTCGCAGGCGTGATCCCGGCCTCGAGCGCGTCCGGCTGCAGGAAATCGGCGAAGTGCACGTTCATGCCGAAACGCGGCAGCCAGTTGGTCATCAGGCTGTATGTGCATCCGTAGACAATCTGGTGCGAAACCACTTCCTGCCCCTGGCGCAGCACTCCACCCAGAGCCGCACTGATTCCCGCCATGCCGGTGGCGAAGGTCACGCAAATCTCGCCGCCTTCCGCGTAGGCGAGGTTCTCTTCCAGCATCGAGCGCGTGGGTTCATCCAGCCGGTCGTAAATGTAAATGGGGATGTGCCCGCTCAAGTGCTCGTCGGCCGAGGCAAACTGCACAAAGCCGCGCGAGCCCCTCTCCAGCGAGCTCAGACGGTACGCCGTGGTGTGCGAAACCGGCGGCACCACGTGATGGTCGTAGTCCCACTTCTTGCTGTCAAAATCACCGTGAATCATGTGCGTGCGAAGCTTGTAATCTTCCTTCTTCCGATGCCGTTTGCGGGTTTCCATGGGAGCCCCCTTTCTCCGACTTTTCACAACATGAAAATGGATAGCACGCTCTGGACGCTGGCGAAAGGTCTTTTCGCCCATAACGACTTGTTGTCACTTTATCGATCCCAGACAGCGTGTCCCCCGCTTGTGGAGGCCTATTCCCCACTCTCTCGTTTATTTGCGGTCTTTTGCCCTTTATCCATGATGAGACCACCAAGTCCCTGGGTTCGCTTAAAACTCATGAACTAAATGGGCATTGCCGATAGAAACGTACGGAGGCCTAAGCGCGACCGGTCACTGGGGTAGAAGTATCTCTATTGGAGCCGACGCGCACCTTTTTGCCACCGGTAGAACACCGTTGGCTGCAGCCCCAGTTCCTCACACAGATCGGAAACCAATACTTTATCCAGCAAGTGCCGCCTTACGATGGCAACTTTCTCTTCCGCACTGAAGTGCTTTCGCTCTTTTCACGTGCGGCCCCTGCGCTATCTTAACGGAAGAACGCTCTCTCCATTTCCAGCTGAGGCAAGACAGAATCGAATAGGCCACACTTTCTTGGGCTATTTGGCATTTGCTTTGGAGGGAGGTTCACGCAACTTGGTGCGCACCTCCTCCCGATATTGTTCTTCGGCTAATCGACAACCCTCCTCGTCCTCGATTCGTTGTTTATCCTCAGGTGTAAGCTCTATTAGAGTCACCTTCCCACCGCAGGGTTTCAGTGTGCACTGTACGGTGGCAAATTTACTCCTGCGGGAGTAGGCTATCAAGTGTCAAACAGCCCAGCCCCACCGCACAGGAATGCGGTTCTCTGTGAGCCGACCGCCGCGCCGCCCCCTTTGAGTGTTTGGTATCGACAACTCCCACGAGGACGTATGTAACCCCGGCGACCAGTCTCCCCTGTCCGATCAGAAACGAACAGCGATATATTCATAATGATTTATCCTAACGAAGCTCCACGCGCTTGATCTGGCCAACAATTAGCAGATAGCTGAATATGGCGCCCAGTGCGTTAGCAGCCAGGAAGACCAACACTCCTTTGAAACTTCCGGTGACCTGGACTATATAGCCGACCACGATCGGAGTGGTGATTGCCGCGATATTCGCGAAAGTGTTAAAGACGCCCGCGGTCAATCCTGTGGTTTGCTTGGGTGCAGCATCGGTGATTACGGCCCAACCTAACGATCCAAATCCCTTCCCGAAATAGGCCACAGCCATGAAGAGAACAATAGCCCATTGAGCGCTTACATAATTGCAGGCGATGATGGCAAGCACCAGCAGCATCCCGACTACGATCGGGGCCTTTCTTGCAAACGTCAACGAATGGCCTTTCCGCAACAGGTAATCCGAAACAACACCACCCGATATCCCCCCGGAAAACCCGCAAAGAGCGGGGAGGGCGACCACTGCGCCAGCCTTAAGGATCGACATACCACGCGCCTGAAGGTAAATCGGGAGCCAGGTGAGGAAAAAATACATAACGGCGGTTACGCAATACGTCCCAATGTAAACGCCGAGCAGCATTCGGTTTCCAAGCAATATCTTGAGGGTCTCCCACCGGCTGCGAAAGGCGCCAATGTCATCATTTGCCCGCCGTTCCATGTCTACCAGGGCGCCACCTAACTCGATGTGTTCCAGCTCGGAATTGCTGATTTTCGGATGCTCCCGGGGGTTGTAGATCGACCTGACGCAGAGTACGGCCGCGGCAAATCCCACCGCTCCCATTAACCAGAATACGTACTTCCATCCAAACGCATGAGTGATCCATCCCATGATTGGAGCGAACAACGCGGCGGCGAAGTACTGGGCGGAGGTAAAAACCGCGGCGGCAGTTCCCCGCTCCGCCGTCGGGAACCATGCCGCGACGATCCGGGTGTTCGCCGGAAATAGCGGCGCTTCGCACAATCCCATCAGGAAAAGAAGGGCGAACAGCGCAAAGGCGGCGACAGCGGCAGTGCAATTGCCTACGAACGCCAGCGAGAACACAAACACCGACCACGAGAAGACGCTTAGGGCATAGATCCGGCGGGAGCCAAAGCGGTCCAGCAGCCAACCACCAGGAACTTGCCCGGCTGCAAAGGCCCAGCCGAACGCGGAGAAAATGTATCCCAACGCCACGGGAGTTAGCCGGAGATCCTTCGATATCGCCGATCCGGTGAGCGAGAGCATCGACCGGTCGGCGTAACTCACCACCGTGACCAGAAACAACACTGCGAGTGTCATATACCGGGTGCGGATTTTCATAGGAGTTATGGCACTTGGCGTTTGTGTGGCTTACCCCTGGTCCACCCGGGACGCCCTCGTCCCACTGCTGATGGGAGGAGCCATTCCGGCGCCGCGTGAAACGGCCGAGCGGCGCGCCAGCCGCGCACCATGGGAGGCCGCTCGACAATTAACCATTCGGCGTTGCGCCATGGAGCTTACTGCCTGCGCTGCGCCCGCAAAAACGAGCTGACCGTCTTTTTGATTCAGTTCCACGCCCGGGCCCGGCCGGCTCGAAATCGGCATGCGGCTGTTCTTGGTATCAAGTTCAGGCACATGTTCCTCTACCTTTTGCAGGTCTTCCACATCGAATGGATCGACTGGATCCTCCCAAAAGTAGAGATTGTAAATTTCCAATTCCCCTCCGAACCCTTGGCCCAAAAGGTATGGTTGTACATTGCGTGCCAGGTGGCTTCAACATGGGCTGGATCACGGCCTAAGACAAACCGCTCAACCAGTTCCTGGATTAAAGCGGCTGTCGCGAAACTGCCGGCGCCATACGCGGCCCCCGCCTTACCCACCCCGGCAATTCCGCAAACGCCCAGCCAAAAGCGGATAAAATGAAACCGCGCGCAACCGTATCCAGATGGAATACCCTGGAGATGGGTCTTCTGGTGATGGAAAGTGCTGCCCCCACAGCAACGTTAATCGCTGTGGCCAGGAAAGACCCTGGAGAGCACGAGGGAGCGTGCACGGCTTCTTCGCGCGTCCGCCAATGGCGCCGCACACCTGCTGTTTCGCGATCGATCGGGTCATCGGACCTCCTCTATGTGGGCACAAGTTCGGGCAAAGATTTCGGGGCCCGCGAAGCGGGCAGCCGCACCGAGTTCCTCTTCGATCCGAAGAATCGCATTGTGCTTCGCTAGTCGCTCGCCACTCCGCGGCGCGCCAAGTTTTACCAAGGGAGCGCCAACTGCGACGGCAATGTCGGTGATCGGATCATCGACGGTTCCGCCCGCCCGCCCGGAACCGATTACCAGGTAGCCGTGGCTCTGGGCATAGCGGGCAGCCAAGAGCGCTTCGGAAATGGTCCCCACCATGTTCGGCTTCAAAATCATGGCATTGGCCGCCCCGAGCGCTATCCCGTGTTTGATCCGTTCGAGATTCGTCACAAAAAGGTCATCACCCACGATGATGGCCGGAACCCGGCGGGTGATGGCGGCGAAACCCTCGAAGTCATCTTCATCCAGCGGGTCTTCGATCATGAACAGCTCGTACGCCTTGGCAAGCCCGGCAAGGAGGTCGATGAGCTCTTCGCGGTCCATCGCTTTCCGGCCGAACTGGTATCGGCCGGTCGCGGAGTCGTAGAATTCGCTGGCGGCACAGTCCAGGCCGAGCCGGCACTGGCCCCCGTAGCCGGCCGCATCTGCTGCCGCCAACAAAATCTCCAGGACCTCCGCAGGTTCCCCGGCGGGGGCGCCATACCCGGCGGAACGCCCGAGAAAGAGGCGGTCTTTCCCGTAGCGGCGCTGAATGATTTCGCGCAGGGCGGCATAGATCTCGACGCCCATCTGCAGCGCCTCGGCATAGCACCGGGCCGTGGCAGGGATCACCTGAAACTCCTGGATTGCCATGTCCACGCCGGCGTAGTGCCCACCATTAATCATGTTAAACATCGGTACCGGAAGGCCGCAGGGTGCGGGTCCGCCCAAATAACGGTAGAGAGGCACATGAAGGGTCGCGGCAGCGGCGCGTGCCACGGCGATGGACACGCTGTAGATGGCGTTGGCGCCCAATCGGGACTTGTTCGGCATGCCATCCAGTTCGATGAGCATGGAATCGATCTGCTGCTGGTTTGCCACGCTTCGGCCGGTCAGCGCCGGGGCGATCACTTCCCTAACGTTCCGCACGGCATGCTGGACACCCAATCCGCCATATCTCTTGCCACCATCCCGGAGCAGGAAGGCTTCGTGCGACCCGACGGAGGTCCCGCAGGGGGACGAACCCCTCCCCAACACTCCGTCTGCGGTCCAAACATCCACCTCCACCATCGGGCGGGCCTCGCTGTCCAAAGTCTCTCGAGCCTTCAGTTCAACAATAGTGTCATCTGGCATCAGACGCCCCCTCCCTCGTTGGAAACGTAGATGAGGTTCAGGTCACAGATATTCGTGCCCGTGTTGCCCGTCACAACCGCATCATCAACCGCCCGAAGAACGGTCGAGCTGTCGTGAGCCAGCAGGGATTGATGAGGATCCAGCCCCTTTGCCGTGGCCCGCGCCATTGTGGTGCCGTCAACAAGTCCGCCGGCAATATGGGTGGGGCCATCGGTCCCATCCGTATCCAAGGCGCAGAGGCAAACGCCACGCCGGTCCGCGATCTCCGCTGCAAATCCCAGCGCCAGTTCCTGTGAAGGTCCTCCCTCTCCGGCTGGTCCTTCGATGCGAGTGGTGGTTTCGCCTCCAGCTATGAGCAAGCAGTGAGCTGGCACGGGCTGGCGGTTCAAAGCGACTTCTTTGGCAACACAGGCAAGAAATGTTCCCGCCACGCTGCTCTCGCCCTCTAAGACCGTGGTCAGGACGCATGCATGGAGGCCCCGCTCCTCAGCGGCGCGGCTGGCTGCCGCACAGGCATTTGCGGGCCGCTCCAGGACATATTGATGAATGCGTCCTCCGAAGGCTTTCGGCGTTTCGTTCTGGCAAGTGGCATTCCACAAAAAGTGGAGAATGGCGCGTGGGATCCGCCCCTTCAGCCGGTATTTTTCAATCGCGTTGCGGGCGTCCTGAAGCGTGGTGCCGTCCGGTGCAACGGGCGTCCCGAAATGTCGCGCCGGCTCTGCCGGATCGACGGTCGGCTTGGCCCCCAAGCTGTCAGAGATGATGAGGTTGATCATCTCCGCCCCCCCGGTCTCGATGATCTCGGCCAGCCGTCCGCCGTTCGTTGCGGAGGTGTGGCGCCGCACGGCGTTAATCTCCAGAATGCGCGCGCCGCTGTTGAGCAACATCTCGGTCAGTCGCTGTTCATCCTCCAGGCTGATTCCTGGGAGCGGACAGCTCATGAGCGCGGAGCTCCCCCCGCTGATGACGCTGAGAAAGAGATCCTCGGGTACGGCTCGGTGTGCTAGCTCCAGGATGCGTCGGCTGGCAGCAAGGCCTTCTTCATTGGGGAGGGGATGACCACCAACGACGAGCTCAATCCGCGAGAGGTTGTCGCCCGGCTCCCGCTGTTTCACGATCACCAGCCCCTCGGAGATGCGATCGCCCAGCGCCTCCTCGACCACCCTAGCCATAGCATTAGCCGCCTTCCCGGCCCCTATGACGATCACGCGGCGTTTTGATGCCAGGTCCCACCGCCGCGCACCAATCCGGAGAGTGTCCCCTTCGACCCGCAACAAACCGTAGATGATACGATGTGCATCCAGCGTCTGAAGGGTATCCTCCATGATCTCCAAGACAACTTTTCGCGCCGGCACATCTCCCGTGGCTTCGAGCGCAGCGCGATTCTTGATAATCATGCGACTCAACTCGCTTTACACTCCGACCACAAAAAGGGATCGACCACCTTTGAATTCAATTCCACGCCCAAGCCTGGCTGGCTCGAAATGGGCATGTAGCCATCCTTGATGTCCAGCTCGGGAGCGTGGTCCACGATGGCCCAGTGCTCCGGAACGCGGAACGGGTAGACCTCCTGAATAGCGAGGTTGGGCACGCAGGCAATAAGTTGTGAGGCAGCCGCCATCGAAACCGGGCTGCCGCAGGTGTGAAATTGCACTCTCGCACAATAGGTTTCCGCCATGGCCGCGATGTATTTGGCCTCCAGGATTCCGCCTGTAGACCCGACATCAGGCTGGACAATATCCACGGCGTGCATTTCGAGAACTCGCCTGAATCCGTAGCGCGCGTACAATCGTTCTCCGGCCGCTATCGGTATGTCCACATGCTGCGATACCTTCTTCAGAGCTTCCACATCAAACGGGTCGACCGGCTCTTCATAGAAATAGAGGCTGTATTTCTCCAACTGCCGTCCGAGGCGGATCGCCACATCGGTCGTCATGCCCGCACTCA
>JBEKNU010000279.1:0-10211 GCA_049522495.1 Terriglobia bacterium
CGACGGCACGTTCGTTCTGGCCAGCAACAATCAGGTGGCCTTCCGCGTGCCGGGGTACGACCCCCAGCGAGCCCTGGTGATTGACCCGGCGCTCGGCTATTCCACCTACCTGGGCGGAAGTTCTTATGAGTATGGCCAAGTCATCGCCGTCGATTCCACCGGCAGCGCCTACGTGGCGGGCAGCACGGAGTCGACAAATTTTCCGACCGTCAACCCGATTCAAGGCACCTTAGGTGGTTCCTGGGACGCGTATGTGGCGAAACTGAATCCCACCGGCTCAGCTCTGGTATACTCCACCTACCTAGGCGGTAAAAATGCGGACTATGGCAGCGCCATCGCCGTCGATTCCCTTGGCGACGCCTATGTGACGGGCAACACTGCATCGAATAATTTTCCCACCGTCAACCCCATCCAAGCCACCTTGGATGGCACCCAAGATGCGTATGTGGCGGAGCTAAACCCTGGCGGATCGGGCCTGGTATATTCCACCTACTTAGGCGGCAGCTCCACGGAGAATGGCCAAGGCATCGCTGTCGATTCCTCCGGCAACGCCTACGTCACCGGGTACACCAACTCGACCGACTTCCCGACCATGAACCCGCTTCAGCTAATTAACCAGGGCAACTATAACGTGTTTGTGGCGAAGTTGAATTTCATCGCCTCGCCGACCCCGCTAGTGACGCTGGTCTACTCCACCTACCTGGGCGGCAGTGGCACCGACTATGGCTATGGCATTGCCATCGACTCCTCCGGCAACGCCTACGTAACGGGGTACACCACCTCGACCGACTTCCCGACCGTCAACCCCTTTCAGGCGACCAACCTATCGTTAGCCTCACCCTGGGAGAATGTGTTTGTCGCCAAACTGAACTCGACCGGCTCGGCCCTGCTCTACTCGACCTACTTGGGCGGCGGTGGGCAGGACATTGGCTACGGCATTGCTGTCGACTCCTCGGGCAACGCCTACGTGACGGGATCGACTTCCTCAGGCGACTTTCCCCTCTCTAACCCGCTTCAGGGATATAATTACGCTGTCGAAGCATCAAGCAACCCAACCGCGTTTGTCGCCAAACTGAACTCGACCGGCTCGGCCCTAATCTACTCCACCTACCTGGGCGGAAGTGTTTGGGACCTTGGCTACGGCATCGCCGTCGATTCCTTCGGAAACGCCTACGTAACGGGGCGGACCAGCTCGACTGACTTCCCAATCGCTAACCCGCTTCAGGCGACGAATGCAGGGGGTATTGACGCGTTTGTGGCGGAGTTAAATTCTGCCGGGTCGACCCTGGTATACTCCACCTACCTGGGCGGCAGTAGCACTGACGTTGGCTTGGGCATCGCCAGAGACTCCTCCGTAAACACCTACGTGATTGGCAATACTGAATCGAGCAAATTCCCCACCACTACTGGCGCGCTTCAGACGACATTCGGTGGCGTCGAGGACGCATTTGTGGCGAAGATTTTGCCCGGTGGCGGGGCGTACTCAGTAAGTTTCTCCCCGACCAGCCTTGGGTTCGGCACGCAGAGCCTTGGCACCCCCAGCGCACCCCAGACGGTGACCGCCACCAACACCGGCACGGCCAACCTCACCATCTCCTTCACGACGGCCGCGGCGAGCTTGACCGCGCTCGCGTCGGGCGGCGCGAATGCCAGCGACTTTGCCACGAGCGCCGACGGCTGCACGGGAAACACGCTCCCGCCGGACGGCATCTGCACGGTTAGCGTGACGTTTACGCCGTCCTCCCCGGGGCCCCGTAACGCCTCCCTGTTTTTCTATGACAATGGCCCCAACATGCCTCAGACGATAAGCTTGACGGGGACGGGCGTCGGTACAGCTCCGGTGGTCAGCCTCTCGCCCTTGAGCCTGGGCTTCCTTAACCAGCCCCTGTGGATTACGAGTCCGTCAATGCCGGTCAAGCTGAGTAACACGGGTAACGCCGCGCTCACCATCACCAGCTTGGCCACCAGCACCAACTTCAACGAGAACAGCAACTGCGGGGGCAGTGTCGTGGCCGGCGGTTCCTGCACGATCAACGTGACCTTCTCACCCACGGCCACCGGCTCGCTCACCGGCACCATGACCATCACCGACAATAGCGGCTCGGTGCCGGGCAGCACCCAGACGGTGGAATTGACGGGGACGGGCGTCACTTCAGCCCCGGTGGGTGTTGTCTCCCTACGTAATTTGACGTTCAGCAATCAGAGCGCGGGGACGATCAGCGCGCCCCAACCGGTTACCCTGACCAACACGGGCAACGCCGCGCTCGCTATCTCCAGCATCACCACGAGCGGCAATTTCGGTCAGGTCAACAACTGCCCGGGCAGTCTCGCGGCCGGCGGTTCCTGCACGATCAGCGTGAACTTCTCACCCACGGCCAGCGGCACACGCCAGGGCTTGCTGACCATCACCGACAACAGTTATGCGCTGGCGAACTACGAACATGATGTGTTTTTGACGGGGACGGGCGTTGCTACGGGCGCGTTGGCCGAGGTCTCGCCCGCCACCCTGACCTTCAGCAATCAGGCCATGGGGACGATCAGCGCGTCGCAGCCGGTCACCCTGACCAATATCGGCAACGTCGCGCTCGCCGTCACTAACATCAGCGCGACCGCGAACTTCGGTCAAGCCAACAATTGCGCGGGTAGTGTCGCAGCCCGCGGCTCCTGCACGATCAACGTGACCTTTTCACCCACGGCAGTCGGCTCTCTCACCGGCAGCCTGACCATCACCGACAACAGCAAGTCGCTTGCGGGCAGCACGCAGACCGTGAGCTTGAGCGGAACCGGGACGGGGCCCGTGGCGAGCTTGTCCACCACCAAGAGTTATGGTTTCTCCAATCAGCTCCTCAACACGACCAGCACAACAGTCTTGACGGAGACGGTCACCAACACGGGCGCGGTTCTTAACCTTACCTTCCCCTCCATGCCCTCCGGGGTCACGATCGGGGGTACGAACGCCGGCGACTTCGCGAAGAGCGTCGACACCTGCACGGGAGCCTCGGTCGCGCCCAACGGCACCTGCACGGTGAAAGTGACCTTCACACCGACCGCGACGGGGAGCCGTAGCGCCTCACTGATTTTCACCGACAACAGCAACGGGGTAGCAGGTAACACGCAGACGGTGAGCTTGACGGGGACGGGGACCGCCCCGCTGGCCAGCGTCTCGCCCGGCAGCCTGACGTTCGGCTATCAGAACCTGGGGAGCACCAGCGCGTCGCAGCCGGTCACCCTGACCAACGGCGGCACCGCTGCGCTCACCATCGCCAGCACCACCCCAAGCACCAACTTTGGTACGACCACCGGCACCAGCGCCTGCGGGAGCAGCCTCGCGGCCGGTAGTTCCTGCAAGATCTACGTGACCTTCTCTCCTGCATCCACGGCGACCCCCGGCCCGCTCACCGGCACGCTGACCATTACCGATAACGCCAATGCGGTGACGGGCAGCGCGCAGACGGTGAGCCTGACGGGGACGGCTGTTACCTTTCCGGTGGCTGGAGTCTCCCCGTCTAGCCTGATAATGGGGAGTCATAACGTGGGGACCACGACGTCGACGACGGTGACTCTGAGCAACACGGGCACTGGCGCGCTCTTCATCGCCAACCTCGCCACCAACAACGCCAACTTTGGTGTGGGCACCGGCACCGCCGCCTGTGGGAGCACCCTCGCGGCGAGTGGTTCCTGCTACATCTACGTGATCTTCTCACCCACGGCCAGTGGCACGCTTACCGGCACGCTGACCATCACCGACAACAACAATGGGGTGGCGGGCAGCACGCAGACGGTGAGCTTGTCGGGGACGGGGAGCGTTCCTGTCATCGGTTCGGCGGCTGTTTGTCTCACCCCGGCAAGCCTCACATTCCCAGCCCGACCCGTGAATACACCAAGCGCCCCTCAAACTGTCACGCTGAGCAATTGCGGGGGCACAGCTTCAACCTTGACCCTCACCTCCTTCTACGTCAATGGGACCAACTATATTGACTTTCCCGGGACCACCAACTGCGGTTCAACGTTGTCGGGGGGAGCCAGTTGTACCATCAATATTACCTTCACACCTGCGGCAGCGGGAAGCAGAAGCGCATACATTTCGATTACCGACAGTGCCGCGAACAGCCCGCAAACGGTCAACCTGGCCGGCACGGGCAGCAGTGCCGCAACCAATCCCGTGCCGTTCATCAACCAACCACTCGTGCCCACAAGTGTCGCGCCCGGCGGGCCAGGATTCAATCTCACCGTCAATGGCACGGGCTTCGTCTCCGGCGCCACGGTCAATTGGAATGGCGCGGCGCTGACGACGACTTTCGTAAGTAGTCAACAGCTTACGGCGACGGTGCCGGCGGCAAACATCGCCTCGCCCGGGACAGCCTGGGTCACTGTGGTTAATCCCGGTACGGCCTTGGTTTCGAACTTGAGCTTGCTCTCGATAACATCCCCCTTGCCGACAGTTACTTTCAGCAACGCGAGTGGCTCGCCCGTAGGGGCGGGAACCGAGCCGGAATCAGTTGCGATGGGGGATTTCAATGGGGACAGGAAGTTGGATTTGGCGGTGATAAATGACAGAAGCAACAACGTGACGATCTTACTGGGAAACGGCGATGGCACGTTCCAGACGGCCGTCAACTATACAGTGGGCTCCGCTCCCACAGATGTGGCAGCGGGGGACTTCAACGGGGATGGAAAATTGGACCTGGCAGTGACGAATGCGGATAGCAACAACGTGACGATCTTACTGGGGAACGGCAATGGCACGTTCACGCCCGCCGCCTCGTCTCCGGCCACGGGAACGGAGCCCTACGCAGTTGCGGTGGGAGACTTCAACGGGGACGGGAAATTGGACTTGGCCGTCGCGAATTATGTCAGCGGCAACGTGACGATCTTACTGGGAAACGGCGATGGCACGTTCGCATGCGCCGCCTCATCTCCGACCACGGGAACTAAGCCATCGGCAATTGCGGTGGGAGACTTCAACGGGGACGGGAAACTGGACTTAGCGGTGGCAAATTATGGAAGCAACAACCTGACGATCCTGCTGGGAAACGGCGATGGCACGTTTTCGTCCGCCGCCTTGTCTCCGGCCACGGGCACTGAGCCCTATTCAGTTGCTGTGGGGGACTTCAACGGGGATGGCTTCGCCGACTTGGTGGTGGCAAATTACGGTGACACCCCGGGAACGGCAAGCGTGCTGCTCAATAAGGCCGATGGCACGGGGACTTTCCAGACGCAGAGCAAATATACCGTGGGCTCCGTTCCCACCTATGTGGCAGTGGGGGACCTCAACGGGGATGCGAACTTGGACTTAGCGGTGGCCAATCAAGCCAGCAACACCATGACCATCTTCCTGGGGAACGGTGCGGGCACGTTCACGCCCGCCGCCACATCTCCGGCCACTGGAGCTGAGCCGTGGGCAGTTGTGGTAGGGGACTTCAACGGGGATGGCAAGCTCGATCTGGCAACTGTCAACTTTTACTCGAGCAACGTCTCAGTATTGCTCCAGTTGCCGCCGGCTCCGGTGGCCAGCCTCGCGCCTGCCAGCCTGACCTTCGGCAACCAGAACCTGGGAACCATGAGCGCGTCGCAGCCAGTTGCCCTGACGAACACGGGCGACGCCACGCTCACCATCACCAGCATCACCCCAAGCGCCAACTTCGGCGCGACATACACCTGCGCGGGCAGTCTCGCGGCCGGCATCACCTGCACGATCAACGTGACCTTCTCACCCACGGCGACCGGCACGCTGACCGGCACGCTGACTATCACCGACAACAGCAATGGGGTGACGGGCAGCACGCAAACGGTGAGTTTGACCGGAACCGGTATCGGTCCCAGTGTCAGCCTGAGCCCGCCAAGTGTGGGCTTTGGCAGTCAACCGGTGGGGACGACCAGCGCGGCGAGCACGGTGACCGTGACGAACAACGGCACGGCGGCCTTGACCTTCACCAGCCTTGTGGCGATGGGAGACTTTGCCCTGGCGGGCAGCGGCACCACCTGTAGCACCAATGCGCCGGTTGCCGCCAGCGGCGGCAATTGCGTGATTAATCTGACCTTCACACCCACCACCACGGGCAGCCGCTCCGGGAGCCTCACGCTCGCCGACAACGCGAGCGGCAGTCTGCAGACGGTGAGCTTGACGGGGACGGGGGTCGCCGCAAATCCACTGGCCGGCGTCTCGCCCGGCAGCCTGACGTTCGCTAATCAGCCCCTGGGGACCACCAGCGCATCGCAGCCAGTCACCCTGAGCAACGCCGGCAACGCCCCGCTCGCCATTACCAGCATCACGGCAAGCACCAACTTCGGCGCCACAAACACTTGCGCGGGCAGTGTCGCGGCCAGCGGCTCCTGCACGATCAACGTGACCTTCTCTCCCACGGCCACCGGCCCGCTCACCGGCACGCTCACCATCACTGACAACGCCAATGGGGTGACGGGCAGCACGCAGACGGTGAGTTTGAGCGGAACCTGGACAGCGCCCGCAGTGAGCTTGTCACCCTCTTCGCTCGCCTTCCCAGCTCAATTCGTAGGGACCAGCAGCACCGCCCAAACCGTTACGCTGACCAACACAGGCAATGCCTCACTGACCATCTCCAGCATCACCGGCGCCTGGGATTTTTCCCAAACCAACACCTGCGGGACCAGCGTGAGCGTGGGCGCTCAATGCGTCATTTCGGTGATTTTCAATCCGGCAGCGGCGGGGACGAGAACCGGCAGCCTCAGCGTTTGCAACAATGCTTCCGGCAGTCCGCAAAGCGTCGCACTCAGCGGGACGGGTGTGCTCCTCACTGTTGGACCGCATCCTCCGGGTCTTCCGCCTCGGCGACCGTCGTCGCCGGTATCAGGGCAACCTATAGGGGTACACCCTCCGAGTCCACCTGTGCACCCGCCAACCCCCGTGCCAGGGCCCGCTGTAAGCTTGGCGTCCTCTTCGACGGTCTCCGTGCCCGCGCCCGCTGTACGCCTGGCGTCCTCTTCCCTCACCTTCTTAGCTCAAAGCGTAGGAACCAGCAGCAGCACCCAAACCGTCAAGCTGACCAATACTGGCAACGGCACGCTCACCCTCTCCGGCATCGCTACGAGCGACAACTTCGGGCAGACCAACAACTGCGGGGGGAGTATCGCGGCCAGGGCCTCCTGCACGATCAACGTGACCTTCTCACCTACGGCGACCGGCTCGCTCGCCGGCACCTTGACCTTCACTTACAATAGCAATGGGGTGGCCGGTAGCAAGCAGACGGTAACTTTGAGAGGAACCGGGACGAACCCCGTTGTGCGCTCGCCGGGACTTACCGTTCTCCCACTTTGGCCACCGGCGCACCAGCTCTTGCTGCAACCTCTATTTTAAGTGCGGGCGGGCCAGGAGACGGATCGCCGCGCGGCCTTACAGCTATCGGCAGGTTAAACTCCGCAACTCCTCACGCTTGGCCCCTACCGCGGCCAGCGCGGAGTCCTTCCTCCAACACCCTCAGGCGGCATCGCGGGTGGGGACACCCACGCTACAAGTGCTGGCGGAGCCTTCGCCCGGGCGGTCGTCCGCGGAAAACCGGCGGTGGACAAAACGCCGCCGGTCCTGACCCGCAAGAGTGAGCCCCCACCATGACCCTCGCTTCTGTCGGAAGAACAGCGAGGTGTCTGTTCCCATCCCCCCGGCTCGTGGCCCGGCCTGCAACAAAACTTCAGCTTCCGCATAGCCCCTTTGCGCACGCGTGCTAGAGTAGTGAGCTGTGGATCAGCATCGTAATATTCGAGAATTGGCGGTATGCGCCGCGCTGACGTACTGCCTCCTAGGGGCCGTGCCCGAGAGCCGCACTCTTTACGGGCACCGGGCTTACCCCCTAGCGAGCGAATCTCAGATGGTTTCCGTGGGCAAGTATCGGTCCAGCGGACGCACCGTCATCATGCTTGCCCCGGCGGCGGCAGCTTTTCAAGAAATGCGCGAGGCTGCTCAGCGGGAGGGGATTAAGATCATCCCGATTTCCGGCTACCGGGGCCTTTCCATTCAGAAATTCTTGTTTGACATGGGAGTCAAAGAGTACGGAAGCCCGGAGCGCGCCGCTCGGTGGTATGCTCCTCCCGGCTACTCAGAGCATCACACCGGCTTGGCGCTGGACGTCGGCGAGCACGCCCACCCCGAGTGCGATATACAACCTTGCTTTGAGAAAACCCACGCTTATAACTGGCTTGCCAAGAACGCCCAGCGCTTCGGATTCGAACTCTCTTTTCCCAGGAATGGGGATCGCGTGTCTTTCGAGCCGTGGCACTGGAGGTTCGTGGGAGACGCCGAAAGTCTAAAGGTCTTTCGAACCCCTTAATGGCGCCACGTTTCGTAACCCAGCACCCGTTGTGCACGGGCCTGGACCTATCGCTCTTCCACCCTCGCCGCCGCTGTTCCCCGTCCCGGGGGAACCTGCACCGCCTCCCGCCGTCCCGCCAACGGGGAACTTGAGCCAAACCGGGAAAGAGGACGCGGCGCGCTCGCCGGGTCTCACCGTTCTTCCACTTTGGCCACCGGCGCACCAGCTCTTGCTGCAACCTCTATTTTAAGTGCGGGCGGGCAAGGAGACGGATCGCCGCTCGGCGAGGAGCGGAGGGTGAAAAGCTCCCGGTTGTGGCGCGGGTGTCCCCACCCGCGTTGACCAGGTGACGAGGCAGGCGAATCCTCAACCGAAAGAAGCCGGCGCGGGGGGTTGCGGCACAGGTTGATGGAGCTCGACCTCGATAGTAGCTGAAGGAAGCCAAACCCACCCGCCGCAATTTATGTATAAACGACATATTGTCTCCCACTAAAACTTACACAAAAATTTAACTTAACAATTTATAATAACGACCGTATACCCTCTGCAAAAGCTGATAACCGCGGTGGGGAGGTAGTCAATGCGGCATCGTCTCCAGGCCCTAACTCTTATCCTCTTCGTTACCCTATCCGTAACATGCGCCTTCGCTCAATCTGCTCCGTCGATATCGGCTCTCACGCCGACGGGCGGCCCTGTGGGCGCCTCCGTCACCATCACCGGGTCGGGCTTCGGAGCTACGCAGGGGAGCAGCACCGTAACATTCAACGGCGTAGCGGCAACGCCCTCCGGCTGGAGTGACACGAGCATCACCGTACCCGTACCGTCCGGAGCGACGACGGGATACGTGCTGGTGACGGTTGGCGGGCTCTCCAGCTATGGAGTGATCTTTGCCGTGGCAACTTCCAACCTTACTCTGACGGGCAGCCTGAACACGGCGCGCATGTTCCAGACCATGACGGTACTGGACAACGGCAACGTATTAATCGCCGGAGGCGTGGACGGCTTTGGCTACAACACCATTTCGAGCGCCGAACTTTATAACCCGGCCAACGCCACTTTCGCCTACACAGGCAGCTTGAACACCGGGCGCATCTTCGACACGGCGACGCTGCTGAATAACGGCAAGGTGCTGATCGCCGGCGGCACCGACAGCAATTGGAACAATATTGCCCCGGCGGAAGTCTACGACCCCGTGGCCGGGACTTTCTCTTTTACCGGCAGCGTGAATACTCCCCGCGACTCACAGACGGCCACGCTGCTGAATAACGGCAAAGTGCTCCTGGTGGGCGGGGTCAGCAGCAACGGCCTCTGGATCACCGCCCTCGCCGCCAACGCCGAGATTTACGATCCTGTAGCGGGAACTTTTTCCTCCACCGGCAGCCTCAGCACGGCTCGCGACTGCCACACGGCCACCTTGCTCGGTAACGGCAAGGTGCTGATCGTGGGCGGCAACGATGTTAATGGCTACGCGCTGGCCAGCGCCGAGCTTTATGACCCCATGGCCGGAACGTTCACCTTAACCGGCAGTCTGAACTTCGGGCGCGCCGTACACGCCGCGTCCCTGCTGAACAACGGGATGGTGCTCATTGCGGGTGGCTACGATACCTATGGCAACGCCGTGGCCAACGCGGAACTTTATAATCCCGCCACCGGCACGTTCACGGTTACGGGCAGCATGAACGTTCCCCGCTACGACATGGGGCAATCGACGCTCCTCTCGAGCGGCATGGTCCTGATTGCCGGAGGCCAGGATACCAACGGCAATACGCTCAATAGTGTGGAGCTTTATGACCCGGCGGCGGGGACGTTCTCGGTGACCGGCGGCATGAACTCCACGCGGCAGAGTCTTACCACGGCGCTGCTGAATAACGGCCAGGTGCTGATTGCGGCGGGAATGGATTATTACGCCAATGTTCTGACCAGCGCGGA
>JBEKNU010000280.1:0-10172 GCA_049522495.1 Terriglobia bacterium
GCTTCCTTCTAGTCTCCTTATCGAAAATGCCCCGGCCCGTCACCATCGTGCCGGCCCCAAAAGTCACGCGCTCGGGCCGAGGCATTTCCGATCAAGGCTAGCGACTTGCCATATCTGTTCAAATGCAGGCGTAAGGTGTCATGTCTTACCAAAACCGCTTTAAGAGTTTTCGAATGAAGAGGGGACAAAACAGATGAAACCGAGCACGCAGGATCAAGTCAAGGGCAAGCTTCATGAAATAAAGGGCAAAGTTAAGGAGAAAGCGGGACAGGTCACGAATAATCCCAACCTGGCGGCCGAAGGCCAAAACGAAAAAATCGTAGGCGTCGTCCAAAAGAAAATCGGTCAGACGGTATTAGGGGTTAATGACGATCGCGCGTCGCTTCAGTTATCTACGCCCGGCTTCTTCACCTAGGCAGGCGCAATCCGCCGAACAAATATAGGGCTACCAGGACAATCACGACCACGCCGCCGATTCCGATGCCTCCACCCGAACCCCATCTCCGATATCCGTAATAACCTCCGCCGCCACCGAACAGGAGCAGCAGAACGACAATGAGTAATATCAATCCCATGGGAAACTCCTCTCAGATATCATGATGGATCTCTTTGGCGGGTAGCTTTGACACCCGACAGAATCCCTAACCCCATCAGTACGACTGCACCCACGACAATCCAGTGTGCTGGGACATGCATCAAATGGGCGCCGTAAACCAAACCGCCAATCAAGATCACGTATCCCGCGGCGTAAATTCCAAACGACATGGCATCTCCTTCTTGACCAAACATAGGCGCAAGGCCATGCGCCCCAGCACACCTTCCCGCCTCTTACTGCGTGGGCGTGGAGGTGGCCTTCTGATTCTTAACTTGCAGTTCGTTCACCACCTGTAGCACATTGGGAACGGTTGACGCCACTTGCTCAACCTGTGCGCGCTTGGCTTGAGAACTGACCTCGCCGGTCAACGTCACGACTCCACTTTTGACGTCGTATGTGACACCCTTGTGGAGCTTGTTCTGGATCAGAGCAGCATCCAAGTTTTTCTCGATACCGCCGTCCAGGTCCGAGTTTACGGCCTTTGCCGCACTTTCGCCGCCGGGAGGAACCACAGCAATCTGGTTCGATACAACCTGCCCAGTGGCGATTGACGTCGCAATGGATTCAGCTTGAGCCTTGTCAGCGTCTGCCGCGACATTTCCGCTCAGGGTCACGACACCCTTGTCGCGGTCCTGCGTCACGGAGACAGCTTTGAGGCCCGCTTGATCAAGCGATTTGCGGATGTTGTCTGCAACATCTGGCGACTTCGTGGATGTTCTTGAGCAGGTAATCATGCTCCCAACTGCGAGCAGCATGAGCATAATCATGCATTGTTTAAGCGTTTTCATGTTTTTCCTTTTGATCAGCGTTTTCCACCCTGGAGAATTCGCGGTATATACCCAACGCCGCTGCGTTGTTCCCTGGCATGCCCGCGCTCTCCCTCTCGTTCTCGGGGCGTGCCCTCAACGGAGCACGCGGTGACTTCCGCCTCCCAACAGATGCGCGAGGCACTCCCTTTTTACCCCTGGCTTGATTCATTGTCAGTTCAGAACGGCTCACGCGTTTGGTCTGAATTGCTCATGCCACATCATGGAGTCGGAAGCTCACTTGCAAGGCCGGTTTGATCAGGGAGAAAGTCCTGAGCGAGATGGCAAGCCAATGACAGTCATGTCCAGTGGAGGATGGGGATAGCGCCGGCCAGGCCATCTCGCTGCGCGATCTGCCAGCATGATTGTGGGTGATCACTGTCACCAACCGGGAAGGAGAGCGGAGTGCAAGGCGATCTGCATGCTCCGCTCGAAGGGGTGGGAAATAAAAGCGGAATCGTGTGAAAAGCGCGCCGACCCTCAACGCAAACGATGGGACCACGGGCCGGCCTCTGCGCCTTCATAAACTTTTGTCCACGGGGCTCGGATTTCTTCTGTTAGTACCCGAGTCTCATGCTTACGCGGCCCTTGCATGGACCAATTCCGGCTCGCCCGCCAGGTCTTCAAAGAGCGCCCGGTAATGAATCATTGCCTGGCGCAAGTCCTCGGCAGAGGCATGCCCGCGCGCTTGGCGAAACGCGATTTCGTGGGCTTTACGGTAATTGTCGATCACCAGGGGGTGGTCCACCGAAACATCTGCCGCCCGTTGTTCAAAGTCAGTTGCCGGATAGCCGCGGGTTGACATCAGGTCGCGCAGAAGCTGGTCAGCTTCCGCGACTGCACCCCCGGGACCCTCAACGAAACGCCCTTGAATCTTGAGCCACAACTCCGCGAAGCGTGCCCGGTCGCGTGGGGAGAGCGGACGGATATGAAGTGCATCGACACGCTCCGTGCGCATTTCAAGCCCGGCTTCCGCTTTTCGCCGGGTCCTACCTTCTGCCAAGGCTCGCGAATACTCAGAGCCACCAAACTGAGTGCGCAACTTCTCTGTCCGGCGCTTTTGGAAAACAAGCATCCCGGCAAAGCCTGCAACCACAATCGCCGCGGCTGCAATAATTAGGGCTATTTCAGTGGTACTCAATACTGATACGTTCATGACCTGCCTCCGGATCTCAGTATCAGGTCCTCGATCCACACTTCGCAACTTTCACGGCACGCCGGCAGCAGTCTGATGTTTGCGCTCGTTGCCCGTATCGTTGGAGCTACCGTGGCCGCGGGTCAGTCCACTGTCAGATCAGGCGAAGGAGTGAGGCATCACGAAGCCCCATTCCCCTCGGGCGGTTCCTCGCGTCGTATTTCCTACAGCCCCCCACCTGCCGGACCGCCCGCCTGGGCGCCGATTGCTTGACCCGATACCACCAGTTCAACCCGGCGATTGATCTGTCTGCCCTCAGCCGTGTCGTTGGTGCCCACTGGTTGAGTCTTACCGAAGCCTTTGGCGGTGACCGAATTTGTCGTTACCCCTTGCGCTACCAGGTAGTCGCGCACGGACCCAGCGCGTTGTTCGGATAGGTTTTGATTGTATTCGTCACCTCCAACGTTGTCCGTATGGCCGTCCACTTCGATGTTGAGTCCAGGATAGGCCAGTAGAATGCCGGCGACCTTGGACAACTTTTCCCGGGCTCCCGGCTTTAACGTGTATTTGGCCGTGTCAAACAGCACATCGGACATGTTAACGATCAGCCCGCGAGCGCTGTCCCGCGTTTGAAGAACCGAGTTCAATTGCTGCGACAACCTTGCACGCAGATTCGCTTTGTCATTCTCGGCCTGCTGCCCAGCAAGTTGAGCTTGTTCAGCATCGGCTCGGGCTTTGGCTTTGGCGGCCTCGGTCTCGGCCTGGGACGTGGCCAGCGCAGCGTCCGAAGCGGCTCGCGCTTGGGCTGCATCGGCCTGGGCCTTGGCTGCCGCAGCGTCCGACGCCACTTGATTTTCGGCCGTCTTTGCATTGGCCTCGGCGGCTTCGTTCTCAGCCTGCTTCTTCTGCCGGGTGGCCTCTTCTGCCTGGGCCTTGGACTGAGCTTCGGCATCGGCGGAAGCCTGGAGATCGCTCGCTTGGCGTTCTTCATCTATCTTCTTGACGGTAATAATGCGAGCATCCTCGGCGGTTTGTACAGCTTCCCGCGCCGCCGTGATCTCAGACTTCTTATTGCCTCTTCGCGCTTGATAGTCTTCCGCGCTCTGCAAACTTACTTCGGCTTTATTCAGTGAGTCCACGGCATACTGTTTCGCTCCAGTCCATTTGGCGATTCGCACGGCATTGCGCGCCTCATAAAGCTCGAGCGGCGCTTGCGAATCCATCGTTATGGGGTGAAGTTCGGCCGCATCGACATTGAGTTCGTATTGTCCCCTCTTTAGCAGCTCGTATTTCGCCTCAACTTCCTCAAATTGCCCCTTGGTATCCGCTCTCACTTCGTTCTCCATCACCACTACGTCGCTGGGTTGGGTCACCGCAAAGTAGGGTTCGGCTGTTACGATCAGGCCGAAAGCTTGTAGATTGCTGGTCACGTTCAATTGGCTTTTGCCATCCTGGCCGAACAGGACTTCGCCCAGGTTAACCGGGCGGCCCTCCGGACTGATCGCCCACAAAACGTAGGTCAAGTACTCGGGACCAAACCTGCCCGCCGGCGCCAGGCCCTGGAACTCAGATTCGATTCGGATTGCGCCCTGCTTGCTCGCGACCTCGGCATTACCTCGGGCCTCAGGTAGAAGGCTGGTGCCTTGGAAGTCAATCCTGGTGGCTCCGCTACGGTGCCGGTAATTGATGGCCTGAGTGGTCCGGGCCACGACGGTGAGCCGGTAAATCGGAACGGTGCCGGTCTTTTGCGACCCAGCTTGAGCCAGCGCGCTCAATGAGCTCAATGCAACCAAAAGAGTAATTACGGTCTTCATCATTAATGTTTCTCCTTTTTCTTCCTGCAACAATTCGGCTTCATCACTGTTGCGCCGTCCAAGAAGATACAACTCCCTGATCTGCCTGGTTTTTTCAACTTCCTCAAAGCTACCCCGGACTCGACCATTGGATTCTGTTGCCATATTCGAGCTGGGCACCTCTGCGGAGAAGTTGTCGCGCCAAATCCGAGTGGCATTGGTCTTATACCCTGAGGCTCGATTCAGTGTCAGTTCATTACGGCTCACACGTTTGGTCAAAATGGCTCATGCCGCATGCATGATGGAGTCGGAGGCGCGCTTGCACGGCCGGTAACATGCGCGTTTAAACCTACCGTCTACTGTCCGGGCATGGTGCTGTGCAAGTTTGCTCAGGCCGTTGGTCGATTGTGAACAGACAGCTCATTCCGGGGGGAATACTCTGCAAGCGGTGACGGGGTTGTAGAGGCGAGCCAACACGGGCGCGCTGGGATTGTACGTTGGCGATTATCCGCTGCTCCCAGCCCAACTTCAAATAAATGAAGGAGAAATATCATGCCGCCAGTACAAGCAATACAAGTACAAAAGACTCTGGGGATTGTTCTCTCCGGGAGTTCCTTGAAGGGTGACAAAGTGGTGAACTACAAAGGCGAAGACTTGGGCAAGATCGAGGAGATCATGATTGATCTGGATCGTGGGCGGGTCGCTTATGCCGTTTTGTCATTCGGCGGTTTTCTTGGCATGGGTGACAAACTCTTTGCCATTCCCTGGCAGGCTTTTAGCGTCGATACGACTAAAAGGAGGCTGGTTCTGAATGCGGACAGGGCGCTTTTGGAGAAGGCTCCGGGATTCGACAAGAACAATTGGCCGGACATGGCAGACCTTTCTTTGGGATCCACCCTCTACGGGTATTACGGTTACAAGCCCTACTGGGCTTGATCCCGGCTGATACTTCCTGTGTCTGCGCCGGTCAATCTAATCAAGGAGGCAATTACTGTGCGGACCTGGTTACTGATGATGCTAGGCACGACGCTGGCGTTCGGGCAGACCCCTCCCCCCGACACCGCCCAAAGGTGCCTGAACCTGTTGAACGACGCCGTCTATGACCGGAATCCGGACGGTCGAAAGGGCGCGGCTGAGGCCCTGAGCCTGATGGGTTTGAAGGATAACGTTCTTCCGCTTCTTGCCTTGATGCTCGATGACCACGATGTTTCCGTCCGGATTGCGGTGGTTGTCACCCTCGGTGACTTCAAGGACAGCCGGACCCTTCCTCTTTTGAAGAAAGCTTTGCAGGATCCGGTTCCCGAAGTCGACTTCGCCGCCGCCAAGGTGCTATACCACCTCCATGACCCCGAGGGTGTGCAATTTCTTCTCGCCGTGGTTAGCAAAGAGTCGAAAGCGTCCTCCAGCTATCTCAGCAAAGAGAAGCGGAGCGCCTTGCGCATGTTGCACACTCCTACCAAGCTTTTCATTTACCTCGGTATCGAGGCAGCAGGCTTCGCTCCCGTGCCGGGTCTGGGGTTCGGATTATCTTCAGCGCAAGGTATCCTGTCGGCCCCCGATTCTTCGGCCCGGGCCGCCTCTCTACTGCTCATCGGAAGCTCGCTTGATCCAACCCTGGCTGATGCGGTGGGATCAGCCTTGACGGATAAGGAATGGTCAGTGCGGGCTGCGGCTGTCCACTTGGTGGCGATGCATCCCTTTCCAGAATTCCGCGAGCAGTTGGTGCCCCTGCTGGACGACCCGAAGGATGCGGTGCGCGTACGCGCCGCCGCTGCCTACATAAGACTGGAGCAGGCTACCAAGACGCTGCCGGCGAAGTGAGGCGCCGCGACTCATTCACCGCGGACGACGGCCCTCATCCCAACGATTCACCGCTGAGCCTCAACGGAAGGTTTCCATTTTGCGGCCCGTTCAGCACGCTATGGAATTGATTAACGTTTCTGCCAACGGGGGGATAGAGGTTAGAAATAGAGGCTGCTTCTGAGATTGTAGGTTTTACCCATGTCCTCCACTGCGAGTTCCAGTACGGCGCTGTTCAACGGGTTTTTCGAATGGTTCGGTGAGCTTGGCCTTTTTTCTTGGCAAGTTCTGCGGTCTGCCCTGACACCGCCTTTTGAAATTCGCGAGCTTGTCCGGCAAATCGACGAGATAGGATCAAAATCTTTTCCACTGGTGGCTTTGGCGGGTGCGGCCATCGGCGCCATCTTCTCCCTTGAAACCCGCGATAGCCTGGTTCGATTCGGCGCCAGTTCATTGCTTCCCGCCGCCGTCGTGTTCTCGATCATCCATGAGATTGGCCCCATCGTCACCGGCTTGATCGTCTGCGGCCGAGCAGGAGCCGGCATCGGCGCGGAGTTGGGATCCATGAAGGTCACGGAGCAGATCGATGCCATCGAGGCATCAGCCGTAAATCCCTATAAGCTGCTGGCCGCAACCCGCATTCTCGCTTGTATCCTGGTGTTGCCACTCCTGACCCTCGCTGCCGATTTCTTCGGGGTGGTAATGGCTTGGGTGGCCGATGCCCTGGCTGAGCCGATCACCTTCCAGCAGTTCATCCACAACGGCTTCAGCCAATTCGGCTTCAACGATCTTCTGCCACCGACTTTTAAGACCGCGGTGTTCGGCCTGATCATCGGGCTGGTGGCGTGCTTTCAGGGAATGCGGACGCGGGGAGGCACCGAGGGCGTGGGGCGTACGGCGACAAGCTCAGTGGTCTTATCTTCGCTATTTGTAATCCTGGCCGACGTTATCCTGGTGAAACTGATCGTCCTGTTCTTTCCATGAGGACGGGCGCTGGAGAGTTCGCAACCGGGCACTGAAAGGGGCCTGAATCGCATCGTGATGGAAAACCTTGAGAAGAGCAATGGCGAATCGCCCGTGGTCCTGCGAGATCTGCACCAGTCCTTCGGCGCCCAGGTGGTATTGAACGGGATCAACTTGACGGTCGCCCGCGGTGAAACGCTTGCGGTGCTCGGCCGCAGCGGTACCGGCAAGAGCGTTTTGTTGAAGATCATCATCGGGCTGCAGAGGCCGGACGCGGGCTCGGTGAATATCCACGGGCAGGAGATTACCGGAATCAATCTCGGCCAGCTCAACGCCATCCGGAGGAAGATGGGTTTCTTGTTCCAACAGGCGGCGCTCTACGACTCGTTAACGGTGGAGGAGAATGTGGCCTTTCCATTGAAGCACAATACAAACATGCCGGAGTCCGAGCGACAGGATCGAGTCAAGGAATTGCTGAAGAGCGTGGGCATGGAAGGCGATCTCAAGAAAATGCCTTCCGACATTTCCGGCGGCATGCAGAAGCGCGTGGGTCTGGCGCGTGCGCTGGCCCTCGACCCCGACATCCTGCTGCTGGATGAACCCACCGCGGGACTGGATCCCATTACCTCCGGCGAGATTGACGAGCTGATTCTCAAGCTGCAAAAAGAACATGCCATGGCATCTATTGTGGTCACACATGATATGCAAAGCGCCAAAACCATCGCCGGCCGGCTGGCACTGCTCCACGAAGGAAATATAGTGATCGAAGGCGCCTTCGCGGACCTGGAGAAAAGTCACGACAAGTTTGTCTCAGAATTTATGCGGCGGGACGCTTAGGAGAATATATGTCGAGAGTGGCGCGATTGGGAGCTTTCATCGTAACGACACTGGCGATTCTGGCGGTGGGAACCTTTATCGTTGGGAACACGCAATACCTGTTCACCTCCACGTACCGGCTAAAGGCGCAGTTCAGCAATGTGGTGGGCTTGGATGTGGGTGCGGCGGTTCGGGTGGGTGGTGTTCACCGCGGAGCCGTGCATAATATCGAGTTGCCTCACCAGCCGGGCGATAAAATCACGGTGGTGATGGACCTCGATCGAAGAACGCACGAGATCATCAAGCAAGACTCCGTCGCCTCAATTGAAACCGAGGGTCTGCTGGGCAACGAGTATATGGCGGTTTCGTTTGGAACAGCAGGGGCAGCCGAAGTGCGCGACGGTGATACCATCGCCAGCCAACCTCCCATCGCCATGTCAGACCTGATTAAGAAGTCGAGGGATATACTGGATGGCAGCCAGCAAGCCATCAAAAACGTTACGCAGGCCACCGCGAGCTTAAGCTCGGTCAGCGCCAAGATCGACCAGGGTCAGGGGACTGTCGGAGCCCTGATCAACGATAAGACAACCTATCTCGCGCTTAACCAGACGATGGGCGAGATCAATGGTGCGGTTGCCCACGCACAAGCGGGGGTCACCGATTTTCAGGAAAATATGGAGGCGATGAAGCACAATTTCTTCCTGCGCGGGTATTTCAAGAATCGCGGTTATGAAGATTCCGCGGAGCTGGCGAAGGACGAAATCTTGAGCCTGCCCCCGGGCGCGCCGCAGAAAACCTTTACGTTCGAGGCCAAGCAACTCTTTGACAAGGTCGACACGGCCAAGCTGAAAAACCAGAAGTCTCTGGACGCTGCCGGCGAATTCCTGACCGATACCGACTTTGGGGTTGCCGTGGTAATCGCATATTCGAGCATGGAAGGGGATGCCGACAAAAATTTGGTCCTGACCCAAGGTCGTGCCCTGGTGGTCCGCGAGTACCTTGTCGAGAACTTCGGTTTCGACGATCGGCGGCTCAAGACACTGGGAATGGGGAAGAAGAACGGCATGAGCCCTGAAGGCGGTTGGGGCACAATCCAGATCCTCGTTTACCCTTCCGGCACTGAAATGCCGCCTGCGAAGCTGGCGCAGAATAGCACTCCCTCCAAGACAACCGCAGAGCTGCCCGTTCCCGAATCTCCCGCGACCGTTCCTAAACCACAGTAGCCCCGAGGCACCTGCGAAGGTGCAGAGTCGGGGTTCCCCCACCTGCCATCATCCGTTTCCATTCCAACGCGGCCACAATTTGGAGCATGTTACGAGAATGAGCAATTGTGAACAGACAGGGGTTCTTGGGTTGCTTAAATTTTGTGCTTGTGCATCGAGTTTCAGTTTACTTCGAAGACTTATCGATTCTGGGCCGTGCCGGTGTCCTTGCCTACGCTGTTTCTTCCGCAATTCCCGCCGCGGACCAATGGAGCAAGGCGGTTGCCTTGCGGCTGGGTAAGTTCCCTTCCCTTTACGGACCCAGGACTGACCTGTCCGGGATTTTGTAGCTTGTGAAGCCGCTCGCGAGCATCGCCCTGCGAGGGCTTCCGAGCCGAAAAAGGAGATTCCGATTGACCGCCGACATGAACGAGCACGCCGTCATCAGCCCTGACCATCAACTCCCGGCCTTTGTTCCCGGACATAAGGGTCTGCACATCCTCATGTGGATCCTGCTGCTCCTGATTCTGGCGGTTCCACTCCTCCTGGTCTTGCACCACCATGAGGAAGCAAAAAAAGCGGCGGCCGCAAAGCCTGCCGCGCCGGGGATCACCATTACGAGTGTGACGGCTCAAATGGGTGACGCCGGCGTCTACCTCGATGCCATCGGCACCGTCACCCCAGTCTATACCGATTCGATTACCAGCCAGGTGAATGGCTTGGTCGATGCCGTGCATTATACGGAGGGTCAGCGAGTGCGTAAGGGCGATCCGCTGGTTGAGATTGATTCACGTCCTTACCGCGCCTTGCTTTTACAGGCCCAAGGGACCCTGGAGCGAGACGAAAATCAGCTCGCCCAAGCGCAGATGGACCTTGATCGCTACCGTGCGGCGTGGGCACGCAACGCCATTGCCAAGCAGACCTTGGATGACCAGGAAAAGCTTGTCCTGCAGGAAACTGGCACAGTCAAAAACGATCAGGGAACGGTGCAATTTGACCAGATTCAAGTGGACTACTGCCAGATCACTGCTCCCATCGCCGGCCGGGTGGGTTTACGGCTGG
>JBEKNU010000281.1:0-10092 GCA_049522495.1 Terriglobia bacterium
CCGGAATTGGCCGAAAAAGTGCGCGCCGATTTCACCGCCCCATCCTCTGCCGCCGTGGTCGATTCCACCACCTGAATCACGATGAGGTCATTAATGTTCCGCGCCTTGTAGTCGCTCGCCATATCCGTGTACGGGCTCTGCGGAGTCCAGAAACTTCCCGTGGTCGGCGTCGATGCCTTCACCGCCTTGACGCGCGAGACATAATCGGCCAGATAATTTTTCGTGGGCTGGGCCTTTTTCCTGAAACCCACACCGTAACCCGGCAGGGCAATAAGGCAGACCGTTATGATGAGCATGAGGCGAAGCTCGAATCTCGAAAATCGGGACTCGAAATCCGCCGCCGGATTCTTGAATTCCCTGGCCCGAATCTTGAATCTTGAATTCTGAATTTTGAATTCTGCTTTTCGAGCGTCGGCGGGGCAAGTCTTCATCAACCAATCCGTCCTAGGCATGTTTGGGTTCATCGCCTTCTCCGTCCTAAAAACTGGTCCGCAACAGCCCTTCGTCAACCACTTCCGCGGTCATCACACGCGCGGTGCTTGACTCGCGCACAAGAATGCACTGGCCCTTGCTTCCCGGCTGCAATGGAACCGCAGTGGTGGTAATTCGCACATTTTGTCCCAGCATGATTAAGGTCGCAGGCGTTCCCGGTTTGGCCAGCACGGGAGGCTTGGAGCCAGCCCGGCTTCCCCCTTTACTAATTGTCGGCCTGCCGCCCCTGCCTGCGTCCACCGGCGCCCCAGCCAACACTAGTCGTACTCCCAAACTCTGTGGGTCGCGTCGCGTGGTGACCTCAAAAGGAAGATACTGCGGCTCATGGGAAGCCCAGAGTTCAAAAACCGTTTCGCGCCGAATCGGGTCATAGCGGATGGCTTTAACTTGTAGCCCTATGTCTGCTTTAACGACCGGCACCGAAGATTGAATTTTCAGATCCCCCGGCTTAAGCCCCTCGCGATTCAAAATTCCCCGTTGGGCTAGATTGTTTTGAATGGCCTGGAAAATCTCCATGCGCGAAATCGGGCGGGGCTCGCGGCGCGGGATCACTTCACTCTCCTGTGAGGGCGTCGCCAACGACTTGCGCAGCGGGGCATCGGCGGGACGCGCATCTGCCGGCAGCGCCAGCATCAATAAAACCGCGAGAGTGCTTACGACTCGGCTTTTAAAGGCTGCGGGCATGGGTTGCGCGCTCCTCTAATGGGACAGGTTATTGACGTCTTGCAACATCTGATCCGCCGCCTGCACGACCTTGGAGTTGGATTCATAGGCCCGCTGCGTGACGATCATCTGGATGAACTCATCCACCACGTTGATATTGGAGTCTTCCAGCATGCCTTGCTGCAAAGTGCCCAGACCTTCCGACCCGCCCGGAGTGCCCACAATGGGATCCCCCGAGGCCGTGGTAGGGGTAAAGAGATTGTTGCCATTGCTCAACAGGCCCCCGGGATTGGGAAAGGTGGCCAGTTGAATGCTGCCGACCTGCTGAGCGTTGGTTTGTCCCGGCATCATTACGGTCACAGTTCCATCCGAGCCCACGCTGATGGAAGTTGCACCGGCGGGAATGGTCACTGACGGTTCCAGGGGATCGCCATTGGCGGTTACGACGTTCCCCTGCTGGTCCAAATGGAAGCTGCCGGCGCGCGTATAAGCGGTTTCACCATTCGTCTGCTTCACCTGGAAGAAACCTGCGCCTTGAATCGCCAAATCCAAAGAATTGCCCGTATTGTCGAAATCGCCCTGCGTCTGCAAGACCTCCGAAGCTGAGGCGCGGGTGCCCAAACCGATTTGGAGGCCCGTCGACACGGTGGTTTGTTGCGTCGCTGCCGACCCGGGCACGACCATCTCCTGGTAGATCAGATCCTGAAACTGCAACCGGGTCCCGCGGAAACCAGCGGTGCTGGAATTCGCCAGGTTGTTGGCGATGTTATCGAGATTTAGTTGCTGGGCAAGCATGCCGCTCGCGGCCGTGTATAAAGCTCGGAACATATCCTCTCCTTTGTAGGGCCGAACGGCGTTCGGCCTGGGGGAGCGCCGCTCGCCCCTACGAGACTCGCGAAAGATCCTGCGCCGGGGCGTTGTTAAATACCGAATGAAAAATCGACAGCGCCTGTTCCAGGAGCTGGGCGTGACGCTGAAGGGTGATCAAGCTGACGGCGCCCGCCACCGGATTCATATTGGAACCTTCCAGCATTCCTTGCGACAGGCGCGGATCGTCAGCGGGTTGCTCCGACCCCGCGGGCGCCGTGTAGTAGGAATTCCCCTCCGCTTCCAGGGCAGTGCCCGGCTTAAAGTCGACGAGCTTCATCTGGGCCACCACCGCGCCCTGCTGCGAAATCGTGCCATCGGAGCTGATCGTAATCGCTCCACTGGGAAGTTCCACGGGGCCTTCTTCACCCATCACGGGGTCACCGGTGGCCGTCAAGAGGTGGCCATCGGCGTCGGTGTGAAAGCTTCCGTTGCGGGTATACCGAATTCCCGCCGGCGTTTTGACCACGAAGAACCCTTGACCTTCCATCGCCAGATCCAAGTCGTTCCCAGTCTTCTGGAGTTCCCCTTTTTTCAGATCCACCGCCGTTCCCCCCAACACTCCATAGTCGTTCACGGCTTGATTGAGAGGGCTGAGGCGCCGGTTCCCCATGCTGGCTTCGAGCGAGCGATAGAACTCCAACTGGGCTTTGTAGCCGGTGGTGCTCAGATTGGCCAGGTTGGCGGCGGTTAAATCCAGGGCGTCTGTCGAGGCAAGCAGGCCGGTGCAAGCGGCGTAAAACCCACTGTCCATATCGCTACTCCCCGCAGGGTCTATTGCAGAGCAGATGCCACTTATCTCGCGCAACGCAATGCCGATATAACGAACTGACAAGTCAGGGGTTGAGGAATTGTGAGGAGAGCCTAAGGGAGAAGGTCCTGGGGAGATTCTGCCGAGTCGGGGCAGCGGCATAGGCAAGATGTTCCCTGAGTCGGATTTGAATGACGGATTGAAAATGTGGAGGGCTGGCGGTGGGAAATGGCCGGAGGGCATTGTGGATACCCCACAAATCCCCACCAATCGGCGCTACTGCCCGGAGCGGAATTCCACCCTGCGTCGTACGGCGCGCGCCCCATTCCGCCTTTTGAATCTTGACTTTGAATCCCAGGTCCTGTCTGCCCCCTCCCGCGTCATGGCTGCTCGTTCTGACGGTGGTGGGCTGAGGGTCCGCAGGGGCTCGGGGGAGGTCACCGCTTCTCTGGGTTCTGACATTTTGTCGATAGCCGGGGAGGGAATCCCGGGCGGGGCCGGCACCCGGCGCCCGCCTTCTGTTTCTTGACTCCTGACTTCTTGCTGCTGTCTCCTGTCCACTTAAATCGTCTGGACAGATTATCCAGACGCAGGGTCGCAAGCCGAGCCCGGCGCGTCTCTACAAGCCGACGTCCCGCCCGGTGCAGCGCCGCACCCGCATGGTTTCTTCATATGATCGTTTTGCCGCAGTGGAGGCAGCACCAGACAGTGACAAACGAACTCTCCTCTGACTCGTCGGGCGCCTTGTCCAGTCGAGGTTGCATATCCTTACCGCAGCAGGTTGGAGCGGGCTCGGGGTCAAAGGCGCCAAAAACATTCAGCGGAGCTTCCCGGCGAGCCACACGCGCCCGCTTGTCCATATCATTGAGCATCGTCACCTCATGATCCCCCGAGAGCGGTGCGGGAGGAATGGCTCCGCTCCGGCACTTGTAGCGCGAGTGTCCCCACCCGCGACGCCACCTGAGGGCGCTGGAGGAATGGCTCCGCGCGGGCCGCGGTAGGGGCCAAGGGTGAGCATTAAGGAGCGGTCGCGGCCTCCAGCTCTATGCCGGACGCCCGGGGAGCGCGGCATGATCGTTGCGGAGCAACGCAAGAGCGCAATACCTGGCCCCCATAAGTTGGAGCCGCACTAATAGAGCTCGGCACTGGCTAAGGCCGCGCTGGAGCCCACGCCGCCCGCAATCAGCACCATGCCGTTATTCAGCAGCGTAGCCGTGTGATAGTCGCGCCCAGTGTTCAGGCTGCCGGCCAAGCTGAAGGTCCCGGTCGCGGGATTATGCAGCTCCGCGCTTGCACGCCGCTGCGCCGCGAGGCAAGAGCAGAACACTTGGCCCTCATGAATTGCGACACCGCTAGTAAAGCTCCGCGCTGGCTAGGGCGCCACCGCTGCCGGTGCTCGCGCCGGCCGCCACCAGCACCATGCCGTTGCTCAGCAGTGTTGCCGTGTGCAAGTAACGCCCGGAGTTCAGGCTGCTGGTGGTGGTGAAGGTCCCGCTGGCGGGATTGTACAGCTCCGCACTAGCTAAAATGGCTCCGTTGAAGCCTCCCGCCATCAGCACCATGCCGTTGTTCAGCAGCGTCGCCGTGTGCAAGTAACGCCCCGTGTTCGGGCTGCCGGTGGGGGTGAAGATGCCGGTGGCGGGATTGTACAGCTCCGCACTGGTTAGAGTAGCGCCGGAGCCATCGCCGCCCACCATCAGCACCAGGCCGTTGTTCAGCAGCGTCGCCGTGTCATAATAGCGCAGGTGGTTCATGCTGCCGGTAGTGGTGAAGGTCCCGGTCGTGGGATTGTATAGCTCCGCACTGGCTAAGTAAGTGCCGGAGCCAATGCCTCCCGCGATCAGCACCATGCCGTTGTTCAGCAGCGTCGCCGTGTGGCTGTAACGCGCGGTGTTCAGGCTGCCGGTGGTGTAAGTGAAACTCCCGGTCGCGGGATTGTACAGCTCCGCATTAGTTAAGACGTAAGGGGAGCTGGAGCTATAGCCGGCCGCCACCAGCACCATGCCGTTGTTCAGCAGCGTCGCCGTGTGCCAATAGCGCGCCGTGTTCAGACTGCCAGTGGTGTACGAGAAGGTCCCGGTGGCGGGATTGTACAGCTCCGCGCTGGCTATGGAACTGCCGTTGTTGCCTCCCGCAATCAACACCATACCGTTGGTCAGCAGCGTCGCCGTGTGCTCGTAGCGCGCCGTGTTCAGGCTGCCGGTGGGGGTGAAGATTCCGGTGCCCGGATCGTACAGCTCCGCGCTGGCTAGGGCGCCGCTGGAGTTCTCGCCTCCGGCGATCAGCACGAGGCCGTTGGTCAGCAGCGTTGCCGTGTGCCTGTACCGCGCTGTGTTCAGGCTGCCGGTGTCAACAAAGCCGGTGGGGCGCACGGTCAGCGTGGCCGTAACGTTAACGCTGCCGGCCGCAGCGGTAATCGTAACGTCGGTAGAAACGGTTGGTCCCGGGGCGATGGCAAGGCTCGTTCCGGGGTTGGTGGCGTCGTTGCTGATCTGCGCCACTGTTGTGTCCGAGGAACTCCAAGTCACCGAGGCAAGTTGCTCGGTGCTGTTGTCACTGAACGTGCCCGTAGCAATGAACTGCTGCGTTGTACCGGGAGATAGGGTAAGCGTTTCAGGCGTGACGGCAATCGACACGAGGTTCGGCGGTGTGAGCGTGTCGGGTTCGTACAGCTCGGTACTGGCCAAGACATTGCCGTTGCCGCTGGCGCCATACCCGCCCACGATCAGCACTAGGCCGTTGTTCAGGAGCGTCCCTGTCGGCCATTCGCGCGGGGTCTTCAGGCTGCCGGTGGGGGTGAAGGTCTGGGCCACCGGATCGTACAGCTCCGCACTAGCTAAGTAAGCAGCATTGTAGCCGCCCGCGATCAGCACCAAGCCGTTGTTGAGCAGCGTCGCCGTGTGATAGATGCGTGCGGTATTCAAGCTGCCGGTGTACGCGAAGCTCCCGGGGGCGGGATCGTACAGCTCCGCCTTGGTGATGTAACCAGCGTTGTAGCCTCCCGCAATCAGCACCAAGCCGTTGTTCAGCAGCGTCGCCGTGTGATAGGCACGTGCCGAGTTTAGGCTGCCGGTGGGGGTGAAAGTCCCCGTGGCGGGATTGTAAAGCTCCGCACTGGTTGTGGCCTTGTTGCTTGAGTTAAAGCCGCCGACCATCAGCACCATGCCATTGTTCAGTAGCGTCGCCGTGTCGAAGTAGCGCGCGGTGTTCAGGCTGCCGGTGGGGGTGAAGGTCCCTGTGGCGGAATTGTACAGCTCCGCACTGGCTAGGGCGCCGCTGGAGTTCGTGCCGCCTGCAATCAGCACCATGCCGTTGCTCAGCAGCGTGGCCGTGTGAATGTAACGCGCGCTAGTCAGGCTGCCGGTGGGTGTAAAGGTCCCGGTGGCGGGATTGTACAGCTCCGCACTGGCTAAGGCACCGCTGGAGCCATAGCCGGCCGCCAGCAGGACCATGCCGTTGTTCAGCAGCGTCGCCGTGTGAGCGTAGCGCGCGGCGTTCAGGCTGCCGGTAGGGGTGAAGGTCGCGGTGGCGGGATTGTAAAGCTCCGCACTAGTGAAGGGAATGCCGTTGGTGTTTTCCCCGCCTGCAATCAGCACCATGCCGTTGTTGAGCAGCGTCGCCGTGTGATGGTAGCACGCAATGTTCAGGCTGCCGGTCGAGGCAAAGCCCGCGGTGACGGTCAAGGTGGTCGAGGCGTTGATCGCGCCCCACGCAGCCTCGATCGTCGTGGTGCCTACAGTGGCGCCCGTGGCCAAGCCAAGCGAGCCGGACGAATTGCTGATGGTCGCCACACCCGGCGCCGATGAAGTCCACGTCGCCGCACTGGTGAGATTCTCCGTGCTATTGTCGCTGTAGGTTCCCATGGCCATGAACTGCTGCGTGGTCCCTGCGGCAATCGAAGGGCCCACAGGCGTCACGGCAATTGACACCAGCGTCGGCACCACCGTAAGCGTGGTCGAGCCGGTGATACTGCCCACCGTGGCGCTAATACTCGAAGTGCCCAATGCCACACTCGTGGCCAGACCTCCCGAGGCGATCGTTGCCACACCCGGGGCCGATGACAGCCACCCCACCGTGCTGGTGAGATTCTGCGTGCTCCCGTCGGTGTAATTTCCCGTGGCCGTGAACTGCTGCGTGTTGCCGAGTGTAAGGAAGGGATTCGCCGGCGTCACCGTGATGGATACCAGGGCTGGCGGCCCTACCGTCACCGTCGTCGACCCGCACAGCGCACCCGTACAAGCGCTTACGGTCACCGGGCCGGCCGCGAACGCATAGGCCGCCCCAAGGTTGCTGGCATCGCCGGTGATGCTGACCACGGCGGTGTTTGATGAACTCCAGGTTACGGAAGCAAGCTGCTGTGTGCTGCTATCACCGAACGTACCGGTAGCGGTGAAGCGCTGCGCGGTGTCCAGAGGAAGCGTGGGGCTGCTCGGATTCAGCGAAATGGAGACGAGGTTTGGCGGTGTGAGCGTGGCCGGTTCGAATAGCTCGGCACTGGCTAAGTAAGCGCCGTTGTACCCGCCCGCCACCAGCACCATGCCGTCGTTCAGCAGCGTCGCCGTGTGCACGTCGCGCGCAGTGTTCAGGCTGCCGGTGAGCGTGAAGGTCCCGCTGGTGGGATTGTACAGCTCCGCACTGGCTAAGAGAGCGCTGGAGCCCTCGCCGCCAGCGAGCAGTGCCAGGCCGTTGTTCAGCAACGTCGCTGTTTGGGAGAAACGCGCAGTGGTCAGGCTGCCGGTGAGGGTGAAGGTCCCGGTGGCGGGATTATACAACTCGGCACTAGTTCGGATACCGCTGGAGTTCTGGCCTCCCGCCATCAGCACCATGCCGTTGTTCAGCAGTGTCGCCGTGTGATTGACACGCTGGGTCGTCATGTTGCCGGTCAAGGTGAAGGTTCCGGTGGCGGGATTGTACAGCTCCGCGGTCGCTTGGTAGCCGCTGACGCAGCAGGTGGCATCGCCTCCCGCGATCAGGACCATGCCGTTGCTCAACAGCGTCGCCGTGTGCTCATAGCGCGCGATGTTCAGGTTGCCGATGTATGAGAAGGTGCCGGTGGCGGGATCGTACAGCTCCGCACTGGCTAAGGCGCCGGAGTGGTAGCCGCCCGCAATCAGCACCAGGCCATTGTTCAGCAGCGTCGCCGTGTGTTGGTACCGCTCGTTGTTCAGGCTGCCGGTGGGGGTGAAGGTCCCGGTGGAGGGATTGTAGAGCTCCGCGCTCGGTAAGTTATTAACACCGCCGGCATAGCCGCCCGCCACCAGCACCAGGCCGTTGTTCAGCAGCGTCGCCGTGTGATAGGTACGCGCGGTTTTCAGGCTGCCAGTCAAACTGAAGTCCAGCGGGGCGACGGTCAAGAGGGTCGAGCCGTTGGCGGGGCCTGCGGTCGCCTCGATCGTGGTTATTCCCACACCGGTGGTCGTGGCCAAGCCCTGGGAGCCGGAGGTATTGCTGATCGTCGCCACGCCAGTTGCCGAGGAGCTCCAGGCCACAGCGCTCGTTAGATTCTGCATGCTGGTGTCGTTGTAAGTTCCCGTGGCCGTGAACTGCTGCGTAGTCCCTAGGGCAATCGAAAGACCGGCCGGCGTCACCGCAATCGACACCAGCGTCGGCCCCGTGACCGCCAGCGTGGTCGTGCCCTGGACCGCGCCTGAACCAGCCGTAATCGTCGTGCTCCCGGCGCTCACGGCGCTCGCCAATCCTCCCGCACTGATTGCCGCCACACCGGGAGCCGATGAACTCCACGTTGCGGTGCTCGTCAGCGACTGGGTGCTGCCATCGCTGTAAGTTCCCGTGGCCGTGAACTGCTGCGTGTTGCCGACGGCAAGTGAAGGATTCGCTGGTGTTACCGCGATGGAGACCAGCGCCGGCGGACCTACTGTGGCCGTGGTCGAGCCGCACACGGCACCCGCGCAGGCGCTCACAGTCGTCGAGCCTGCCGCCAGGGCATACGCCGCACCCAGGTCGCTCGCATCATCGGTGACGCTGACCACCGCGCTGTTTGATGAACTCCAGGTTACCGAAGCAAGCTGCTGGGTGCTGTTATCGCTGAACGTGCCGGTGGCGATCAGCCGCTGCGCGGTGTCCAGAGGAACCGTGGGGCCGCTCGGACTCAGCGCGATGGAGACAAGGTTCGGCGGGGACAGGGTGTCCGGTTCGTATAGCTCCGCACTGGTCAAGTAGCCGCTGGAGCCAGCGCCGCTGGCCACGAGCACCATGCCGTTGGGCAGCAGCGTCGGCGTGGCCTCTCCACGCGCGGCGTTCAGGCTGCCGGTAAGGGTGAAGGTGCCGGTGGTGGGATCGTACAGCTCGGCGCTGGCTAAGATAGGACCAGGGGAGCCGGCGCCAAACCCGCCTGCCATCAGCACTAGGCCGTTGTTGAGCAGCGTCGCCGTGTTCTCGAGTCGCGCCGTGTTCAGGCTGCCAGAAGGGGTGAAGGTCCCAAGGGTGGGATCATACAGTTCGGCACTGGCGAGGGTGCCGCTGGGGTTCTGCCCTCCCGCGATCAGCACCATGCCGTTGTTCAGCAACGTCGCCACTTGATAGTGGCGCACGGTGTTCAGGCTGCCGGTCAGGGCGAAGGACCCGGTGGCGGGATTGTACAGCTCGGCGGTGCCTAAGATGCTATTCTTCGGGCCGCGCCCGCCCGCTATCAGCACCAGGCCGTTGTTCAGCAGCGTCGCCGTGTCCTCGATTCGTGCGGAGTTCAGGCTGCCGGTAGGGGTGAAGGTCCCAGTGGCGGGATTGTACAGCTCCGCGCTCACTATGGGAGCACTGCTGGAGTTCCCGCCGCCCGCCATCAACACCAAGCCGTTGTTCAGCAGCGTCGCCATTTGCCAGTAGCGCGCCGTGTTCATGCTCCCGGTGGGGGTGAAAGTCCCGGTGGTGGGATCGTACAGCTCGGCGCTGGTGAGCAGGTTTTTGTTGATATCATCACCACCGGCAATCAGCACCAGACCATTGTTCAGCAACGTCGCGGTGTGGGAATAGCGCGCGGTGTTCAGGTTGCCCGTGGGGGTAAAGGTCCCGGTGCCGGGATTGTAGAGCTCCGCCTCGGCTAAGGCGCTGCCGTTATAGCCGCCCGCGATCAGCACCAAGCCGTTGTTCAGCAGCGTCGCGGTGTGATGGTAGCGCGCGGTGATCAGGTTGCCGGTGTATACAAAGCCCGCGGTGACGGTCAAGGTGGTCGAGCCGTTGATCGCGCCAGAGGCCGCCTCAATCGTCGTCGTGCCCACAGCGGCGGTCGTAGCCAAGCCCTGCGAGCCGGACGTATTGCTGATCGTCGCCACACCCGGCGCCGAGGAGCTCCATGTCGCCGCGCT
>JBEKNU010000282.1:0-10090 GCA_049522495.1 Terriglobia bacterium
GGCAATCGCCGAGATACAGGGTGTAGCGCGTCACTTCTTGCCTCGAATCTGCATTAAGGGGATGGTACCACGAATTCGCGTCCGACTCTCCTCTGTCCTCAAAAGCCGTGATCTACGCGGCGGATTCTTCGCCGCTCTTTTCCTTGAAGAGCACGTTGTAGCTGGCGTTGGAGTTGAACGGCGGGTCAAGGTAAATCAAGTCAACGCTGGCGTCCGCGACGTGGTCGCGTAGGATTTTCAGGTTATCGCCAAAATAGAGCTTATTCTTTTCGTCCATTTGGGCAGAGCATACCACAACCTTCTCGGCTGGTGCATCCTGACATGCCGCCGGAGACCGCCGCTCACATGGTGGAGCTGCCAAGAGCAGTGACGAGTGACCAATGACAAAGGGGGTGATGCTCGCCCCGAGGCCGAACGCCGTTCGGCCCTACACCAACCCCCGAATCCCTGACCCTTAATCCCGAACCCCGATCCCCAACCCCCAATCACCCGCCCCGCTTGGAGTTTTTCTAAGGCCAGAATGGTTCGATTGCGTGATTTCACAGAGGCCAAGGCCGGATGCAAGAAATCTGCATGTATTTCGGACTATAAGGCCCATTGTAAGGCCCAACTGATGAATTTCTCGGCACATGGCGTGCTTATAGATTTAACGGGTTGGCCTTTTGCACAGACATTATGTCCAACCTGAGTACTCGACGGAGATGTTTAAAAAATGAGCAAATCCATTCTGGTCGACACAACGAAATGCATCGGGTGTGGAGCCTGCGCTACCGCCTGCAAGATCGTGAATAAGCTTCCCCTCGACGACCCCAGCGCTGCCAAGGAACTACCCGCCAAGCCCTTGAGCGAGGACGACCTCGTTACCTTCGCCCAAAGCCACGGCGAAGTGGACGGCAAATTGTCCGCCGACACGCTGAATGTGGTCCAAACGCATGGCAGCATTTTTGTGCGGCGATTCTGCATGCATTGCCAGGTGCCCACCTGCGCGTCGGTTTGTCCGGTGGGCGCGCTGCACAAGACTGCGGCGGGGCCGGTGGTTTACGATGCCGATAAATGCATGGGCTGCCGGTATTGCATGATGGCCTGCCCGTTCGGCGTGCCGCGCTATGAATGGAAAGCCTTGCTGCCCAAGGTGAAAAAGTGCACCATGTGCGCGCCACGGCAAGCCCAAGGCCAGCAGCCCGCCTGCACGGAAGTCTGCCCGGTGCAGGCCGGCATTTTCGGCGAGCGCGACGATCTGCTGCGCGAGGCCGAAAAGCGGCTGCGCGACGAGCCTTCGAAATACTTTCAGCGCATTTACGGCAAGGAAGAGGCGGGGGGCACGTCCGTGCTCTATCTCTCGGCGGTGCCTTTTGAGCAACTGGGCTTGCCCACCAACCTGCCCAGAGACCCCCTGCCGTTGCTGACCTTCCGGGTGCTCTCCAAGATCCCCTACGTTGTCACCCTGGGAGGAATGCTGCTGGGCGGAATCTGGTGGATCACTAACCGCCGCGAAGAGGTGGCGGAAAAAGAATCGGGTCATTGAGACATCGGATCATTGATTCATTGACTCATCGGATCATGTGCTCATTGATTCATCGAATCATTGAACCATTTGGGTAGTGCGGACTATCCCCTGGTTATCGAGGAAGCTTCGTATGGCAGTACAAGCGGAGGAGTTGAAAGCGCGCACAAAGCAGTTTGCCATCCGTATTGTGCGCGTATTCAAGAGTCTCCCGAAGAGTGATGAGGCACGGATCATTGGGAAACAATTGCTTCGGGCGGGAACTTCCGTTGCGGCAAATTATCGCGCGGCCTGCCGGTCACGCTCGGAGGCCGAATTTATCTCCAAGATAAGCGTTGTGGTGGAGGAAGCTGACGAAACGGCATTTTGGATCGAATTGCTGATTGAGACAAATATCATCCGCGAGTTCCGGTTGCGCGAATTGCTCAAGGAAGCGAATGAGCTTCTCGCGATCTTCGCCGCTTCCCTCTGGACAGTCAGAAAAAGAAGGGTCAAGCCCCCATCGCCCCAATGACTTAATAATCCGATGAGTCAATGACCAAATCGTCCGATGGGTAAATGAATAAATGATCCGATGACCAAATGATTCGATAGTTGGAGCAGATCAATGAACTTCTCAAAATTTCCTAAACTTACTTTCTGGCGCGCCGTGCTGGTGGTGATTCTGGCCGCGGGTTTTTATTCCACGCTCCTGCGATTCGTCAAAGGATTGGGCGCCGCCACCAACCTGTCGGACCAGTTCCCCTGGGGGCTGTGGATTGGTTTTGATGTGCTCTGCGGCGTGGGCTTGGCGGCGGGCGGGTTCACGCTGGCGGCGATTGTTTACGTCTTCCACATCAAGCGGTTCCATCCCATCCTGCGCCCCTCCATTCTCACCGCCTTCCTGGGCTATTCGCTGGTAGCGGTGGCGCTGCTTTTCGACCTGGGCAAGCCTTACAACATTTGGCACCCGTTGGTGATGTGGAACCCGCACTCCGTGATGTTTGAGGTTGCCTGGTGCGTGATGCTTTACCTCACGGTACTGGCGCTGGAATTCTCCCCCGCGGTCCTGGAACGCTTCCGCCTGCAAAAACCGCTGCGCGTTATTAAAGCCGTGACGATTCCGCTGGTGATCGCGGGTGTGATGCTTTCCACTCTGCACCAGTCGTCTCTGGGCAGCCTGTACCTGATCGTTCCGGAAAAGTTGCATCCCTATTGGTATTCGCCGCTACTGCCCGTGTTCTTTTTTATTTCTGCGGTGAGCGTGGGAATCGCCATGGTGATTTTTGAATCCAATCTGAGTTCGCGCGCCTTTGGCCGGGAGATTGAAATGCCCTTGCTGGAAGTGTTGGGCCGGGCGATGGCCGTGGTGCTGGCAATCTACGGCCTGCTGAAACTCCAGGATCTCTGGGGGCGTGGGGCGCTTTCCCACCTGCGCGAACCCTCCACGGAGACGGTCCTGTTCGTCTTAGAGATTACCCTGGGCCTGCTCATTCCTTTCACGCTGCTCCTTTTCCGGAAGGTTCGGGAAGACCGCGAGGGCCTTTTCGCCGTCGCGGTGCTGGTGATCACCGGCTTCCTTCTGAACCGCTTGAACGTCTCGATTACCGGAATGGAGGGTTCTTCCGGCGTGCATTACTTCCCCCGCTGGACGGAGGTGGCCGTAACCCTGTCGATCGTGGGCGTGGGCTTCCTGCTTTTCAGCCTGGCGGTGCGCTACTTGAATGTGATGGAAAAGCAGGTTTCAGGTGTCGGGTATCAGGTGTCAGGGAAAACTTCCAACCTAGCACCGTTAACCTGACACCGGGCACCTGACAACTATTTATGCTACGCATTACTCACAGTTTGGCGATCAAGCTGACGGCCTGCGCAGTGGGCGGGGTGGCGCTCCTCTTTGGCCTTTACGGTTACTGGAACCTGCGGACCTGGCGGCAATCGCAGCAGGAAATCATCTTCCAGACCGCCGACCGCATCAGCGACACGATTCGCCGCAGCATTCGCTACTCGATGCTGCGCAACGAGCGCGAGGAAGTATTCCATATCATCAACACCATCGGGCACGAGAACGGCATTAGCCGCATCCGCATTTTCAATAAGGAAGGGAAAATCAGCTTTTCTACGGACGACCAGGAAGTGGGCCAGTTTGTGGATAAGAAGGGCGAGGCGTGTTACGCCTGTCACGCGCAGGCCCAGCCGCTCCTCAAACTCGACCGGCCGGACCGGATGCGCATCTACACCGCGCGCGACGGCACGCGGGTGCTGGGGCTGATCCGGCCGATCGAAAACGAGGCGGATTGCTCGAACGCCGCATGCCACGCGCACACCGCCAACAGCCAGGTGCTGGGCGTACTTGACACGAACGTCTCGTTGGCCGCCGCGGATCTGGCCGTGGCCCAGCACCAGCGTCAAGTGGTGATTTTCACGGCCGCTTCCATCCTGATGGTGAGTCTGTTTTCGGGCTGGCTGATCTGGTTGACGGTTCATAAGCCCGTGCGCCGGCTGACGGAAGGCACCCGCGCCGTGGCCCAAGGCAACCTGGATTATCTGCTTCCGGAAACCAGCCAGGACGAGATCGGCAGCCTGGCCGTTTCCTTCAATCAGATGACCCGGGAACTCAAGAAAGCGCAAGCAGAAAACCGCCAGTGGACCGAGACCCTGGAAGACCGCGTGCGGCAGAAGACCGGAGAACTGGAGAGCGCCTATCGCAGCTTGACGCAATCCGAGAAGATGGCCTCACTCGGCAAGCTGGCGGCGGTGGTGGCGCATGAAATCAACAATCCCCTGGCCGGCATTCTGACCTACAGCAAGCTGATTTCGCGCATGGCTGACAAGGGCTTCAGCAACGGCCAACGTCTGAGCGAGGCCAAAAGCTACTTGCAGATCATCGAGGGGGAAAGCCGGCGTTGCGGCGGCATCGTGCAAAACCTGCTCACCTTCGCGCGGCAGACGCCCATCAATCCCCAGAAAAACGATTTAAATGCCATCATCGAACGCTGTTTGCTGCTGGTAGGACATCAGATGGCCCTCCAGAGCATCGAATTGGAAAAGAAGTTGGAGCCCCAGCTCCCGCCGCTCTATTGTGACGCGGGGCAAGTGCAACAAGCCCTGCTGGTAATCCTCATGAACGCGGTGGAGGCGATGCCCCAGGGGGGCCGGCTGGGCATCGAGAGCGCTTACGACCCCACGCACCGCCTCGGTCGCGTGGTCGTGCGCGACGAAGGGCCGGGCATTCCACCGGAGGTTCTTTCCCACATCTTCGAGCCTTTCTTCACCACCAAGGAAGAGGGCAAAGGAACCGGACTGGGCCTGGCCATCGCTCTCGGCATCGTGCAGCAACACGGAGGAAACATCGAGGTTCTTTCCAATGAGCAAAAAGGGACGGCGTTCACCGTCCTGCTGCCGGAGGAACCACCCGCGAGCATCAACGCGGCCTAAGAAATCGGCAATCGGCAATTCTCAGTTGTAAGGAGCTCACCATGAACACCAAGGCCAGCCTCTTGATCGTAGACGACGAAAATGTCGTGCGGGACTCGCTGGGAAAATGGTTCGAGGAAGAAGGCTACAGTGTGGACACTGCCAATAGCGCGCGCGAGGCGCTGCTGAAGCTGCCGCGCCAGCGTTGGGACCTGGCCCTGGTGGACATCAAGATGCCCGGCATGGACGGGTTGGAGCTGCACCGCAAGATCCGGGAGGTCGATCCCGATATCATCGTCATCATCATGACCGGCTACGCTTCCGTAGAGACCGCCGTGGCGGCGCTCAAGGATGGCGCCTATGACTACATCATGAAGCCCTTCGACCCCGAGGACCTGGCCCACACCGTCTCCAAGGCCCTCGAGCACCGCCGCACGCGGGAGGAAAACGTGCGCTTACGCGAGACCCTGGCGGAAGCTCAGGCGGTGGAAATGGTGGGCCAGAGCCCGCCCATGCAACGCGTGCTGGAGAGCATCCGCACCGTGGCGCCCAATGACACCACCGTGCTCATTCACGGCGAGAGCGGCACGGGCAAGGAACTGGTGGCCCGCGCCATCCACAATTTGAGCCCCCGGCGCTTTATGCCCATGGTCACCATCCACTGCGGAGCGCTGACGGAAACGCTGCTGGAAAGTGAGCTCTTCGGGCACGAAAAGGGCGCCTTCACCGGCGCGCAGTACCGCAAAAAGGGCAAATTCGAAGTCGCCGAGGGGGGGACGGTTTTTCTCGACGAGATTTCCGACATCAGCTTGAAAACTCAAACCGACCTGCTGCGCGTCCTCCAGGAAAAGGAAATCACTCGCGTGGGCGGCAACCAGACGATCAAAGTGGATTTCCGCGCCATCGCCGCCACCAACAAGGATTTGACGGCGCTGGTCAAAGAGGGGACCTTCCGCCCCGATCTCTACTACCGCCTGGATGTTTTCGGCATCACGCTGCCGCCGCTGCACGAGCGCAAAGAGGACATCCCACTGCTCGTCGATCATTTCCTGGGGAAGTATTCGCGCGCCATGAACAAACGCTTCACCAGCATCAGCCGCCCGGCCCTCGACGTCCTGATGAGTTACCCATGGCCCGGCAACGTCCGGGAATTGGAGAATGCCATCGAACGCGCCATGGTGATCGGACGCGAGCCGGAAATCCAGGCCGCGGATTTCCCTCTCCAAATCACCACGCCGCCCGCGCCGGAAGGCGGACAGGCGCTCGAGGACGTAGAGCGTGGCCACATCCTGCGCGTGCTCGAAGCTAGTGAGTGGAACCAGACGCGCGCTGCCAAGGCGCTCGGCATCGATCGCGTCACGCTCTACAATAAAATCAAGAAATACGGATTCCGGAAAGCCAACGCGGCTGTGCCATGAGAATCATTTCCCTGATGCCGGTTGGACAAGTCGACCGCGCCCTGCTGGAACCTCTCGCCGCGAGCCTGACCCAGCGGCTGCGCGTGGCTTGCTCCATTCAACCCGACGGCCTGGAAGCCGAATTCGCCTTCAATCCCCTGCGCCGGCAGTACCACTCCACCGAGATCCTCAAGAAGATTCTCCAGAGGCCCGCGAGCGAAGCGTGGAGGGTTTTGGGGGTGACGGAAATGGATCTCTACATTCCCGTGCTCACCTTCGTGTTCGGGGAAGCGCAACTGTCGGCCGTTGGGGCCGTGGTCTCCACCCATCGCCTGCGCCAGGAATTCTATGGCATGCCCACCGACCCCGAACTCCTCCGTGAACGCCTGCTGAAAGAATCCCTCCACGAACTGGGCCACACCTACGGCCTGCGCCATTGCCCGGATTACTCATGCGTGATGAGCGCCTCCAACGGCGTCGAACGCATCGACCTGAAACGCGCCGAGTTCTGCCCCGCCTGCGCGCAAGCCCTTCCTGCCTCCGGATCTTAAGCGGCGGCGGTAAAGACGCCGCATAACGCGTCCATTTTAACGACGGCGTGGCCGGCCACGTTGACTGCGCGCATGAAGGCAACGTAAGCGCTCACCGCAACTCTCCTACCCCCGTGAATCCAGCACCACAACCCACCTGGGAGGCTTGGTAACGGATTCGGCATCCGTGTCGGGGTCATACTTGTCGGCCAACTTCCCAGTTTCGATATCCCGCAACTCGTAGTGCACTCCCATGCCTCCGTGGACCGTTTCCTGTTGGAAGGCCACCTGCTTGCCGCCCGCCCAAAAGCACCAACGTGCAATGAGCAGGCCGTTCCCTGTATAGCTCCGCTGCTCGCCGTTCACGAGGACCACCAATTTCAAAGCGATGGGATAACTCGTGCAACAGTTAGGGTAAAGGGCTAACCAGCCGACGGCGTGGCCGTCCGGAGAGATTTGCGCGTTGTTGAAGCTGACTTGGTCCCGCTCTTTCTTGGGAACGATTTCGTGCTTGTGTTTGGTGCTGATGTGAAGCTGTCCGCTCGGGTCGATCGCGGTTTCCACGTAGACGTCCACAGCCCCCACGCCGGCCGAGGCCAGCCCCAATAGCACAAGGGCGGCCCCCAAGCCGGTGCGTAGTAGCCGGAGCGATACTTTATTAGTCGTCGAGGAAGAAGAGATGGCCACGCTGCCCGCTCAATACACTGTCCGCCCTCAAACGCTCAGAACCGGAATCTGCACCGCGCAAATGATTCCGTAACCGTGGGTCCGTAGGTGACCGCCATATGGGTAGCACCCGGTAACCAGCAAATCCGCCTCTGTCTGCTTCGCAGCCTGGCTCAGCACTTTGGGCACGTCACCACTGCCGATGAATACCTCCGCCCTGACTCCCGTTTCTTGCTGGAGCTTGGCCATTTGCTGGGAAGCGTTGCTGACGAGTTCCTCTTTCCATTTCTGATCGACGTAGCTGCCGCCGGGTCCCCACAACTCCACCCCCCCAGTGACGTTAGCGAGGGTAAGACGAGCACCAAATTCAGTGGCCATTTCGGTGGCCCACGAAATAATTTTATCAGAACGGGGACCGAAATCGACTGCGCACAGGACGTTGCGGATCGTCAACTTCCGCGCGAGCGGTTTTTCCACGTGCGCACCTGTCCAAACCGGGCACCCGGTCCCATGTAAAACTTTTGCTGCCACTGAGCCGAGCAGAAACTGGTAGAACGTGAAGCTATGTGACGGCATCATGATCAGGTCAGCTTTTTCGTCCTGAGCCGTCTGCACAATGGCCAGGGCCACGTCGCCATTGACCAGCTTGCGCTGGATGGTAAGGCCCTCAAGCTCCGGCCCGAGAGACGGGTCCTGCTGGTTCTGGGCCTGTCGAATGATTGCCGCGAGCAAGTCCCACTCCGCCATCCCGCGGCTGTCATCCGGCACACCGGCAGCGTGGCTCCGCGCGGTTACGACGTGCAGTATCACGATCTCAGAATTAAAATGGCGCGCCAATGTCGCAGCCTGATGAATCACATCCAGCGAGGCAAGTGGGAAATCAACCGGCAAGAGAATTTTTTTAATAATCAGCATCGCGCCAAAGCCCTCGACTCAAACTAGCCCTAACCGTCTTCCAGGGTCGGAACTTCCGATTTGGATTTCTGACTCGCGCACCTCTGTTGTTTTTTCTGCGCTGGACACAACCCACCTTTCCAGAATCTGCTCTCGCTGATTCCGGTTCCCCAAATTATACACCCGTAGCTTTCCGCCGAGTCCTCCCGGCGGGTTGCGGGCCAATATCATCTTCTTCCTACACCGAGCAGCGCCCGCCAAATGATTGTGGATACCCCGCAATTCCCCAAAGAAACCCGAGACTCCCCAAGCTACAGAGCATTTGCAAAAATTACGTAAATAGCAATAGCCCCGAGCATTAGTTAATTTATTTAATTTTATACTTGACAAATTCAATTTATTTCCATACTATGATTACGTAACTTGAGGAACCTATGGATATCTCAAAAACCACTTGCCCCGACTGCAAAAAGCCTCTGAAGATTGCCCGCATGGCGTGCGCCTCTTGTGGCATGTCGATGGAGGGCGAATTTGAAGTCTCTCCCCTCGCCCAGCTTTCCTTGGAGGATCAAACCTTCGTCATCGCTTTCGTGCGCTCGCACGGATCGATCAAGAAAATGGAGAGCTTGTTTGGCATCAGCTATCCCACGGTGAAGAATCGCCTGAATGCCATTAGCGCGGCGCTCGACAAAAGTTTCCAAGCGCCCAGTCCGAATCTCTACGTCCTCGAACAGCTTTCCCGAGGGGAGATCAGCGTCGAGGAAGCGATCGAGAAACTCTCATGACAACTTAAGGAGGAAATACCATGTCGCAAGAAACCAAGAAAGTCCTGGAGTTGCTGGCCGCAGGTCAGATCACTGCTGACGATGCGGAAAAGCTTTTGGAAAAGCTGGGGGCGAGCGGCGCCACTTCCGCCCCGTCTGCGGCCACTGAGGAGGCCAAAGGAGCGGAGGGCAAAGCCAACCACCAGCGCGTGTGGGGGTGGAGGATTCCCGCCCGCGAGGAATCTTCCACGGCGGAGCCCAAGCTGCGCTTCCTGCGGGTAGTAGTGGATAGTCCCGATCGCGACCAGGTGAATGTTCGCGTCCCGTTGGCCTTCCTGCGCGCGGGGATGAAGCTGCTCGGAGTAATTCCGCCCCAGGTCAGCGAGAAGCTCGCCGAAAAGGGCATCGACCTCGCCGCCCTTCGGGATTTGAAGGGGGGAGAACTGGTTGATGAACTCAAGGACCTGCACGTCGATGTGGACAGCAAGAACGGGGAAAAAGTTCGGATCTTCTGTGAATAACCTGGGGAGGGGGGAAGGCAGCCCATAAGCGCTAACTTAACGGTCAGGGACGCTTGAAAGGCCGCGAAGCGGACGCAGTCATGTGGCCCACGGCGAGCCAGCCGTGGGATCCTGTCAGCGTACGATATCTCCGAGCCCCGGTAGGGGCGGCATGTGGGGATTCATCAGGCAAAAAAACTGGCATGGATGGTGTTGCGAGCCTCATTCGAATGCCGACCCGACGTCGCCCCTGCCGGGGCTCAAGAAATCATTCCATCTCCCGATTTTCCCATGGCTCGCTCGCCATGGGCTAAACGACGACACTCTTGTCCAAAACAGGTGTTTGAAGAAAGTCAACAGTTGCCCTCCTGCGGTAGCGGTTTCAGAATGATGTTGCTGACACATCTCTGATCGCCACCGAGGAGGGCACCACCATGGTACA
>JBEKNU010000283.1:0-10078 GCA_049522495.1 Terriglobia bacterium
CCCGGAAGCAACCCACCGCGTCCATCTATGACGAAAAGGCGGATGCGCACCGCGACATTGCCGCGGCGATTGCCAACGCGGGGGAGGGCCAAAGGAACATTGTGCTCATCTTTGGCGCCAACTGGTGACCCGACTGCCATGCGCTGGATGCGCAGATGCACAAACCTGAACTGGCTTCCATCATCGAAAAAAACTTTGTCATCGTTGAGGTTGATCTGGGTCGCGAGGATAAGAACTTGGATTTGGCCGAGCAGTACCATGTGCCCATCAAGCATGGAATCCCCGCCCTGGCGGTATTGGACCCGCGCGGGAACCTTCTGTACGCGATGGACCAAGGGCAATTCGCCGACGCCCGCAATATGAGCTACGAGAGCATCAAGGCGTTTTTTGTGCAGTGGAAACCAAAAGGCTGATCGGGCCATCGGGTCACTGAGTGTTCGGCGATTGGTTGATTGAGTCATTGACAGCAGTTCCTTAAGTTTTCAATGGTAAAATCACACGGTCACTTAATGACCCAATGGCCCGATGACCCGATTATTGAGAAGGTCCAATGAAAAAGGAAACGATTATTACGGCGGTAATTTTCCTGGCGGTGGGTTTTCTGGCGGGATATATCACCGATGCCCAGATGAACTGGAGCGCCCGTCAGAAGGCGGTGCAGACCGCCGCTGCGCCTTCCGAAATGCCGGCGGCAGGAGGCGCCACCTCGGCTCCCACCGGTGGAGCGATGCCGCAGCAGGGCCTGCCGGAGGGCCATCCTCCCATTGACAGCGCGGCGGTCATCCAGCAGATGGAGGACATGGCGGCGCAGAACCCCAAAGACCCCGACGTCCGCCTGAAACTCGCCAATTTTCTTTATGACCAGAAGCAGTACAGCAAAGCCATTGAGTGGTATGAGCGCGCGTTGGAACTGGACCCGAAGAATGTCAACGCCCGCACCGATTTGGGCACCGCGTATTTCTACATGGGGCGGCCGCAGGATGCCTTGCGCGAATATGACAAGTCACTGGAAATCAACCCCAAGCACGAACCGACTATGCTCAATGCCATCGTCGTCAATCTGGAGGGCACTCACGATCTCGCCGCAGCGCAAAAAGCCTGGGACCGTTTATACAAGCTGAATCCCAGCCACCCCGCCCTGGCGGGCTTAAAAGAGCAAATTAATGCCGCTCGCGCGGCGGGCAGCGCAAAGGCAGTGACGAGTGACAAGTGACGAGCAAGCAGGGGAAGAGGCTCGCCACTCGTCACTGGTCACTCGACCTCAGGCATCCCCCCGGAGTGAAAGGCCGTCTGACCCCTTATGGGAAGTTTTCTCGTTGACGTTCTCGAATTCGTCATCCTGGCGCTCTTTCTTAAGGCGATGGCTCGAAGTCTCGGGTCTCTATTCCGTTCACCCAAGATTCACATTCGGACCTCGGGGGGCGCTCCACCAGTTCCCCCCTCCGGCGCGCCGCATCGTGGAGAAATGGCCCGGGATCCCGTTTGTGGCATGTTTGTTTCCACAGAACTCTCCCAGCAGTTGAGCCGAGGTACGGATACGCTGCACTTCTGCTCGCGCGAGTGCCTGGAAAAATTCCAAAAGGATGCTGAGCATGTTGCTTCCTGATGACCTCATTCGGGTGGTCCTGCGGTGCGCCGGCCTGACCCGGCCTTTGCCCTGCCGCGCCTGGCGTTGCTCCCGGCGGCGCGCAGAGGGAGTGGTGCTTCTCCTGCTAGTGCTTGCCTGGGCCACCCTGGCGCAGGGTGCGGGTGGCAAAGTAAAGTTAACCCGCACATACCGCCCCGGGCAGTCGATCGTCTATGTAACGACGGTCCGGACGAGCTCGAAAATTGATTCCAATCCCCCGGAATTGAAAAACCTCTTTCCTCCCATGCCCACGAACCTGCGCCTGAACCAGCAAAGCACGGTGACGGTGTTGAAAGTGGCCCCGGATGGCGCAGCGGACGTTCAGCACCGATTCGACAAGTTCGAAGTTCAGACCGACCTCGGGGCGTTGCCCGAGAACCTACGCGACTCCACGACGCAGGCCCAGCAGGAAGTGACTCAGCGGATGGTTGGCCAGACGCTGACCGCCCACTACGACCATGATGGCCATTTGGTGGATTTCGAGGGCTTCGACAACCTTTTCCGCGATATTGATGCTCCCGTGCGAGAGCCGCTCTTGCAGATGCTGCGGCTGTTCCTGGAACAAATGGGCGGTCAGTCGCTCTATCCGGACCACCCGGTCAAAGAGGGCGAAGAGTGGTCGCAAAATCTCGACGCGGAACCTCTCAAGAATTACCCGTTCCGTGTGCAGGGGAAAAGCACCTTGCACTATTCCGGCAAAATGCGCTACCAGGGAGTTAAAGCTGCCATTGTGGATTATCACTTCGAAAACGCCCTCACCCCCGCCCTGGAGGGCTTGCGCAAGGGGGGAGCGCTTCCGCAACTCGAGGCCATGGGAATTCACCTGGAGATGAAGATCACTGGAAAGGGACAAGGCCGGATTCTGGTGGCGCTGGATGACGGCCGCGTGCTCCAGAATCATTACATCTTGCACCAGACCCTCAGCGCCCTCATGAAAAGCCAGGAAGGGTTCGTCGCGCCCACCGATCAAGCCCCCCGACTCGAAATCCAGTCCGACACGGAAATGGAGGTTGACGGGAGCAAGCCTTGACAAGCCTTCATAAGCCCTTAATATCCCTTAACTGCTACCCATACGAGGTTTGAAATCTTTATTGACAAAGAGGCGAGCGCCCCTATAATCGGTAAAAGTTTCATTCAACCCTGGGGGTTGCAAAGGAAGGAATGAATCAATCCATCAGCACGGCATGGCCAGTGGTTCTCAGTGTCGCAGGATTTGATCCCTCTGCCGGCGCTGGAATCGTGGCCGACCTCAAGACCTTTGCCGCGCACAACTGTTACGGCGTCGCGGCCATCACTGCATTGACCGTCCAGAACACCCAGGGAGTATTCTCCGTCCAGCCGGTTTCGTCGTCGCTGCTCAGAGAATCCATCCAATCGCTTCTCTCCGACGGCCGGGTTAAAGCCCTCAAGATCGGGATGCTCTGCAACCGGGCCAACGCCGAAGTCCTGGGCGAAATTCTGGAGTCGAACCCCGATCTTCCTGCCGTGCTTGATCCCGTGGTGCGCTCCTCCAATAACTTTTCCATGTTAGATGCTGCGGGCTTGGACTATGTCCGGCAGCAACTGCTTTCCCGCGTGGCGGTGGTGACACCCAACCTGGCGGAAGCGGCGGCGCTGGCCGAAATGCCGGTCGATAATCTGGAGAGCATGAAGGCGGCGGCGCGCAAATTGGTCGAATGGGGTGCACGCGCCGTGGTGGTGACCGGCGGGCACCTCGACAAGGCCATTGACGTTTTTTTTGATGGGACGACGATCGAATCTTTCGCCGGCGACCGCATCAAGCCCGATAACACGCACGGCACCGGCTGCACTTTTTCCTCGGCCGTGGCTGCCAACCTCGCCTTGGGGCGCCAGTTGCGCGATGCCGTTGTGCTCGCCAAGGCGTATGTGGTCGAAGCCATCCGCCAGTCCTTCCCGGTGGGGCCCGGCCGCATTCCGCTGAACCACCTCTATCGCATGACTCAACCCGCCCGCCTCACGGATCACTCACCCGCCGTTGCGGAAACTGTGCACTAAAGCGCTGCCTCGCTAGAATTGTCCCTTCTCGCCGCAACCCCCACCGGAGCGGGCCGGAGGGCAAGCCAACACCCGTCGCGGGCATCCCCCCGCTACCGGGTGATGGAGAAGGTGGTCCAGGGGTAAGCATCCATGTCGCGCAGGAGAGGTTCTTCCCAGGAAAATCCGGATCGCTTGCGCAGGTATTCGGCCGCCTTGAAGCTGAGTCCGCACGCGTGCCCCGCCGCCGCGGTGAAGGACATCTGTTCCGCCATCGTTGCGTCCGCAACTTTATTCTGCACGGCGCCCGCCGCCCCGTAGGGCGGCTGCCACGGCGGAAAGCCGCGGGAAGAAAGATCAACGTGGCCGCAGAGTGTGCGCTCGTCGGCATCCTCTTTCTTCTCGAACGTGTCATAGTGGTCCGCCAGAAAACTTTGGGTGGCCGCCACATCGATCTTCCCCTTAAACTGCGCCATCAACTGTTCCCAGCGGACGCGCCGGGCATTGGCGCTGTTGGCCATGTCCTTGACGTCGAAGTCAGTCTCTTCCTTCACCAGCTTGGGGGCGGCGGGAAAATTTGAACCCGCAAAATAGCCGTCCGATTTGCGCAGCAGCGTGACGTTCTTGAGCCCCAGTTCGAGGCTGGCGATTTCGTTGGTCTTGCGATCGGCCACCAGCCAGGTGTTGGCGTAGCCGCCGTTGTTCCCGGCCTTCATGATGCGAGCGAAATCGTCGATGGAAGCGGCATATTGCATCGCCTTGCGCGCGCGGACGAATTCCGGGATGCCGTTGGGGTCGTAGCCCCAAAAGTGCGAAATGGTGGTCTCGGTAATCATGATCCCAGCGGAGTTAATGCCGAAGTCGTCGGCGCTATGAATGGCGCCGGGGAAGCCATCCATCAGGATGCGCTGGCCGTCGGCGGGGGCGAGGTCAAAAACGATCGTCCAACGCGGGCCTTCCAGGTAACTGGTCCAATCGTTGTGGGCGATAATGACCTTGCCATCCTTCGTATAACTCCCCGTGGCGGCGAAGGCGCTGCAATGCTCCGGCAAAGCCCGCGAGGCGGACCTCGTGGCGTGATGCTGCCGGTCATACTCCTTGACGTAGTAGTCCCATTCGCAGAAAGCGTTGAGCGCCACCACATCCCAAACGTCCAGTTTCACACCTTTCGCCCGCAAACCCTCGGCGATGCCTTGCAATTCCTCGCGATACTGCGGCTCGATGTGCGGCCACATCATGTCCTTCGCGGCTTCACGGAAGAAATTCCAGTGGTGCTTTCCGTCATGGGTCTGCTCCAGGACAACCACTTTTTCCGCGTCCTCAATCTCCGGCGCCAACAGGTATCCGTGCTGATATCCCATGTCGAAGGGCGATCCCTCCAGGTGCACGAAAACCCAGCCATTCTGCGCGGGCTTGCGGAAGGCACCCTTCATGTGCGCATCATGTTTCACCTCCTGGGAAAAAAGGGGCAGGGAAGCGGACACAAAAGTCAAGCCGGCTAGGAGAAAAGCGAATCGCCGCATTCAATCCTCCAAAGGCATCGTCGTGGTTTAGCAATATCGGAAAATCCCTGAGTGACCATGGGGCGCGGGCAATTATACACGACCGGGTAACGCGGAACCCCGCTTTTGGGGTCCGCGGTTCTTCCCTGACAGAAACCGAGAATCTCAAAGACGGACGCCTGCCCGCGAGTTTGGGAGTGCGATTCTCAGGAAGAGCTTCACGGGCGCCCGCCTGATTTCGGCAGAGGTACAATTTGAATTTTGGTCGTGGGTCAAATTCCAGTAAAGCGGGTTTTGGGCCGAATGCATTGTGGATACCCCACAACTCCCCGCCACTCCCGGCATCAGCCCAAAGGAGGTTTTAGGCGAATAAAAGGCGAAATTACTGGCAAAGCATTGAAAACCAAGGGGGAAAATTGGTTTGCCCTTGCTGCGCGGCAACAAGCCAGGGCCTATGCGGCGCGCCTGGCGAGCGCAGCTTTATCGCTGGGCGGCGCGGATGTGGCAGCGCCCACTCTGCCAGAATCCCGTATCCCCAGTCCCGAATCCCCGACCCCGAGTCCCGTATCCCGTGCCCCGTATCCCTTGTCCCGTGTTTGCCGGTAGACGAAAACGATTTTGCCAGGCGCGGGGACGGAGTCGCGGTCGGGGCGGAGGCCGCAGGCGTTCACCAGGTGGTCAATCACTTGGTCGGCGGCGGAGGTGGTAAAGGCCTCGCGATAAATCAGTCCATCGCCCAGATCGGCTGCCAGATGCCGCCGGACCTGCCCCGATGCTTTATATCGGGGAGAACGGCCCGCGAGAATCTTTGGCCGTTCCCACGCACCACTCTCCATGCTCTCCACCGCATTTCCGAATGTGGCTTTCGATCTCCTCAATAATCTCATCGTGGTTTATGGGCATGATGGCCTCCCGATAGTGTCTTCTTGCTCGTCACTAGCCACTTGCCACTGATTACTGTTCTTAATAAGAATAGCCGGAATCAGGATGGGGTGCTCAATGCTGGGGTCTGGTTCCGATGTCGGCATCCCGGAGCTTGCGAAGCTCATTCCACCTGACGTATTGAGTCGTTTTTCCGGGGTCGGAATCCTGCTTGCCCTGCAGCCAAAATGAGAACCAATCGACGGCTCCGCCTTGAGCTGTTGTGCGTTCTGAAGGCTTCTGGGGCGAGTGAACGGCATCACGCAACCAAACAAACTCCACCGGTTTGCGCAATTGACTTAGCCCGGTGAACCATTCCCAATTATTGAGGAGTGAATACTGCCTAAAACCAAAAAGGAGGACCGGAGTATGTACCCTTGTGAGGTTGAACCCTGTGGCATTTTTCAACCAAGATTGGAGTCCGTCGCCAAATGGTACTCCGCCGTTTATGCGTTCGTAGGTGTATCCAGCGCTTCCGGAAATGGTCAGCCAACTCAGATATTGAAAATAGGACGCATCCATTCCGTCCGCGATTACGGCGGCTGCGATCTGGTGCTTGGAGAATTCCAATATGTATCTGACGTGAAATCCAGTCCGGCTCCAACCGAAGAGACCGATTCGACCGCGGTCGATAAACCCTTGATGATCCAAGTAATTGATGACGCCCTCTACGGCATCCATCGCCGCTGGCCCTTCTTTGGTAGTCGTCAAGTCATCTAGGGAAGGCAGAGGAAGTTGGGCGACTACAAAGCCTCTGCCTGCGAGTTCCTGGGCGGCGTAGCCCGCGGTTGACGGACCGTCTATCCAGAATTGAGTAGGATCCCAACCTTCGAGCTGAATCACCAGGGGATACTTCTTGCCTTCTGAGTAATCTGGCGGAAGATAAATCCCGCCTTTCTCCTTCTCACCCTTGCTCCCGGTCCACGCGATTTGCTCTACTTTGCCAAACCTCAAGTATTTAAACTGAGGGTTCGGATCGAGAAGTGGGGCTCTCTCCTTTGTCCTATCATCCAAAATGTAGAGGCGTGGCGGTGTGTTCATGTCCTCGACTTCCAAGACCTGAGTGCCGAAGTGAGGTTCTTTTCCGGCTTGATTCGAAGTCTCCTCCCAGTTGCCGTTCCTCTTGCGATAAGCCACCGGCGCCTGAGAAGGGCCTAACATTTGACGGGGCCGCAAAAGAAGCGTTTGAGTTGCGGGATCCCAGTTCAGTAAGTCGGCGAGTCCGCTCGAAATCTTGATCGCTGCTCCAGTCTCCACATCGATCTCAGCCGTGAATAGTGATGGCGTGGTTCCTGCAGTCGTTTCGGTTCTCGACATTAGCGGTACGCAGGTGTTCGTCACAATTGCATAACGTCCGTCGTGCGACCACACCGGTTCACGTGATCTTGATGGCAATGCAGGAGCGTCAATAAGAGGCCGAATTGCCCGCGTGCGAGTGTCGACCAGGAAATAGCGCAAGGCGAAGTAGTCAGGAGGGACATTGTATCGCTTCAACTCATCGGAGTCGGAAGATATGGATTCCATGACTACCGCGTACCGGCCGTTTGGAGAAAGCGATACCGTTCCTAGTAGTCGAGACTCCCGAATGGTCACCTGGGTTGGTACAGTTGTAGACTTACCTATAAAGAGCTGGTTTGGATTTGGGCATCCGTTCGAGAGCAGGTCTGCCAATTGCTGCGTAGTAATCAGAAGGCCTGCAGCACGGGAGCCATCGGCTAAACAGCCCGTCCGAGTTGAATGCGAAATTTCGGCGAAGACGCTGCGATCGGGTGTGGTGTCGAATGCCGTGACGACGGAACCGGGCGGCACAGGCCACTTCTTCAAGGTCTTTTTGGGGATTTCGAATGAATAGACTCGTGGTGCTTTATTTCCATCGATACCGATGAACGCAATCGTGTCGTCATCCAGCCATTGGATATTGCTCATCGCCGGTGAGTCTGTAGACGAAGATAGATGAACTGTTGATTCATGTGACGGTCGCAAAGCATTTTGGATTCGGTAAATGAGCAAGGAGTATTCGTTTGTATCTTTTGCTAGATCCCCTTTGCGTAGAACGATTGCAAATCGATTTTTATCGGGCGAGAAGTATGCAATTTGACCGCCGGGACCGCTAGAAACGACGGATGCCTCAATCGAGTCGCGTACCGTTACAGGTCGGGAATCGTCATTCTGAAGAGATTGGCCCAGCATCATCCGCGCGAAGATAAGAACGACGATGAGCACCTGAGGTCCCAACAGTCGAACTGCGATATTTGTTGAATGTCCTTTTTCATGATTGGGTATCGACACGACGTTTTACCCTTCAGCTTTGGCATCCCTATAGGGAGATCGTGGAACTTGATTCGCTTTGAAACGGCGCAAGTGCGGTGCGTGATGGCGGTTCTTACAGAATCGGGAGGAAACGGCCGGCTGGCGCAGAGCGAGCCCAGCTCTGCGCCTCACGTCTCGGGCCATGCCCGCCGATATTTTAGGTATGCCCATTTACGGACGCCATTTCGAGCCTGGCCAGTTGCAGTTTATCACTACTAGCACCTATCGCCGCAGCCGGCTGTTTACGTGTCAGCGTTTCTGTTGGATCTTTGTCGAGATGCTGCACCAGCCGGCCGGCAACATCTTCAAATTCGGACAGCGCCCAAACGTGTTAGTATTTCCGCGGCGCGCCGAACTCGGGCCATAACCGCCGGCTGCCCAAACATCAACATAAGGGGAAACGATGAAACCTCTCGCGCGAACTGCTCTGGTGCTGATAACCGGCGCCGTATTGATAGCCGCTTTTCTGGCTTCAACATCCTCGACGGGGGCCGCGCCCGCGTCCGCACCTGAGGCGCCGCGCTTCGAGGTCGATCCGATGTGGCCCAAGCCGCTTCCCCACCACTGGATTCTTGGTATGACGGTGGGCGTGGCGGTTGACGCGCAGGACCACATTTGGATCGTCCACCGCCCGAATTCGCTGGAGTACTGGGAAACCTACGCCGCGCAGCAGCCTCCGGTTGGCGATTGCTGCGCGCCGGCGCCACCGGTGCTGGAATTCGACCAAGGCGGCAACCTGATCAACTCCTGGGGTGGGCCGGGCGAGGGCTACGAGTGGCCGGTCTCAATGCACGGTGTTTCCATCGACCCGGACGGCAACGTATGGATCGGCGGCAACGGACGCCAGCGGCGGCCGCCCCCGGCGGTTCCTTTTGCCCTGGGGGGACCCCGCCCGGGAGCGCCCCAAACCCCAAATCCCAGTGCTCCCTATCACGACTGCATGATTTTGAAGTTCACCCCGCAGGGCAAATTCCTGATGCAGATCGGAAAAGCCGGCCAGAGCAAGGGCAGCAACGACGTGGAGAACCTGAGGGGACCGGCAAAGATTTGGTTCGATCAAGCGGCGCAGGAAGTCTACGTGGCCGACGGCTACGGCAACCGTCGCGTCATCGTGTTCGACTATGAAACCGGCAAATACAAGCGCCATTGGGGCGCATACGGTCATACCCCCAGCGACGCGGGTTTTGGAACCTACACTCCCCCAACCGAGGGCGACCCGCAGTTTCGCAATCCCGTCCACTGCGCGGTGCTCTCGAACGACCGCTTGCTTTACGTGTGCGACCGCATCAACAACCGCATCCAGATCTTCAATCCGCAGGGAGGCTTCCAGAAGGAATACTATTACTACACCCGCACGCGCGGCGACGGCTCGGTATGGGATATCGCTTTCTCGCGAGACCCGGAGCAGCGATTCATCTATGTCGCCGACGGCGCCAACGAGAAGATCCACATTCTTGATCGGCAGACGATGCAGGTGCTGACCAGCTTCGGCGACGGCGGCAGACAGCCGGGAGAATTCTACGCCGTGCACAGCATCGCCACCGATTCCAAAGGCAACATCTTCACCACGGAGACTTACCGCGGGCAGCGCGTGCAGAAGTTTGTTTTCAAGGGGCTTGCTCCGGTCACGACTCTCGACCAAGGCGTGGTGTGGCCGCAGACTGCCAAGAGCCCGCTGGGAAAGTAAGACAAACAGTATTATGAAACACCTGACCGGACAGCA
>JBEKNU010000284.1:0-10027 GCA_049522495.1 Terriglobia bacterium
GCGCTATAAGCCGTATTCAATACACCGTAGGGCAGCCCCGGGGTGTTGTTGATTAAGGGCGTCGTGCCCATTAGGCTCGCAGTATGCGGGCTGCCCGCGGCGTTGTCCGTGATGCTCACCGAGGCCGTGCGCGGCCCGAGAGCGGTAGGCGTGAACGTCACGCTGATCGTGCAATTACCTCCCACCGCCAACGGGCTGACGCACGTGTTGTTCTGAGCGAAGTCGCTGGCATTGGTGCCTGTCACCGCAATGTTTGTAATCGTCAAGCTTGCGGTTCCAGTGTTGTTCAGCGTGACGGTCTGAGAGGAACTCGTCGTACCCACTGCCTGCGGGCCGAAGTTAAGGCTCGAGTTGGTAAGACTGACTACTGGGCCGACGGCGGTGACCGTCAGCGTGGTCGAGCCGGTAATAGGGCTTGTGGGCGGGCTGACAACAATAGGGGTACCCGGGTTCACACCTCTCGCCTGACCTAACGGCATGGCCGTCATGAAGGTAGCGGTGATGGTCGTGCTGCCCGCCGAGACACTGCTTGCGAGGCCCGCCGCATTGATGGTAGCCACGCCCGTCGCCGATGAAGTCCATAGGACGGAGGACGTCATATTTTGGGTGGTGCCATTTCTAAAATAACCCGTGGCGGTAAATTGCTGCGTGTTCCCTGAGGCAATCGAAGGATTGGACGGGGCGACCGTAAGGGAAATCAATCCACTGGAATTTCCGAGACCGCCCAGGGGGATCACGCTCGGGCCCCCGGAAGCGCGGGAGGGAAGGGTGATAGTGCCGGGCCGGTTACGCGCGAAGTCTTCGCTGGGCGCCATGCCCGAAGATGCGCGTACGCCGCTCTTGTCGTTGGTGAGCGTGCCCGACGGCGTCGCGCCGGGGTTGCCCGCGGGCACGGCGCCGAAATTCCAACTGCTGGGTGTACCGTCCATTGGTGCCACAGCAGTTCCCGTCAAAGAGATGGTCAGAGGACTGGTGCGCGCGTTGTCCCTAACCGTGAGCGTGGCCGTTCGCATACCCACTGCCGAGGGGGTAAACGTCACGGTAATGGTGCAATTTTCTCCCGGGCCGAGGGTGCTTGGGCTGACAGGACAGTTCCCCCCCGCAACGTAATCGGCCGGGGCGGTTCCGCCACTGATGGCGATGCTGCGGATGCTCAGGGGTACGGCCTGGGGGTTCTTGAGGGTTGCGCTCATCGCCGCGCTCGACTGGTTTACGACTTGGTTGCCGAAGGATAACGCCGGAGGAGTCAAGGGGGTTTGGGCAAACGCCGTCGAGCCAGGAACAACGAGAGAGAGTAAGAGAACAGAAAGTAAGAATACAGTCCCGCCCAAAAAGCGTTCCGTTCCAGATTTTGGGGGCCTTAAACTGTAACTATGGAAATAACTGAAAGGTAGAGAACAGACAGGTGCCTTCATTTTGACGCCCTCCTCGCAAGTTCCGTCGGGCTTGACCGTAGGCTTTGGCCGATTGCTCGGTCCAGAGGAACCGGCAATCAAACCCATAATGCGGCTCAGTTGGCGGCTGCTTAGTTATCATGGCCAAACTAACGGCGACCCTTCCAGGGTGGCGAGGGGCACCCCTCCAAGGCCAATGGGATGGTATGAGATTTGTTGTCGTTTGTCAATCCTCAATGCGTCCTCAATGCGTCAGGCCCTTAGGAAACGGTGTGACAACATTCTCTTTGTTGGGGATTTAAGTGCTTGATTTTATGGTGCCGCGGGACGGAGTTGAACCGCCGACGCCAGCCTTTTCAGGGCTGCGCTCTACCACCTGAGCTACCGCGGCACACGTGGGTCGTGAAGGACCGGGCCGAGTCATTACCCACCGCCGCGGCAAGTCGAGGCCGCGCAGTGAGACTCAAGTCCGTGTCAACATTCTCAGATGGATTTCGTTCCTTGTCAAGATTTGAACCCTGAACCGATTCACGAGCGGTACGAACCTGCATTTCCGAGGGGTGTAGGACTCACACAAGTCGGCAGGTTCCTATTGGCGTGGTGAAGCAGCGCGAGCCTTAGGTCTGCTTATAGGCTGGGAGGCAATCTGCTGTCTAGCGCAAGCCCCAATCCTCCGGCGGAAACTCAATACCCCAGAAGCGGCGGGCGTCAACCCATTCGACTCCAATCTGGCCGGCCTCAGGGGTCCCGAGTTGGCCAATCCACACGACTTGAAACTGTCCCACGTGATGACGTTCGATGGTATGAACCGAGATGATCTGGCCCATTTTAAACTGGTGAGTGGTTTTCAAAGCCGCCCCGAACTTGCTGATGGTGACAGTTTCCGTCTCCTCCTTGAAAATATTTCCTTCCGAATTAATCGCGCTGATCCTTACGCGGCAGCGGAATTGGAGCCGCGAAGACCGTCTCCGTTGGGGAGTGGGTTGGGTGGTACCCATGAACGTCCTCCGTCCCTCGTCACCGAAAAAGTAGTGGCATGTGCAGCCGCCTTCGAACCAAAGGCTAATTCACCGGCATTCTAGCACGCTTGGAGCGGTTCACTGCTCAAGAAGCAGACGTCGCGCGGCCTCGATGGGCGGGCCGGGCACCGGTCCTGCAGGAAACAACCTCGACGCTGGAGAGCAGAACTAGCCGGGGCGGCCGCTTCAAATTCCCAAAGCCTAGCGCAGCGATTGATCCAGTTCTTTCAGCCAGTCTGGCCGCTTCAAAACCTCGCGGGGGCGCGCGCCGTCGGGAGATCCCACGATGCCGTCCTTCTCCATCATGTCAATCAGCCGAGCCGCGCGTCCATAACCGAGGCGCAGGCGGCGTTGCAGCAGGGAAGTCGAGGCCTTACCGGATTCCACCACGATGCGGACAGCATCTTCGTAAACGGAATCAAGTTCCGCGGCCTCCTCCTCATCCACCGGTACTTCCTCCTGGTCTTTGTCGCGAAGAGGTTCCAGGAATTCCTCGTTGTATTGAGGCTGTGACTGGGCTTTGCACCAATCCACCACCTTCTGGATTTCCCCCTCGGTGATCAACGGCCCGTGCAAGCGCTGGAGGCGAGAACTCGCGGGCGGCATGAATAGCATGTCGCCACGTCCCAGCAGGGCTTCCGCGCCGTTGGAATCCAGGATGGTGCGCGAATCCACCTTGGAGGCGACACGGAAGGAGATGCGGGACGGCATGTTGGCCTTGATCAAGCCCGTGATCACATCGACGGAGGGCCGCTGCGTGGCCAGGATCAGGTGAATTCCTACGGCGCGCGCCATCTGCGCCAGGCGCGTAATGGATTCTTCCACGCCCTGCGGCTCTACCATCATCAGGTCCGCGAGTTCATCGATAACGATCACGATGTAGGGCAGGGGGCGCTCGCGCTCACCATTGTTGTCAAACAGGCTCAGGGTCGATTCCGGCTCGAACATTTTGTTGTACTGGGCGATATTGCGCACCCCATGCTCGGCCAGCTTGCGCAAACGATCGTCCATCTCCATGACCGCCCGGCGCAGGGCGTTGGCAGCCCGTTTAGGTTCGGTGACAATCGGGGTCAGCAGATGCGGAACGCCATCGTAAAGATTCAATTCCAGGCGTTTGGGGTCAATCAGGATCAGCTTCACTTCATCCGGCGTGGACTTCATGAGGATGGAAACAACCATGGAATTGATCGCCACACTCTTGCCGGAGCCCGTGGAGCCGGCAATCAGCAAGTGAGGCATTTGCGTCAGGTCGCCAACGCGGATTTTGCCGGTGACGTCTTTCCCCAGGCCGAGACTCAATCGGGAAGTTGACCCCATGAAATCGGTTGACTCGATCAGTTCGCGCAGGTGAATGATCTCGCGGTGCAGATTGGGCACCTCAATACCCACCGTGGACTTTCCCGCGATGCGATCGATCAGGATCGACTCCGCTTTCATGGCGAGGCACAAATCGTCAACCAGATTGGTGATGCGGCTGTATTTGATACCGGCTTCCGGCTTGAATTCGTAAGTGGTCACCACCGGCCCCGGGTGAATCTGCGTGACACTTCCGGTTACCCCAAATTCGAGAAACTTCGCGGTCAGCCGCGTGGCGCGTTCCTTTAATTCCTCTTCATCGATTCCTTCCGAGTCCTCGGAAGGCCGCAACAACGTGGCGCTCGGTAGTTTGTATCCATGCACAGCACGCCCCACGATCTTGGGGGGAGGGCTGGAGGGCGAGGGCTGGGGCATCCGCACCACGGGCGGAGCCCCTGGCTTCTCCTCGGCTTCCGGTTTTGCCGGGGGAGCGCCCGCCGGAGCGCTGGCGGGCAGGACGGGGAGGGGTTTTCCGGACAGCGTGGGCCGGGCGGCCAGCTTTTGAATCAGCACCGGCGGTTTGCCCATCACGCGCTGCCGCTCCATCTGCTGGCGCAGGCGCGTTGCGGCTTTGGCTGCGCGCGCCTCCTGCCAGGCCCTCCACCGTGTTTTGAGTGGGGTCAGCACGCGGCTCCAACGAGTTTGCAGGAATTCCGCCGCCCAGCCGAAAGAGAAGCGGGTGACCAGAAACAGAGAAGTGATGAAGACGGTTACGGCCACAATACTCGCCCCCAGGCGGTTGAAGGTGTGGATCAGCCCCGCTGCCGACAAATACCCCAGCAACCCGCCGCCCCGTAACACCCCATGAAGGGCCGGCGTGTAGGGAAAGAGTTCCAGCAGTGCGCCCAAAGAAACCACCAGCATCCCGGCGCCGAGCATTTTGGTGCGGGGCGCCTCAAAAGGCCTTGCCAAAAGCCAGCGCACGCCCACTACCAGCAGCGCCAGCGGCAGCAAATAGGCGACCCAGCCGAAAACTTGAAAGAGGCCGTCCGCAACAAACGCGCCGGCGGGGCCGATCCAGTTGTGGGGCAAAGTTCCCGTGGCCACGGCGGTGTTTAACGAGGGGTCTTCGGGCTGGTAAGATGCCAGGCTAAGTAGGATCAGCAAGCCTGCTACGCCCGTCAGCAGTCCGATTAATTCGAACAGACGCTGCGAGTCAAGCAGGGGTGCTTTGGGGGCTTTGGAGTTTGCTTCTTTGGTCTTCGAGGAAGACGCCGGCGCTGGGCTACCCATCGGTTGCCTCACTTTTTCGAGCCGGCGCTCAGGAGTGCAGGTCGGTTTTCCCTGGTGATTCGTGTCAGAACAGCATTGGCGCTGACACTTGGCACCCGGAGCTTAAGACCTGATGGTCAGTGACGCAATCCCCATCCAATGGCCAATAGTATCACGCCGAGTATGACCCGGTAAACAACAAAAATCGTGAAGGTCCGGCGCTCCAAATAGCGGATCAGCACAGCGATGACGGCATATCCCACGACGGCCGACACGATGATTCCGAACAGGAAGGGCATGCGCATGTCCGCAGGCAGGCCGGAGTGGTGAATCTCCCAGGCCTTCTTGAAGCATGCACCGGCGATGATGGGTGTGGAGAGAAGAAAGGAAAAGCGCGCCGCCGTCTCGCGGTTCATACTGCGAAACAGGCCCGCGGCCATCGTCGAACCGGAACGCGAAACCCCCGGGATGACGGCAAACGCTTGGGCCACGCCCACGATGAGGGAATCCAGAAAGCCGACCTGGCCCATGCCCAGACCGCCGCTGCCTACCCGCTCCCCCGCGCCCATCAGCAGGCCCACGACGATCAGCGCGGTGCCAACGATGAATGGCGAGCGCAGTTGCTCGTCCGCGGCGCGCTCAAACAACCATCCTGCCACCCCTCCAGGAATTGTGGCGATGACGAGGTACCAGAATAGCTTGCGGTTCTCGCCGAGCAGGGTTATTGACCCCGCCTTGACGGGGGCGCCGCCCCCGGCCGCCGCGCTCGCGCTGTCTCCGCTAATTCCCAACACCATCTTGATCATTTCCAGCCAATAGCGCCAGAAATAGCCCAGCACCGCCACCAGCGTCCCCGCGTGCAGCGCAATGTCAAAGGTCAGGCCGGGGTCTTTCCACTTCAAAATCCACGGAACTAACCACAAATGCGCCGTGCTGGAAACCGGCAAAAACTCCGTCAGGCCTTGCACGATGGCGAGGACGATGGCTTGGTAAAGTGGCATACCTTCATAAACTCCATTTTAAGGGATGAGTCCTGAGCGTCCGGAATTTCAGGGCGGGTCAGGTGCGGGCTTAGCCTGCCGCGAAACTTCTAGGATAGAGTCCAGGACCCGTGAAATCTCAGGATCGATTTTGTCCTTGGGAACGTAGCCAGCAAGCACGTGATAATTGGTCTTTCGCATTGTATTTGGAAGTTCAATCGCCTTGAAGAAGGCTTCAAACAGGCGATCGAGGAAGTCGTCGCTTGCTTTTGTATCTATCCACCAACGATCACCGGGGTCACGCTGGGCCGCCCGCGGGACGTAATCTTCAATACATCGTTGCATGGTCTCAATGTACCGGGCCTTCTCAGCTTGTTCGAATAGGGGGCCTTGATCGTGCGCATAGTCGGCAGCGAAGGCGAGCAACGTATCCTGTGAGCACAAATAATTCTCAATCTCGCGGCGTGTCCACATGTACTCATCTAATCCCGGCCCTGATTGAAGAGATTGCTCAACTCGATCGAACAAGGCATATCCCACCAGATCTGTCTTGCCCTCACGGAGACCGCGAAAGTGGTCGCGTGCCTTCTGGGGTTGGTTCGCTACGTAACTGACGAAGGGGCGTTCGAGAGCCTTATAGGCTGGATGTCCCAGGGCCCTTGCCAGCGCTTGCAGAATCGCCAGACCTGTAGACCCCTCCAGGTAGAGAACCCAACCTGTTTGTTCAGCCTGGTAATACTGGTCGAAACCAATTTGCTTCAGCGACTTGAGGAGTTGGCTGCCGCGATCATCGATTCTATGGGGTTTCCCGACAAATGCCACAACGGTATCCCTATCCGCAGCCTCAGCAAGGATCACCTCTGAATGACTGGCAATAATGACCTGGCTTTGTTGTTCCTTAGCAGCCTCGGTGAGCTGTTGATAGATTTCCCTTTGGCGCAGGATTTCCAGGTGCGCGTCTGGTTCGTCAAGAAGCAGGACGGACCGGGGGTTCACTTTCAAGTGAGAAAGTAGCAGTAGTGTTTGCTGGAGGCCTCTGCCGGATGAAGAGATGTCCAATCGCACGCCGGAGGCGTCCGTGTAGGTCATCTCAATCTCGCCTCGCTCGGCAATATACTGAGGAGGGTCGAGTTCAACTCCAAATAACCTTTTGATTTGGCGCTTAAGAGTGTTCCACCGAGCTTCACCGACGATTTGCTTGAACTCATGAGGTACGTCATCCAATCGGGCTTCTCGGCCCTCGGCACTATAAATCCTGTAGCAGAGGTTTCGCAGAACTTCAGCCGTGCGTCCTTCTCCCAGCCTAACGTTTATGGCACCCTGGTCGAGCCTCGTCTCATTGGCAAGAAGTCCTGACATGGGTTGTAGGAACGCCAGTCGCACTTTCTTGGCTTCGTCCGGAATGATCGCTTGAGTGCCGACGGAATCGGCGGCAAGGCGAGCCGGTCGGCAATAAAACGATTCCGCATTCGCATAGTAGAACTCCAGCCCACACGTCCAAGATTCGCCCTCACTTACGCCTTCCACGATCAACTCGATGAGCACATTGCTGGTCTGTTGATTGTCGTTAATTTTCTTCACGTCTCGAACGTGTAAGTCGCGCCACAGGAGATTAGCGTCAGGCACAGGGCAGGAAATCAAATCTCGTCGATTGATGGTCACGCCCGGGCGCTTTTCCGGAGTTCGCTTACCCGAACGCTTTTCCACCCAAAGCTTAAGGCCAATTTCCCACAGGGCCAGCGCCTGCAAAGCCGTGGTTTTTCCAGAGTTGTTCGGACCAATGAAGACCACCGGATTGCCGAGATCAATTTCGACCTCGCCGAAGCGTTTGAAATTGCGAATGGTGAGCTTTGTAAGCATAGAAACCACTACGCAAAGAGGTTAGACTTCGAGAATTACCGGCAAAATCATGGGCCGCTTTCCGGTTTCCTCGTTGAAGTGCCGCCGCAGCGCGGCACGGATCTTCTCCTTGATGACGCCCCAGTCGCCGACTTCCTCGAGGTTGGATTTCTCGATGGTGCGCAGGATGACTTGCCGCGCGCTTTCCACCAACTCGCCCGCCTCGTCGAAGGGCACAAACCCCCGCGAGACGATTTCCGGCGGGGTTTCCAGCAAGCCCGTGTGCTCGTTGATGGCAAGAATGGGAATCACGATGCCGTCTTCGGAAATGTGGCGGCGCTCTTTGAGGATGATCTCTTCCACTTCGTCCAGGGTGCCGCCATCGATGCAGATGCGGCCCACGGTCACGCGGCCGCTACGGCGCGCCCCCTGCTCATCGAACTCCAAAACGTCGCCGGTTTCCAGCAGGAAGGTTTCGTGCGAAACCGCTGCCAGCTCCTTGGCCATTTCCATGTGCCGCCAAAGTTGCCGGTATTCACCGTGGATGGGCACAAAGTACTTGGGCCGGACGATGTTCAGCATCAGTTTCAATTCTTCCACGCTGCCATGCCCCGAGACGTGTACCGGCGGCTGACTGCCGTCGTGATAATGCACGCGCGCTCCGCGCCGGTAGAGGTGATCGAGCATGCGAAAGATGGCCTTCTCGTTGCCCGGAATCACCCGGGCGCTCAGCACCACTTCATCGCCGGGCTCAACCGAGACCCAGCGGTGGCTGGAGACCGCCACGCGCGCCATGGCCGACATCGGTTCACCCTGGCTGCCGGCGATGACCACGGCTACCTGGTTCGGGGGCAGCTTGCGCAGGTCCTGCGGCGGCACCAGCATGCCGGGCGGCACGTTCAACTTGCCCATCTGCATGGCAATCTCGGAGTTCTTGAACATGCTCCGGCCCACAAAGCAGAGCTTGCGGCCGTATTGATGCGCCAGGTCGGTGACGATCTGCAAGCGATGCATGGACGTGGCAAAACAGGAGATCAGCACGCGCCCCTGGGCGTCTCCGATGATGTGCGACAGGCGCTGCCGGACGGCGCGCTCCGACGGCGTCAGGCCCGGGCGCTCCACGTTAGTGGAATCGGAGAACAGCGCCAGCACGCCATTCCTCCCGTAATCGGCGAGCGTGTGCAGATCGCTGACGTGCTGGTCCGTGGGCGTGGGGTCAAATTTGAAATCGCCGGTGTGAATCACCGTGCCCAGTGGCGTGGTGAGGGCCAGCGCTCCCGACTGAATGATGCTGTGCGTCAGGTGGATGAACTCCACGCGGAACGGCCCCACCTGGAACGGCGTCCGGGGCTTTATCTCCCGCAGTTCGGTGCTCTCGGCCAGATCGTGTTCGACCAGTTTCGATTGCGCCAGGGCCAGCGTGAAGGCAGTGCCATAGACCGGCACATCAACTTCTTCCAGGAGATAGGGCAGGCCGCCGATGTGATCTTCGTGCCCGTGCGTCAGCAGAATGGCGCGGATGCGTTCGCGGTTCTCGCGCACGTAAGTGAGGTCGGGAATAACAATGTCCACGCCCAGCAGCTCGGCATCGGGAAACATGACGCCGCAGTCGACGATGACCACGTCGTCGTCAAACTCAAACGCCATCATGTTCATCCCGAATTCGCCCAGGCCCCCGAGCGGAATAGCTTTCAACTTATGGTTTAGAGATGGAATACGTTCCTCCTGTGTGTCTTCCCATGCTAACATACAATCATGAAACTGGGGTTAGGGTTGTACCGCCACATGCTCACGCCGGAGAACTTTCGTTTTGCGCGGCAGTGTGCTTGCACGCATATCATCGTTCATCTGGTGGATTACTTCCATCAGGGGGAAGGCAACCCGCAAAATCAGCCGGTGGGCAGCCGGGCCGGGTGGGGCCGCGCGGGTGACCCCAACAAGCTTTGGAGTTATGAAGAACTGGCGGCGTTGAAGGCAAAGATCAATAACCACGGCCTGGAATTGCACGCCATCGAAAATCTCGATCCGGCCCACTGGCACGATGTGCTGCTGGATGGTCCCAAGAAATCGCAACACCTGGAAAACGTCAAAACCATTATCCGCAATATGGGGCGCGCGGGCATTCCGGACGTGGGGTACAACTTCTCGCTTCCCGGCGTGGCGGGAAGAATCGAGGGGCCTTTCGCCCGCGGACGCGCGATTTCCGTGGGCATGGATGAGGCGGACC